>JAEOSX010000193.1 GCA_016840135.1 Candidatus Hermodarchaeota archaeon
ATTTTAATTGACAAGCAAAGAACACCGCACAATACCAAACACGCCTCATACTAGTATTTGTAGGTTATTTTTGCGGTACTAGATGATTGTTTCACCCTGTTTTAAGGGCTTGCGTAATACCAGCTGCATGTTTTTCCAACTCGTCACGAGATGGTGTCTTCCCATATTCCGGTCCAGTCTTAATACGAAGGTTATCACCGGTGAAACGGGGAATAACATGAAGATGAACATGTGGTACTTCCTGGAAGGCTGCTTTTCCGTCAGCCAACCAGAAATTCACACCTTCGCAGCGAAGCCCTGAATGTCTAAGAGCCGATGCGATTTTCATGCCAACCTGGAAAATTCTTCCCCCGGTTCTATGGTCTAATTCAGCCAGATTCGCAGTATGTAGCTTCGGTATAACCAGAGTATGTCCTGGATTGATTGGTCGGATGTCTAGAAACGCCAAGACGTGGTCGTCTTCAAACACTTTGGAGGAGGGTATTTCTCCTGCCACTATCTTACAGAATATACAGGCTTGTTCTTCTTGATCCATATTGGTGACTCGCCTCTCGGAATTGAAATGGATCTAGGACTTGGGACGTCGTTTCCTCAGAATCGGATATATCTGGTCAGAGTTAATGATACTATCACCATCCACCTTAACCTCGGTTGGATAAAGTATAAACGGCTCGGTTTGAGGACCACCAAGACCTCCATGATTCCCTATAAGCTCCTCATATGCTGCGACCGTACCGTCCTCATACACTGGTGAAATTATGATGAGGCCGCCGCTGCTCTTGTATTCAGCAAGACGCCTGAGTTGTTGTAATCGAATTTTCTCTCGTCCGTATTGTGTCAGTGGGTTTTTACCTTTGACGTGACCAGTGCGGAGCTTGATGGATCCCCCTTTGCCAAGGAGGAGTGGACCTTCGTTTCTTCCGCCATCAATAATGACTATTCCGACACCTTCATGGGCTACGAGCTGGTCGATGAAACCTGGATGTTTTGCTTCCAGGTTCTGTCTGGTCACTCGACTTACCTTGTGTGTAAAGTAGATTTGGGCCAAGTTCCCGGAGGCACAAACGACAACGTCTGCGTCTTTGATATCGATTTCAGCTCCTTCCTCGATTTCCTTAGTCTTTCGTTTTAGAAAGCTTGGGGATTGGCGGAACCCGTTTTCGCCGGCACCTTTTCCTACCGCTCGTCTTTGTCCTTCATCGAGGTCTTCTGATAACCCCGCGACATACCCAACGTGGGCATCCATTGCTTTGACTTCTCCGACCTTTGCTTGCCCAACTAAGAGTTCTGAAATGAATTCCTTCAGAGACTTGTCGTACCGCTGTTTGAATGTCCACCCCCAGGACTGCCCGTGGTCCGCAAGCACAAACAGCTCATAGGGGCGGGGTGCGTGTCGATTTATTATTCGAATAAGCCGACGCAGTTGTTTGTCGATTCCTTTGAGAGATTTCAGTGCATCAGTCGATATGGGACCAGAATGATGGGCGATTTCATCATAGCCTAGGTAAGTACCATAGATTGCAGGTGAGCCTCTGAGAATGTTTTGGCCAATCATAGCTGTTGCTACATCCCGCATAAAGACATTGACTGCTGCCCGAACAAGGGGATAGCCGTGGGAAAAACGGTTCATTCGGGGTTTCCTTCGTGTAAGAGTTTGTTTGATGATTTGCCCTAATTCCACAAAAACGTCCCAAATTGTGTGAATCAGAGATCGGTTAAGCGCGTATGGGTCAAGTAGATAGTAGTACAAATCCTCACTACGACGTCGACCTGCCTTACTGTCTTCTTTGGTTAAAGTGCTCATTGTGAAGAAGCTGAAGGAGGCATCGCCGCTAAGCAAGTTGCCGACGCTTGAACCACCATTTGTTAAGAGACCTCTTCCTGAAGAAGCGCGTTCGTCTATGAACTTTGCATCGGCGGGACTATTTGAGACTACCATGCGCTTTTCTCGTTTTAGGAACCAGCGGAAGGCAGGAATATCATCGTTGTTGCCATGGAGTATGCCTGCTTGGCAAGAGGAGGTCATCGAGGGAATTCCGCAGTCCCACTGAACGGCTTTGTGGCTACCTGAATCTAACAAGCTCTGAACTGTCGGCATGTATCCTCGGCGAAGAGCCTCTTGTAATGCCTGGTATCCAAGACCGTCAATCTCGATGGCTAAAAGCCCTGTTTTCTGGGGAACACCTTTCATCCCCGCCTTAGCACGGAGGCGCCAGCGTATAATGCCTTGGAAGAAGGAGGAATCTTCGTCAACGCCAACGGCGGAAAGGAAAACCGTGTTAACTGCAGAGAGGAAAAGGCTGCCAACGAATGCATCCAGGAGAAAGAGAACAGTGAAGTCAGGAAGGACTATTTGTAGGTAATAGAGGATGAAGGTGTTCACGATGATGATGAGGACGAAAGAAATGGCGAAGCCTAACCACCACCTGGCAGCTTGAGTAACCAGCTTCGTGACTAATGGGCGTATCAAGAGATTGACCACAGCTAACAGTGCGACAGTCAAATAAGCGATACCCAACCGAGTGAGGATATCTGTTCCAGGTATACCTATCTCAACTCCTGGAAGGAAGTAGGCAGTCCAAATCAGACAAACGACGTTGAAGTTCCACATAAGCACTAGGCGACCCATGTTTAGTGATTTGCCCTCCAGATCACCGATTTGCCAGACGAGGAATGCTCCTACAAAGAAGACGTTGACTGCTAATACGACAAAGAAGACACTTAACGACTTGAACATAACTTGCCAGAGCCCAACTGTCGTGACTCCAGGAAATAGGACTTCAAGCAAGTAACTAGCTACGCTAGCAATTATGCAAAGAGCAGAAACCCAGAGGCCCAAGGGGATGGCCCACCACTTCTTATAGGCGGTTCCTAGGGCAACAATCATGCCAATGATTCCAGCGAGGGATAGTATCCATCCAAAGACTAAGATCCAATTGAAAATCATAGGCAATGAAAGGCCTGCTTCAGTTAGCGCTCCCATCAAGGTAGCATAGGTGGTTGGTTCATTGGCTTGTAGCCACGTGAGAGTATTGACTATTTGTGCTGGTGATGAGAGGAGGGTTCCGCCGAATAGAGCGACAACGAACATCACTAAATAATCGAGAGCTGCAATCACTCGAACAGCTTTTGGGGCAACCTCAAATTTAATGGGACCTTCAGGTTTTTCATCAGTCAAACCCAACACTTCCTCAAGGAGATATTCGCAGACCCGACGATGCCATCATAGACTGAATGGCAGTCTTCTATGCTGAAAGGCTCTCGAGGCTTAAAAGCTTCACCTCACCGTTTATAGGTTGAATGCGAAAGCCTTTTTTTGAAAAGAAACGCCGTTCTCCTGAACTCTCCCAGATAGGTGATATGCTGATGAAAGGCTGGACTGGAAAGCTACTAAGAGCAAACATGACTACCCAAAAAGCGAAAATTGAACGCTACCCGAAGGAACTAGCCTTGGAATATATTGGAGGGCGCGGTTTTGCCATTAAGACTCTGTGGGATGAGGTCCCTGCAGGTACTGACCCGCTCTCACCAGGCAACAAGTTCATAGCCGCCCTTGGACCGCTAGCGGGACTGAATATGCCGAATGTGGGCAAGACCTTGGTCGCTGGGAAAAGCCCTCTTACTGGCGGATACGGCGATGGGAATCTCGGTACTAACTTTAGCATTCACCTACGCCGATCAGGCTACGACTTCCTAATTGTTGAAGGGAAAGCGAAAAACCCTCAGTATCTTCTTATTGAAGACAAAGATGTCAGCTTCCGAGACGCAGACCACCTCTGGGGTAAGGGCACTTTTGAAGTAGAAGACAAACTTGAGAAGGACCACGGAAGAGGAGTTGGAACCCTCCTCATCGGTCAGGGCGGCGAGAAACTAGTGAAATACGCCGTCGTCCGGTCCCTCCTAGGCCGCGCAGGAGGACGCCCTGGTATGGGCACAATTATGGGTTCAAAACACGTCAAAGCAATCGTCGTTAAAGGAACCGGCATGCCAGAACTCCACGACCCAGACACATTTCAAAGACTCAGCCGAGAGGGCTACAAGGATATAAAGGAAAAACCTGCCACTCCATCCTGGAAGAACCAAGGAACCATGCAGGTTTGGGACTGGGTGCAAAACGTTGGCCATGTTTTACCAACCTATAATTTCCGAGAAGGAATGTATGAACACGCTGATTCACTCAGCTGCGAGGTAATGGAGAAACTGAGAGTGAAAACTCTAGGTTGTCCTCGCTGCACGATGAAGTGTGGTCACTGTATTGAGGACTCAG
>JAEOSX010000194.1 GCA_016840135.1 Candidatus Hermodarchaeota archaeon
CAGGTAGAGGAAAGGTAGGTGTCGATTAAATCCTCCTCTGGTTCCCACAGGGGTACACCATTGACATACACCATGATTTCGCAGCTCGAATCCCGTGTTACGTCTACTGAAACCCACGTGCCGTAGAGTCCTGTGAGAAACGCGGTTTCGACGGTAATCAGGCTTGTCATTACGGTGTTCAGATATCGACGGATTTCTATCTGCGAGTTGTCCTGGGTGTCGCGGTAGAAGTTGATCTGGAAGCACCTGACGTAGGTGGCATCGGGTATGAACTCGGTGGCAGAGATGTAGTCTACGGCTGCGAACGTGCCGTTCCAGAGAAAATCGAAACTCCAAGTGCCCGAGGTGACATTGCTGCGGTGAAGGATTTCGCTGTTATCATCAGTGGGGACCAGCGTGTTGCTGGAGACACCGAAGTCGCCATGAATGATTGTCCAGCCGCTATGATTACCATCGTCGAAGTTGTCGGACCAGACGGTGGCTGCGGTGCAGGTTTGTTGTTGTGGTGTCAGTGCTCCGCAGAGGAGCAGGACACCGAGGACTAAAATCACTGATGAAATCTTGCGTCTTTTACCTTTCAAGATATGTCCCTCATAACTTCCCTTATCGTAGGGGAATGAGTTACAATAGGCTGTAAAGGCTTAAAAATGCGCAAACACTGCCTCAGATTACTACTTGCTAGGTTGTCCTTCCTGGTGAACGCTTGTTTCGACGCCTCGTGAAACCGAGTCCCAATGCGGTGACTACACCTAACAGGATAGCTGCTGTGGGGAATCCAGGGATTGAAGTGGAGGGTGGTGGTGTGATGTCGACGGTGTCGCTGACAGCAGCGTTGTCAAAGGCGAAGGTGGTGTCGGTGCACTCGATGGCAAAGTCGGTGATGCTGTCATAAATGGGTTGGATGACTTCGCCAGAACCCCACAGGGCAGTATCGTTGAGGTAGACCATGAACTCGTCGTTACTCACGTCTCGGGTGACATCGACGGAGACCCAGGACTCGTGGTACCGAGTGACCTCCTCGCTCTCAACGGTAACGAAGCTATGGTACGAGCCGCCAGTGTAGTGGTAGAGGCCCATGTAGGGGTCCCCTCCGGGGGCACAGTAAAAACGGATCATGAAGCCATCCATGTTTAGGTGGATGTCAGCGCGGGTTCCGTTCCAGAAGAGGTCGAAGCTCCAAGTCCCGTGGGCCGTATAACAAGTGCGCATGATTAAGGCAGGGGCGGTGGTGGGGACGAGGGCGTTGGTGGAGGTTGAGAAGCTGCCATACGCGATATGCCACAGGGCAAAACCAGTGCCATTGAAATCGGTTTCCCAGACGACGTTAGCAGCGCATGTGGGTAGCCGGGGTGTCAGTGAACCGCAGAGGAGCAAGACACCAAGGGTCACAATCACGAATACAATCGGTCGCCTATTGCCACTCACGATCAATCCCTCAAGACTTACCTAACATGTTGGGGAATAGAGTATCTTACGCCGCTAGGGTTTTTAAATGCTGGATGTTGTTGCTCGAATCGATAGATTACTCTGATGTCAGTGTTGCTGATTATAGTGTCCAATCAGCACCCTTGATGACTTTGTCAACGCTGTCAAACCCGTAGAGTTTCATTTCAACATCCTCAAGCTCTGGGATGTCGGGTTGTATCCAACCTCGAATGGTATCTTCCAGAAAGTTGATTGTTCGGTTAGCCAGATGATCTGGGCCACTGATTTGCAGGATGTGAAGAAGGAAGGCTAGTTTCTCTTCCTGCCAGAAGATGCCTAGGACATTGAATATAACCTTCAGAGGTTTGGCACTACCTTCGACCACAGTATAGTCCTTCCAGGTCGGGACCCTTGCGTATCTGGTTCGTATTTTTTCGAGAATTCTTCCCTTCGTACTTTCATCTAATGGCATCTTCGTTCAACACTGGGGTGTTATCTTTACAGGCAATAGTGTTGTGGACTCGTTTATTGAGTGTTTGTGTGCTTTCTGTAGAGGATGTCGATTAGTTCTTTCCAAGTGTGACAACGGAAGTGGGCTTTGAGGGCTACGAGTTTCCAGTAGCTGTCATCGGGGAGGGTGATTTTCTTCATGGTGGGGGCTCCGCCTACTCCTTTTACCGCATAATACTTAAAAAATACTTTGTAACTCCATTCTTATGGAGTTTTAACGTATGCCAGAAGTAAGAATTGTAGTATCTTCGGAAATGGACCGATACATGGATACTGTGGTCCAGCGAGGAATCTTCGGCAGCAAAGCCGAAATGATACGCGCCGCCCTCATCCGCTACATCGAAACTATGCCAGTACGGGTTCCCGCAGGATACGACGACACCACACTCTTCTCCCCCGATGGTCGTATATTCCAAGTTGAATACGCCATGGAAGCTACCACCCGCGGTGTCACCATCGTTGGGCTACGCTATCAGGACGGCGTCATCCTGGCAAAAGAGAAACCGGCAAAGGGAGAGGCTCCTGCTGCTTCTCAGATGCTGACCACGCCCTGGGAGGAGTACCAGATTGACCAACACCTCGGAATGGTTCCCTCAGGGTTAGTGGGTGACTTCATCCTGCTCAAGACAAAGGCAGTCGAAGCCGCTCTCTCTCATCGCAAAGAGACTGGAGATCCAATTCCTGTAGAGGCGGTCGCCGCTAATCTCGCGCTGCTCATGCACTCCTACACCACCCAGAAGGACATCAGGCCTCTTGGCTGCGCGCTTCTAATGGGCGGCGTTGACGCTACTGGATGCCATCTATATGAAATTGACCCCAGCGGCTTCTACAAAGAGGGACTCATCTGCAGCTACGGTCTAAAACACAAGGAGGCAGCCTCCCTCCTATCCGAAAGCTACAGGACAGATATGAGCTTCAAGGAGGCTCTAGAACTGACCGTTCGCGCAATCCTGCGCGACGCCACACGAACACCAGAAGAACTAACCGCCGCCACAATTGACACTGATACGAAAACCCTCAGAAAGGTTCCACTGAAAACAATAAAAGATGCACTGAAATCCGCCTTCAAATCATAAGACGAGAATCGCATAAACTAGCACGAGATTTGTTTGGTCATCACGATTTTCGTAGGCTTGTATCCCAGCGCTGGCCAGGCTGCCATTCCCTCCTTATTGTGGGGGACAACAGTGAGGTCAAGGGTGGTGATTCGCCGCTTTCTGAGAAACTCGACGATAGTCTGTTCTAGCTTGCGCATTACGCCTTTCCTTCGGTGGGAGGGTACAGTGTAAGCGCGGGCTAGACAGGCGCTCCGTCCGCCACTCCTCAACCTCACAAATGCAGCGCCGACTACGTTACCGCTATCCTTTGCGATGAAATAGTGGCAGTGGGGTTTTACTATATTCCTCTCGACTTGCCTGGCCATTCCTATAAGCGAGGGTCGTTGCCCGCCTAGTTGTTCACGCTGGTGCAACCGGAGATCAACCCAGCACTCAGCAATTGCTGGTACATCCTGTTTTGTTGCCCGTTCAATCTTCAAGATACATCACTCTGAATTATGCTGTCTTCTCCCATTAGATAGGTGCTCATCTTCTTCTGAATACAGGGAGACTGGCATACCTATCCAATAATATATATTAGCCCTCTGCTCCTCGTTCAGGCAGAATGGTGAAACTAGAAGCAATCTCGGAACA
>JAEOSX010000195.1 GCA_016840135.1 Candidatus Hermodarchaeota archaeon
CCTTTTGTCTACAACTCTTTGGAAGGGATCCACCTAGGGAGGGGGAATACAAGATGTTTATCAAGAGCTATAAGCCCGGATGGTTCAATTTTAGAGGAAAAAGGTTAATGGTCCTTCCCTTTCTCCATCCAGCCCGTGCAGATTGCCATTACGATAAAACACCTGCTCTTAAAAGGAAGGCAGAGGAGTTTACACGCATCCTGAGACGGTTTCTAAGAAATGATTTCAACCAGAAAAACCCCTAGATAGAGAAAAACGAGAGACGATAACATGAGAGATTTGCTAGCTTTAATTCAACGTGTTAGACACAACTGGGAAACATTCGCATGGAATGAAGTAATCCACTGGTCTAAGATAATGATTCAAGAACTTTTCCCAGTAGACTCTGAAGAGATTTTAGAAATTGACCGAAATCAACCACAAAGCACAAGACTCAAACTCCAAAAACCTGATGATATTCTCTCCACGAGAATGGGAAAAGGTATCTTCGCATTACCATCCCAAGTAACAATTGACCAGTTTCTACTTGACACTCGAGCGGTTGACGATGGCGATCCAATCCACTTAATTCCTTGGATTGATAGATGGAAAATAATCAAGAACTTACACGATGTTGTACCCTCAGCCTTCAAGAAGTCAACTACGGACCCTCTAACCCGATGTATGCCTCGACCTTACAAGAGTTCTCCTTTTCTTATAGACGGTTTTGATATCCCTGATCAGGTCGTTGAGAGGGTGCTTTCTCCAGAGGATTCCAGTGATGAACTAGAATCACGAGTGGAAGAATGTGGAACGGAAGCACTAGCATGGTACCGTTCATACCATTGGGAGCCGTGGGATTCTGAAGAGAGGACCCTCTGGGGTATCTACATCCTCCTTGATGGTCTGGTCTTTCTCGCTCGCAAGCTAATTAGGGAGTTACCAGAGGTTCCACGCGAGATACTATCACGAAATCCACGATGGGCCATTCGCTATGTACTTGAAGATGTATGGCAACATGAGTGTTTCCACTTTCTCGTAGACTCGTATGCTACTACTTTCGAGTTTCTGTTAAAGCAGCCGTTCTACGTCCCCTACATAATGAATTTCTATGCAAAGGGGTGGCCAACGTGTTCTGAGGAAGCGTTGGCTAACCGCTATGTCCTTGAGAAGCTCAAGCAGAGTTCTGGTGCTTTTGGACATGGTCCTCTTCATCGAATCCACTTTGTGAGAACTCTGGAACAATCCTTTTTGAAGCAACCAGAGGGATACCGTAACTACGATGAATTCCTTGAACCTCGTAGCTTCCAAGGTGGTTTATATCGACTCTGCTGCGATATCACAAGAAGTGTGCACCCTGGGCATACTATTGACATCCTTCATTCACCAGTAGGTATTAATCCACGAGAAGATGTCCCCCTACATCTTGTACATTAAATCCCTCAATTCCAAGAGGTTTTTTGGCAATCACTCAGTATAACGTTTAAGGAGTATCATGACAGTTTATTAAGGGAGATATTCTAACTCTACATAGAATGACAGTCATACATCATGACCGGATCGTAGTCCTAGATTTCGGAAGCCAATACACTCACCTTATTGTGCGAAGCATCCGTGAGCTGGGTGTTTACGCTGAGATTCTCCCACATGATATTCCAGTTAAGGATCTTAAGAAACAATCCATCAAGGGGTTCATTCTCTCAGGTGGTCCCCGTAGCGTCTACGACAAGGAGGGGTTCCATCTCCCCAAGGGCTGGTTCAACTGGCAGAAGGAAACAGGCATACCAGTACTAGGAATCTGCTATGGGCTACAGTTAATCAGTCATACGTTGGGCGGTAAGGTCACAGGCGTGGACACAAAGGAGTATGGCTTCCAGACCTTGAAGGTGAAGAAGGGGAGCAGGCTGCTCGCTGCCTTGGACTCTGAGGAGCAGGTGTGGATGAGCCACGGCGACCAGGTCGATAAGCTCCCAGCCGGGTTCAAGGTGATAGCCAGCACGGAGACCTGCCCTGTTGCAGCTTTTGAAAACATAAAACGTGGCATCTATGGTGTTCAGTTCCACCCCGAGGTCATTCATACAGAGAAGGGAATGGATGTGCTACGCACCTTCGTGCTGGAAATCTGCGAGTGCAAGCCTACCTGGCGAATGGAAGATTTCATCACCGAGACAATAGAGGAGTTAAAAACTAGCATCGGGGATGAGAAGGTAATCATGGGCGTGAGTGGCGGAGTGGATTCCACCGTAGCTGCCCTTCTTCTGCAGAAAGCAATTGGTGACCAACTTCACTGTGTCCTTGTGGATATCGGGCTCATGCGGAGCGGTGAGATCGACTGGGTGACCAAGGAACTTACACCTCTTCTGACGCACTTTCATGTCGTTGACGCTTCGGACCTCTTCCTGACCCAGCTAGAGGGTGTCATCGACCCTGAGGAAAAGCGCCACATCATCGCCTCTGCCTTCATAGAGGTCTTCCAGCACACTGCTATTGAGCTTGAGGAAAAGTACGGCGAGTTCACCTTCCTTGGCCAGGGCACTATCAACCCAGACCGCATCGAAAGCGGGGTAACCAGTTCCTCCTCAGCACGTATCAAGTCCCACCACAACGTGACCCTCCCAGAAGCCCTTCGCTTGAAAGTGGTTGAGCCCCTCCAGCTCCTCTACAAAGACGAGGTTAGAGCAGTTGGCAGGAAACTTGGGCTCTCAGACAAGTTCATCCGGCGTCATCCCTTCCCAGGTCCTGCGCTGGCGGTACGGATTGTTGGCGCAGTGACGGCAGAGAAGCTGAGGATTGTCCGGGAAGCCGATACGATTCTCATAGAGGAGCTAGAACGAGCTGGTGTCTACGAGGAAATCTGGCAAGCCTTCGCAGCCTTCCTACCCGTGCAGAGCGTTGGTGTCATGGGTGA
>JAEOSX010000196.1 GCA_016840135.1 Candidatus Hermodarchaeota archaeon
AAAACACACGTGAGACATTAGGAATCATGCCCTTATCTGGAAAAACCATCCCACCTAGTTCTCCCTCGGTGGCTGAGTAAACATCCCAGATATCCACATCGCCAATAAGCTTCCGTATGATACGTCGGTAGGGCGTTACCGATACACCTCCTGAGGTGAGGGCGCTGAAGTTGGGCCAGAGTTCTTGGAGGTTTATCTCACCATCTGTTGAAACGTCTCGGAGCCTCGCTTTGGTCTTCGAATCAAGTTCTGGATCTGCAAGGAGTCGATCGAGATATTTGGTCTGAATCTTGCGAAGCAAGGACACAATGTTCGAGGTTACACCACTGGTTGAACGGACATCTGCTTCAACCGCGTAGCGTGCTGTGAGATAGAATTTCTTGTCCCAATCCATAATTTTATCGACTTCTCTTGGTGGGACACGTTTCTCTTCTCTACCTTCCACTAGTTTCTGTAGTTCTGGGGGGATTGGCGCTATGGTAAGCGCTCCAGAGTAGAAGGCGACCTCGTACTGACCGATTTTCTCACCCAAAGAGGGCGGAGCAGGGAAGGCTAGACTATAACCTTCCAACACATCGAAATTGCCAGTATGCACCACGTAGTTGGCTACACCCTCGAATACGCTATATATGATTTCTCTAACCCGGTATTCGCTGAAAGGATATAACTTTGGGCTGCCAGTAGTTCCTGATGTGACCAACAAGCACAGCGTCTTGTCTGGAAACAGTATGTTCTCTTCACCCTGCATGACTCGGGCGACATAGGGCTGCATATAATCATAGGTTGTGATTGGTACTTTACGTTGAAATTCTTCTAAAGAACGTATATCAGTAAAACCATGTTGTTCACCGAAGACGGTATCCTTCGCTCTCTTTAGCACTTTGCGTAGAATCTTCTCTTGTGTCCCAAAAGGGTCCTCTATTTCTTTCAGCCTTGGTTTTGAAAACCGGTCGTAGATAAGATGTATTAACTCCTTGTTGGACAACATACGCATTCGCCTAATTGCCATTAGCTAAAAGGTTTGGCGTTCTTTAGGAGTAGGGAGGAATCAGACTAACCTCTGCTATACCACCACTATGTGACTTCCATTGAAAGGAGGAGTTCAGTTTGGAAGCTTAAATTTACGGAGTTTACTTATTCTCCCAAAATAGGGGCGCTTCTCAGGTCTCACCTGATACATAAGCCACCTATAGCCATTCTCAGAGCAAAACAGCACATCCCGCTCATCCTCAATAAATAGGATGCGAAACTCGACATCAACATACATCACATGCCGAAGCGGACAACCAAGAGACTTGTTAACCCTCCCCCGCTCCCAGTAAAACTCCTCACGTTCAATAGTTTTCGAAAAGACCTCACGCCACTCACCTTCACGAAGGAAGAGGAGGGAATCCCTGATCCAGAAATCACCTGCCCAAGCACCACCTTTCTCAATCTCTTCCTTTGTGGGCTTTCTCCCCTTTCGCACAATCTTGAACCGCCCATACGTTTGGCTCTCCTCTCCACTAATCTCGGGGATATCCCGCCCCTTCAGTGGTTCAACAGTACACGCGTAAGCATCATCGTAATCGAAAGCAGCCTCCAGCCTCGACCTTCTCCTGTTTTTCGGCACAACCAACACCGCAAATGCTAGGAATGGGAAAGATATGTTCTAGAGCTTAGAAAGAACCGCTTCGCCCATACTTTTAATCTGTTCAACCTCTTGACCAGGGGGAAACATAAGAATCAGATGGGAGACGCCAATTCGTTGATACTCACGGAGGCGCTCTATCATTTGATTTGCTGTGCCCCAAAGAGAACTGGAAACCCGCTCACGGTACTCCTTCTCCGAAACTTTCCGACTGGTCGCTCCCTCCTTGATTGCAGCCTCCATTTCCTCTTCTGATTCGAAGAAGCGAGTCCAAAGCCCCACCGACTTTAACATCTCGGAGGGGTCACGTCCCTCCCTCTGACAAAACTTGTCAAGGCGGCGAAACTTAGGAATACAGTCAGCCGGTGAATAGGCCCAAGCTAAATTAATCCCGTCACCGTACTTCGCGGTTAGACGAAGCATCTTTCTCCTCCCAGCGGCAGAACCCACCCAAACTCGCATAGGTTTCTGCGTCGGCTTGGGTACGGAGACCACATCCTCCACAGTGTAATGTTTGCCCTTGAAACTGAATCTCTCATTTTCCCAAATCCCTCTAATAATCTGGATTGCTTCTGCCAGCTGCTCGATACGGGTCAATGTATCAGGAAACTCGAAACCATATGCCTTGTATTCCAACTCCTTCCAGCCAGCGCCAATCCCGAACTCAAGCCGCCCACCCGACAATACATCAAGAGTCGCCGCCATCTTCGCGGTCAGAGCTGGATTTCTGTAACTCTGAGAGAACACAAGACTACCAACACGGATTTTCTTATTCACCATAACCAACGCGGTCATAAGCAACCAAGGGTCCAACAGAACCCTCTCTGTGGACTCTGCATCAAGCATGAAATGATCCGAAAACCACACCGACGAAAACCCATTGTCTACGGCTGCCTTCGCGATTTTTACTACATCATCAAAACTGAACCCGAACTGGGGCTCAACCTGGACACCGAACTCCAAATCAATCACCTAACTGAAATATACTGTATTAGCAGATTAGCGTTTCCATTACTGGGACAAACTCTAAGCCGCCTGTACCTCAATTACTGCTTTCTACGGTTTCTCTGCGACTTCTCCAACACTACGGAGTTGGAGGGTACCACGCCTTTTCATCGCCGCCAGGAAGCCAGGTTGAAACCTGTGGAAGAACCGATGATAGAGCAAGAGGGCAACAAGAGGTAAGTAGAGGAGAATGAATGGGTTGATGAAGGTGATGATGATGAAGAACCAACTAGGTACCCAAGGCCAAAGACCACCTAGGGTGCTAGGTATTGTGCTAAACGTAATAAGCCCTGGAACATTGAAGACCATCCGCAAGTAATCAATTAGTACAAAGATGCTGGCAAACCCCTTCAGGTAGTCTAGGAGTGTCCGTCCACCAAGGCGTAATTCCTGTGGTCCACATGACGGATAGGTGTGGAACACAACATTGGAATCCTCGATGAGCCAAGTTGCTGGCAGAATAAACGCGAGTAATGGGAAGATTAGTGGCATCAAAATGATGGCCTGATTCATCTCATTGAAAATATCTGCCAAGTTTGGGTGAGGGGGTAGGAACCAAGCCACTTGTGTTGGCAAGAATCGAGTAATAGTAAGTGCGATCCCAATCATCAAGAGCACATTGAAAAACGCGCGACGCAGCAACGAATACAATGGACGGGGACGAGGTGTTACGGGTGCATAGAAGTATATCTCCTTACCAGGATTGAAGATTTTGTTGAGTGGAAGCACCAACCACCGCGCAGTAACACTACTCAGTATCAGATACAGGAACACTGAGGCGAGGGGAAACAGGTACATAATTATCAGCCAATCGGTGAAAGCGCCTCCCGGTAGTAACGCCACTATGTCTACAATCCCAAAAAAGGTAGGAACAATATAGTTTAGCCACGCCCAGGCAATATCAATACCGACGCAAATAGCGATGATTACGAGGACAATGGTGGTCTTGCGTTGCATAACCAGATACTCAGCATGTCCACTCTCAAAAGGCTTACCAGTCGTAACCAGACCAGCCTAACACGCTAATATTCGAGTGGCAGACAGCATGTCCCTTAGAAGATTAGAACGTTTCTTCCTTGAAGCTGATATCGAACTCTGCAACTTCAGCTAGGATTGGCTCATAGATTTCGGGAATAATAGGGATCTGGACACCAGTGAGGTTTATCTCGCCCTCAAGAATGAGGCGAGTAGCAATCGCAACAGGGTAGGCGACGGTCCTGCTCATCGAAGTATCACCATTCCTGATTCCATAGTCGATTAGGGTAGATCGTAACCGTTCCCTCTTACCGCCACCATACTCGATCTCGAACTTATGCTGCAGAACAAGCATGTCCCGCTCACCCGGCGCGTACTGAAGCTTCTCCTCAAAGAGAGTGCAAACTACGTCCAGTGCAGTGCTACGCTCAAGGGGGATCGCGCGGTCTTCAAATAGCCCCAGCCACTCATACCGCTCTAAAACGTTATGACCTTCGTCCCTTTTGAGGAACTTGGCAACAGCAGCTCTTGTGTCTGTACCAGGCTGCGCCTTCACCAACTCCCGCATGAAGCCGTCGTAGGTCTTGCCTTTGAAATCCCGTTCCGTGAGGTCTAGCAGCCCCAATCGGCCAAAATCGTATATGGTTGCGCACCAGCCAGGATACCGGTAAGTACCCCGAATCATCGTTTCTGCATACTTCACACCATATATCTCAATATAGGGCGTCGAGTCCCTATTCGGGTAACCTTCGAACCTCCCCAACCCGGGCACCTCTTCTTCGTGGCAACTGTTAAAGAGCTCCTCAGAAGGAACTAAAACTTCCTTGCCGTCTTTGATGAACTTGGCGCTGTTTGTGCCAGCTAGAAGCACGCCGCGAGGACTCCAGGATAATTTGTAACCGAAAGGATTCGTGTTACTGTCTGGAGCAGGCAGTCCACCACAAAAGCTCGTGAATGACTTGATTCGCCCTCCATTAGCTTGTGCTCTGTGAATGATCTGCATTGCAGACATATGGTCTAGTCCTGGGTCAACTCCACATTCATTCATCAAAATAACCCCGGTTTTCTTTGCCTTAGCATCCAGCGCTGCCATAGCGTCTGAAACATAAGAGGTAGTAGCCATGTGTTTCCCCTGACGGAGACACTCTTCTGCCACTGTCACGTGGTGCGTGTAGGGTAACAGCGATGTCACAAGGTCAGCCGGTTTAACTAGGTCCTTGAGTCTTTTTGGTTCCCGTTGTATGTCGAAAGCTACAGGGATACCATTAGGGTGCCCATTTACCATCCGCTCCGCCTTGCTGACAGTTCGGCTAGCAACTGTGACTTGAAATCCCTTCTTCAACAAATAATCAATGTAAGGCCTTGCAACCAGGCCTGCTCCCAGACATAATACGTGTTTCATAACGTTCTTTCTCC
>JAEOSX010000197.1 GCA_016840135.1 Candidatus Hermodarchaeota archaeon
ATCTGAAGACGGAATGACTAAATCGATATTCTCCTTATCAACAATCTTGGATATGGCAGTCAAATAATCCGGCTCATTAGCTCGGGGAACGAGATAGACTTGCTCAGTATAATTCAATCCAAAGACAACGTTATACTGGTCTGAATCTGACCCAATTAACGCTACCTCAGAAAATGGCTGAAGAGAGCGTGCAATTCCTTGAGCCGTATTGCCACCAATACCTAAGAGAAGAATCCTTTTTGAAGTGCCCATAGAATTTCGTTTACCTAGAACTATTATAATTATTTTCCTTGCTTAAGGAATGCTGCTCCTGAGGATTTTCGAGTATTCACCGAGTGGGATGAATTCCAATACGGGTTCCTCTACCCCCTAGGACTCTACTATCGCTGTAACCATACTATCAATATATTAGGAACATTAAGTGTTGAGGGGAGAACCAATAGAACTTCCATAATGGATGGATTCAGACATGAAAAAAACCTTAGCAATCCTTTGTCTACTAAATGGCATCTTCGACATGATTCTTGGTTTGGCATTCCTTGTTGTCCCCAACCTAGCAGCCGATATGTTTGTGGTGACACTCGATCCAGTCGCCACAATGATAGCCCAGATTGTGGGGGCCTGCCTCATAGCCTTCGCTGTCGGCCTCTTCGCTGCCTATCGGAACATCGATGGGTTGTTGATAATTCCCTTTATCAAAATCATTGCCCATCTTCTCACAGTCGTCATCGCCGTTTACTACTATCTTCAGGCTGTTGTACCCCTACTCTTCCTAGTCTTCGTTGGGATTGATGGATTCTTCGGCGTCGCCTACCTCCTATTCTTCATCTTCGGAAAGGACATTAGTTTCAAAGCAGCTTTCGCCTCCTCCTAGAGCATACATTAATGCTACGGATTAAGGAAGAGTCCAAATTCCTAGTATAAGCGACATATCTCCACCACTGTAGCGTACGCTGAAATCTAGGGTTCTAGCTCTAAGATATTACCAGTAGTAAAAACACAATTGTCAAAAGGAACATCTCACCGATTATACTGGAGGCGATTCGGATGGAAAAAACGACATCTGAAGTAATTATAGACATGCTCGCTGATATCGGCGTTAAACATGTTTTTGGGATTCCTGGTCACACCTGTCTTGGTGTAGTTGAAGCACTTAGGGTTCATCCAGACATTGACCTTGTTACAGTGCGGCACGAGGAAACAGCAGCACTCATGGCATCTGCCCATGCAAAATTAACTGATCAACTCGGTGTCTGTCTAACCATTGCTGGGCCTGGTGCTACAAACCTCATGACTGGGCTCTATGATGCAAAGATGGACCGTGCCCCGGTACTGGCTATCACTGGACAAGTGGCGCTACAGTTTATCGGGCGGGACGTGCTCCAAGAAATCGATCAGCATTCCCTCTTCGAATCAGTATCCCTCTTCAACAAAGTCATCACCACATCGGGAGAAACAGCTGAAATCACACTCCTTGCCATCAAGAACTCCCTAGTCCACAGAGGTGTTTCTCATCTTGGAGTCCCCCTCAACCTGCAGAAGGAGAAGACCTCCAAGCTGGCAAAGCCCTTGAAGGGTCGGATGCCAGCACCCAGAATCCGTCCACCCGGTGACCTCTGCAGACAGGCAGCCAAGATGATAGACGAGGCAAAACGACCAGCAATCATCGCGGGATGGGGTGCAAGATTTGCCAAAGACCAGTTAGTCGCCTTTGCAGAGAAAATCGGTGCACCGATAGCCACCACCTTCAAAGCAAAGGGACTTGTTTCCGAGTTCCATCCCCAATCCACTGGTGTTTTGGGGACCGTAGGTTGGGATTCAGCCCGTGAGCTAGTCTACGGTGCAGACACTGTAATAGTGTTGGGCAGCTCCTTTTCGAGCCAGACTGGAATCCCCAAGAATAGACCCCTCATTCAGGTCGACTATGATCCCTTGGTGATTGGGAAACGATACCCTGTGGGACTCGGTTTATGGGGTAGCGTACAAGACACTCTACCCGAATTATCCAAGCGCGTCAAGAAACGGGATAACAAGCCTACCCGTGATAAAATCAAAGCCGCCAAGACAAAATACCTGAAGAAAATAGACAGAATAACCTCCTCAGATGGTGTACCAATTCACCCTGCCCGGGTGCTTGGGGCACTGCAGAAGCTGCTACCAAAGGATGCTATTGTGTCGATTGATGTGGGGGATAATTCGTGGTGGTTTGGTAAGTACTTCCAGAGTGTGGGTCAGCGGCTGCTCCTCTCCGGATACCTTGCGACCATGGGCTTTGGTTTCGCTGGTGCCTTAGCTGCCGCTTTCGCTGAACCCGAGAGAAAAGCAGTTGCCCTGACAGGTGATGGTGCTTTCGCCCAAGTCATGGCAGATTTCACCACCGCAGTCAAACACGACAAGCCCCTTGTAGTCCTTGTATACAACAACAGCGAGCTCTCTATGATTATCCATGAACAAAAACTCGAAGGCTATCCTAAATACGCTACCAGTCTACTAAACCCCAACTTTGCAGAATTCGCAGTCTCCTGTGGAGGGCTAGGGTACACAGTTCGACAACCCGACGAACTGGAATCGGTTATCCAGGAAGCCCTTGACTCTGGGAAACCTGCAGTAGTTGATATCCACACAGACCCCAAGGAGTTCTGGATGGACCGCCCACATCAGTTATAATAGGCTAGCTGGGAATTGCTCAAACATGGAACTCACAAAGGCAGATGTCCGAGCCGCTTTTCTTGCTCGACAGGGAGTTCGTTACC
>JAEOSX010000198.1 GCA_016840135.1 Candidatus Hermodarchaeota archaeon
CATCTCCAGAAGAATCGCTTAACCAAGATTGATGTTTCTCCCCTCTTCTTACTCCCAGAGCTAGAATCCTTACTATTGGACAAATCTGTAGTCTTGACTGCAGATCCACGTTTTGAAGGGGTCAGTCAGGTACCCCCTCCCCTTAGAGTTCTTATGGAGCAAGAGCGGGTTGAGTGGCGGGTTCGGTAACAAAAGGTTGGTATGGTCGAGGGCTGATTGGGTGTCGGATTCTGATTACTTTCGGTGACCCCTAGGACGAAAGTGTCTATCCGAGATGAAGATTCAGCAGGTCAGCACACCGAAACTAATCCCTATTCCCACAAAAACCGTGGCTCCCCTAGCTCACGACATAACACCCTCATAGAATGGGCTTTTAGAGGGGTGAAACCCATTTCTGGGGGGATACAGAGGTGCCCTGTTCTAGTTATACGAGTTCTCGGATTTTAGATTGAAGCCATGCAAGCTTTGCCGACAGGTCTACAACCCTCCCAGCACAAGCCTCAAGGGGCTGTGAGATGGACGCCCAGGCAGGCGGTGTGGGTTCAGGTACTCCAGAGAGTACTTTCCTTGTCTCCTTGAAGATGGTCTTCCGGGCCTGGGGACTAGTGGTTTCTTTAGCACGAGCAAGTAAGCCTTCGAGCTCCTGGGCCTTCACTTCAAGTGATTGCTGAATGGTTTTCGCAGTCACGACAACCGTGTCATCCAAAGAAATGTCAGCAAGCGCAGGGAGTCCAAAGAGTGGTGAGAGATCGATACCATCTAGCTGGTTGCCAAAAAGTGAAATGTACTCTAGACTAACGCATTTTCTAAGGGGATTAAGGCTTATGTTTCGAATCTTGTTGAAGGAGAGGCTTATACTCCTTAGCTTCGCGCATTTTCTGAGTGGTGTGAGCCTAATGCTGGCTAGCTGGTTGTCATCGATGTGAAGGTATTCCAGCCTTGTGCACTTGCTCAGCGCTACGAGATCAACGGTTCTCAACTGATTATCGTCGAGATGGAGGTACTCTAATCTCGTGCACTTGCTCAGAGCGGAGAGATCAACAGTCTTCAAAAGGTTACCATCAAGGAGGAGAGTCTCCAACCTGGTGCAGGCCTTTATGGGGGCAAGCTCAATAACCTCGATTCGGTTATTATCAAGGTTCAGACTCCTCAGCGCTTCGCATTTACCGAGGGGTGTGAGGTCAATGCTGGCAAGCTTGTTAGCGCTAAGATTTAGACCACTTAATTTTGGGCAGCTACTCAAGGGAGAAAGGTCAAGGCCTTCTAGCTGGTTTCCATATAAGGAGAGACTTTCGAGATTCGGACACTGGCTGAGGGGCGTCAAATCAACTGATATAATGCCTAATTTGACAAGTGAGAAGTGGCGTTCACTGGTGCTAATCTTCTCCGTTTGGCCAAGGTCTCCTTCAGATGTCGTGTACTTGAGGGAAATTTTACTCAATATATTTTGACCTCCAGGGTGATGCAAAAAGCATTCCTTGCCTCCCCGTTGTCCCTTTAACTTCTGGGAAAGAACAGCTTTTTGCCCATTTGTGAGAGAGTCCTTTATCTTTACATGGGTATATGGTTTTCGGTGACTAAACGAAAAAGAACCACAGACAAAAATAAGATACCTTACAATGTGTAGACCGGCCAGTTCGTCATTTTTATTGCAGTAATCATCATTGTTTTATATTAAAAATTGAGCTGCCTCATTTGATGCGAACACTATTCTGAATTCCTGTGAAAAATCAAGGGAAAGGAAGTGTACCTTCGCATCACACTATATCTATTCAAACTTGTACCTTGAGGAATGCGAATGACTCGTAAGAACTCTATTCTACCTCGTCTCCTCATGGTAAGCGCTCTGGCTCTCATCATCACTACTCTTCTATCAGCGAACAACACATCAGCAGCAATCGTATGGCAAGACAACTTCAACGATGGCGACTATGATGGCTGGACAATAGAAGGACTAGGTGATTTTGGGATCACCAGTAATGCGCTTATCGCGACAGGCAGCGCGGGTGTATGGAATTTCATCAGATACCCCAGCACCGTAGCGTTCGGGTGGTGGAGCTTTGACGTACTGTCAGAAGATGCTCCAGGGAACCACTCATACGTTTACATCATATCGGGTGTTGCGGAAATACCCAACTATCGACTAGCTATATGGACTGGCTCATATTCCACATGGGCCTCAGGGCCTGGAGTGTCGGTCATAAAAACCAACACGACGGATAATTTCTCGATTGCAGAGTGGTTTCCAGGAACCGCCTTTAGCGGATGGCACTCCTATAACGTAACCAGGGACAACACAGGGCTTTTCAACATCTATATTGACGGAACCCTACGACTAACCTTCACAGACAATGAAATCACAACCTCGAGCTATTTCCGCTTTGGAGCCCAAGAGAACTCGGGAATCGACAACGTAGTTGTGAATGACTCTCCACCGTCCACACCAAGTACAACACCTCCTCCAATCCCTGGCTTCCCAATGGTAGCCATCTTGACCGCTATCCCCCTCGCTCTAGGCTTTGCATCGCTGATGCGTCGCCGCAAATAATCACATCTTTGTTTCAGACTGGCAAGGTACACGTCTTCGTGTTCACCTTGCTTGTCTGGGCGGTATCGAGAGGTTCTGGGTTTCCCTTGAGTTTAGAGGCTGAATACGGAATACTTTCGGTGACCTCCCCGGCGAATTTGTCCCCTTTCGGAGACAAGAATGTAGTAGGGCTGACCGAAACTATTAGGTCCTGCGTATACCCCTTCTCAGCTTGAAACGTGGGCGGGGTGGACGTTTAATCGCCCGAGTGATATCATCCAAACTCGTCTTTAACAACATCAGCTGCCTCTTCAGCTCGGGTCTAGCGTAGAGGGGTGATTGCTGCATCCGTCCAATAACGATAGAGAGGGGCTTGATGGCACGGTTAATCCCCTTAACGATCTGGGCAGCACTCTCTGGGTCAGGCTCCTCATCTTTGCTCCCACCTCCCTCGTTCATGACATCATTGAGCTCTTTGAGATACTCTGACAGTTCCTCGCCCATATCGTTGTACATCTTCAACTTTTCAAGGAAGTACTGCTTATCCTCGTTTATTTCCTCAATCGATTCCCGAAAAACCATGAACAACGTTTCCATGATGCCTTGGGTCTTGTCTGCCAACGGCGAAATCCGTCCCATAAGGGCACAGGTACCCTTCCTCTTCTGCACTGTAGCAAACAGGGTTTGTTTTTCCCGCTCCAACTTGTGGAGCCTTTTACTCAACGTCAAGATTATCCGCTCACATTGATGGGTATGTTTCTGTCTAGTTTGTACTCCTAAAAGGTTAGCAATTTACTAA
>JAEOSX010000199.1 GCA_016840135.1 Candidatus Hermodarchaeota archaeon
GCCTTCAATACTTGTCCGAGTTGTTGTTTCAGCTCCTCCTCGGTAATGTCCACATCGGCGATATCCGTGGTCACCATAATGAACTTCT
This sequence comes from Candidatus Hermodarchaeota archaeon, assembly GCA_016840135.1. Taxonomy (GTDB): domain Archaea; phylum Asgardarchaeota; class Hermodarchaeia; order Hermodarchaeales; family Hermodarchaeaceae; genus YT-063. Next base: position 89 of record JAEOSX010000199.1, read on the forward strand.
TTTTCTTGTTGATAGCGTATTTGACTCCAAACTGGGTCCAGTTCTTGCACAGGAGCTTATAGAACAGCTCACACCGCTCCGCCTCCGGCAGGTCCGGCATATCAAAGGGCAAACCAACAAAGGTCCAAATCATACCACGGGGCGTGGCAAAGCGAATCTCCACATCACCCAGTATCTTCGACGTACACGTCGCCGTGATTTCTTGCTCGTTCCTCACCTTATACGGGATTTCCATCTTGTCCAGCAGCGTCATTATCTCAATCAAACGGGACATCATAAATCATCTCAGTTCCTAGAAGAAACAGCCTACCAATTGACGGCTTATCACTCTAGGGTTCGAAGAATCAAACGTTCAGTGCAGGCGTTAATGAAGGTTCCTGAACAAAGGAGAGTGATCCCTTCTACCCTGCCAGGAGAGGGGTTTAAGGGTGTGCTTCATCCATCGCGTGGGAACTCTCCACTCTCTAACACACCAATCACGTATTCGTAGGAAATCGAGATATCCTTCGGATAAGCAATCTGGTGCTTGTCTGACACCTTGGAGATGACTTGGTCAAGGGCACGGTAAATACCGCGAATAGTGGTTTCAACATCCGCATCCAAGGCGACGAGTAGCGCTCGCAGGACTCTCGCGACCTGTTTCGGTGGCAGCTCAACAATCTGCTCGATACGCTGGGGCAGTTGCCCCACAGCCCCCACAATCTCTTCCTCGTCACCTGATTCTAACCGCTGAAGAAGCGTCCCAAGGTCATCTGTCATGAATAACATCCACCATTAACACATGAATCCGCATCATCATTCTGGTCATCATCATCTTTGTCTGGCTAGTGTGGAAGGAACGACCCAAATAATAAGGCCCCAGCACCACGCTGGGCGCCCCCTCCTCCTTTTTCACTTGCACCCTCCACCAATACCCTAACCTACCACCCTGGGAGCAGCACTTCTTTTCGAGATAAACACAACTAGATTGGGTCCTTTGGAGGTAGCGGTGAAGCTTTGCTGCAAAAGGAGACAATGATGGCACAGATTAGGATCATGAGGGGAAGGTAGAGGAGGTTCCCAAGGAAAATAGCCATGACACCACCGATGATGCCGCCGATGATTCCACCAACTATTGCTCGTGTGATGAGTTGTGAGCGCTCCATGCTAAACACCAGCCAAGTAGGTTCCCCTAGAACTTGGGTTCTCGTTTTAAACTGTTCCCTAGCCTCAAGGTTTCCCTGAAAGGGGCTAAAACACTTCTAAAAGACCCTTCTAGAAGGATTTCAGGGAATACCCTGCCTGGACAACGATTCACTAAACATGTCAACGAAAGAAAAAAGAGAGGAGGGGAGGCGCGTTCACGCCTCCTGGAAGAGCTTGTCCATCAGTCTACTTGGCTTTCTTCCTGAACCAGAAGAAGTACAGGAGGAGGAAGACCAGTATGATCACTATGATGACTACGACTGCTATGATGACTGGCAACGGGTTGGCTGCCGGCGGACCGACATCATAGGCAACGCTGACCTCATAGATGTGGATGCTCCGATCGTTGTAAGCACTGGTAAAGTTGGCTTTCCACCTGATATCCAGCCCTGGGTAGGTGAAGGTGTGGGAGGCACCAAGAGTCACAGATTCCCAGTGGAGCCCACCATCCGCAGATAGGAAGTAGTTCACACTAACTCCACCAGGCGTGTAGGCGTCGACGGTGAAGGTCGCATTACTGTAGAAGAAGGTGGAGGGCTGAAGGTTGAGAGACTGAGCTGTAAAGGTATTTGTGCTGTAGGTCGCAGCTGCGCTCTTGAATAGACGCAGGATCACCAGAGATGAACGGTTCGCCACATAGAGATAGTCACCAGATACGGTGAGTTGGATGGCACGGTTGGCGGCTGTGTAGCTATCGAGAAAGACCATGTTATTGATGTCCGTGATGTCGTAGAGTCCGACTCCCGCCGTGTAATTCGCGACGACAAGGTAGGGACCAAAACCCCAGACGCCTAGGGAGTCATTTTCTGCGAATGTGTAGTCGGAGTAGTAGGTGTTGTAGGGATCTGTGACGTTCCAGACTTCTGTGTAGCCATCGATACCATCCGCGTCAGCTGTGTAGGCTACATCGCCATCCACGTAGATATCATACAGGTCAGTCGACACGGGGCTCCAACTGTAAATTGGTACGATGTTACTGAGGTCGCGGATATCAAAGATGGCGAAGCCTTCACCAGCAGAGACATCGGAAACCGCATACAGGTGATAGCCCTGCACCCAGACAGATGTGACGTTCTCGGTTCCAAGGTCAAAATAGTCAAGGGTATCAATTGAGGAGGGGTTGGAAACGTTTTCGACATATACTCCGTAGATTCCGTCGGCCA
>JAEOSX010000200.1 GCA_016840135.1 Candidatus Hermodarchaeota archaeon
CTTGAACTACCGAAGTCTTTGATTGCCCAGAACTCCCAAGGATAGCTTTCCGGAGGCGCCTGGGGGACGCGCTCCCTTATCGCTTCGAAGGCTCCCTTGCCGCCCAGCCTCCCCAAGGCTTCGAGGGTGAAGCCACGATGTCTATCTAACTCTGGTCTACCAAGGTCTTCTTCGTGGGGGCGTGAGGCGTCTATCAGAATATCTTTCACACGTGGATCCACTTCTCCCAATTCGACCAATAGGTCCACCCAACCACTGTGATTCATGAACACCGCTCTAAAATGATGGTCATATTTCTCGTTATACGTCATCGCCTTGGCTATCGTATCAAGGGCTTCTATTCCCCGGTGTTTGAGAATAGCGTACCCCGCCGCATTCCTAGCTCCATCATCTTCATCCTCCCAGATGAGGTGAATGATGTGTTCAAGGTGCCCCATCTCGCCGAGAGTTCTGATGGCAAATCTTCGACAGTGATGGTTATGTTGACTAAGAAGGTCGGTCAGTATGTCGACGGCACCCCTCTCCTTCAGTTCCTTGAAGAATCTCTCCCATATTTTATCCCTCCTCGTGTAGCTTAGGGAGCTGTCATGATTTAGGACTTCTAGATGGGCAACCAACTCTTCAGCGTCGGCAGGATAGATTCTCAAATGACGCAAGCTCTCAGCGGCATTGATTCTTGGTAATATCCACCCTTCAATTTTCAATGCCTGTCGGAGCTTTGTAATGATGATTTGAGAGGGTTCTTTTACATAACCCGCAGCCTTAATACCCTCGTTTTGAAGGAAGCTTACCATGCTTTCTAGTAGTCTCAAGAGGAGGCGTTCAGCGTCTGGATGACCGGACTCTAGCAGGTCCCTCATGGCGCTCCGAACCTCTCTCATGACTTGTGGGTCAGTCTCCCCTCTGGCTAATGACTCCTCTACAATCGTGACACGTTTATCCATACCATGTCCTTCTCTTTCACCTCTATAAATCTCTCTTACCATCTTCACGCATCCGCCCAGCTCTACTGCATTAAAACGCCATAAAGAAAAATATCTGAAGCGTAAATCTGATTAACCATGGGAGGAACACTCTAATGATGATGCCCAAGTGTGCAGTGGTCCGTGAACCGGGAACTCACTATCCTGAATGTATCTCTTCCCACCCTCTACGCCACACAGTGGACAGGTCACTTGCAGTGGAACAGCATCGTGCCTACTGTGTCGCCTTGATGGATTTGGGGTTGAAGATTTCCTATCTTGAAGAACGCCTCGCAGAGGCTTACCCTGATGCCTGCTTCGTCGAGGACACCGCCATCATCCACGGTGAGAAGGCGCTCATCGCCCGGCTTGCACGGGAAAGCCGCCAGGGCGAAGAGGGCCACGTCGAAGAGGTGCTCAGCCAAGACCTCACGGTGAAACGGGCAGAAGCTCCCGCTACTGTTGAGGGTGGGGACGTGATTCATCTCCCTGACCGGCTCATCTGCGGCATCACCCAGCGCACCAACCAGGAGGGCGTCGACCAGCTCAGGGACTTCCTAGGCGTCCCTGTAGACACTATCATTGACCAGAGCATGTTTCACCTAAAGAGCTACGTTACCTATCTGGGCCAAGACACGATGATTGCAACCAGCAAGCTCGCGGAGCACCCTGTTCTCAAGGGCTTTGAGGTTCTGGTCGTGCCCGATGAGGAAGCCTACGCTGCCAACACCCTAGCTGTCAGGGATAAGGTGCTCATGGCTGAAGGACACCCCAAAGCACAAACAATGGTAAGGGCGGCCGGGTTTGATGTGTTTTGCTTGGATATGAGCGAGTTCGAAAAATGCGAAGGCGCCCTAACCTGCCTCTCCCTCCTATACTAGCCAACAGGAATGGACGAACGGATTCTTACCCTTAAGAAATCAGGTTTTCCGTCTCATTTAAATCCCTAATAACAGTATATACCTTCTAGTTACCGCAGGAGGCTATCACGCCTTTCTGTGGGGAGCCAGTCTCGAGGAGGACTGGACACGAAAGACGAGATGAAATCAAATGTCAGAAGATAAACCAAGACCCGTTATTGCACCACCTGATATGCTTCCCCTGGTTGACAAGGTCACCGAGAAGATGGGGAAGCTGTTTGACACGATGAAAATGGACATCGGCACCGGCCGACGAACCATGGCTGGCACACAGTACATGCTCATCGGCCTAGAAGCCTTGGGCGTGTACCTGAAGAAGGCGTTGGACGAGATCCTCGACCCCAATGGCCGGAATATTATCATGTACAAGCTAGGCTTTGCCATTGGCAACGCCGAGGCGATGCGCCTGAAGGAACTGCTCGATTTGGAGCCGGGACCTGAACACCTGATCGCAGGGCCAATCTTTGCCGCCCATGCCGGGTTTGTGTTCGTAAAATTCCTACCGGGTAGCAATCCGGTTCCCAACGATGAATACGTGCTTCACTACGATCACCCTGGGAGCTTCGAGGCGGTCTACTGGAAAGAAAAAGTCGGTCAGACCGAAGAGCCCGTTTGCCACTTTGGCAGCGGCTACGCCGCCGGATGGTGCTCAAAAGCCATGGGCATCGAACTCACGGCAATAGAAACCCTCTGCGAGGCCAAAGGTGACCACACCTGTCGGTACGTAATGGTCCCAGACTCGCGGGTCATGGAGTACCAGGAGCGACTCGACGAATTCAGGTAGCATAAGCCAGATGCTCCTTGGTTTCTAAGAGCTAGTAACCAAGTGGTTCAAAGAGCACCCCGTCTTCGGTATTCCTTTCGTCGTGCTCCGGGGAAGACCTTGCCGCAGTGCTGACATCTGGTTGCCATTGACTCGTTGTCCTTTCCGCAGAAGATGCAGACAACTTTGCGGACAATGCGGACACCACCGGGTCTAGATATCTGGGTCGGTGACCCAAAAGCCGCGATGAGGAGGAGCATTCGTTTAGCGACGATGTCACGTTTCATGTAGCCATTAAGGTTAAACAACACGGTAATCAGGACGACGCCAGATAGGACGATTAGCATCCAAAAGGCTGGATTCCAGATTATTGGTGTGGGGCTCAGCCCTGAGAGGATGAAGGAGGAGAAGAAGATTATGAAGAGGATGGTGACATACGCAATCACTATGCCAAGACCAATCATTGGGGGCCAGAAGGTTCTGCACTCGATTCTACTCCCTTTCTCTTCTGGGACTATTCGGAACCTGATGTTCTTTGCTATTGTCTCAGCCGTGATTCCCCACCAAGTTCCGTGTTCGATTTCTAGTCCGACGGGAGGACGGTCTCTGGCGATGCTGCACCCTTCCTCAAGGGCGATACGCTTTAGCTCCACATAGGTTTCTTCAGGTGCTAATATAGTCCTGATTTCCTGTAGCAAAATTTGTATCACCCAACAAATACTA
>JAEOSX010000034.1 GCA_016840135.1 Candidatus Hermodarchaeota archaeon
CCACCGTAGTCGTATTGTCATACTTGGAGAGAGGGACATACCCTTCGAAGAGGAGCGCCCCCCGAACCACTTACCCAACTTTCAGGTGAAGATCCACCGAGTGAGCAGACCAGAAAAGCCCCGGGAGGTTGGGACGTGAGCGTCCATGGAGCTGCCCAAGTGAAGTGCGCAATCTGCGATGACACTGTTTCACTAGAGAGCGCCCGCCAGGACTGGTGGATATGCACGAGTTGCGGAAGTTATATGTGTCCGCGCTGCCACACACTGTTTACTAGGAGTGGTGATGAAATCTGCCCCGGGACAATTGTTCGTGGGGCCGAACCACACCCACCTCATCTCACGCGATTCCTTCCCCCTCGCACCAATCCAGAACCGCCAGCACAACATAGCGGCTCCTCTGTCGTCATCTTGGACGATGTTCCTCGCCGACCTACCCCAAAGCCGGGAGGCAGGGTAATCTTCCTTGATGACAGAGAGTCTGGAGAAGAAGAGCGAGAGACACAACTACAAGAGGATGAAGATGCCGACTAACTTACCTGTTCAGTTAGAGATTACAGCGCCTTCCCGAGTCCAAGGTTTACCTACAGGGAAGCCGAAAGAAAAGGTTACCATAACCCTCACCCGTTCCTTTGCTGGCCAAGCAGGCGAGTACGCCAATGGCGTTATATTCGTTCGCGACCCCTTCGGAAGCAATATTGCTAGGATACCGTTCAAATTCGGTAAATACACGAAAGGAACCTTCACTGTACAAATAAAGGATGAACTTCTTACGGGAATCTATACTGTTGCGGTGGCCTTCGAAGGCGAAAAAGACCTCACCAGCGCTAGAGGAGGATCTGGCGAGGTGCTTTTTGGCTGCTTCCGAGTGGAAAAAGGTCTCCCACCCATAATAACTCACAAGGTCACATATAACGCTATAATAACAAATTCGGGTAAGGGTCGTGACGATTACGGGAAAGGCTCTTCAAGTGGCATCGACCTCTTCGATGTAGCCGTGTTTATTACAACGCCGATTCAGATTCCTTTTCGCCAAGAAATTATCAAGCTTACTCCTAACCCTAGAACTGGCGCGGAATCCAATGACCTAGTCGGTAATAATTGGGTTCGATTCAGTTTGAAACGTTTAGCCTCTGGTGAGAAGTTTTCCTGTGGCTATACTGCCCTAGTCCGGAACCGCTCAATAAGATATCTTCTTCCTCCTGTGAGCAATGCAGCAATTCCCCATGATATCAAAGACTTCACTAAACCAGAAAAGCACATCGAGTCTGACCACCGCCGCATCAAAGAGATAGCAAACCAACTAGCAAAGACTCACCGAAACCACACCTCCTTTGTTGCTGCTGCCATGCGAACCGTCTATAGAACCTTGAAATACAAACCGCAACGTTCAGAGCTGGGCGCTGCTTACGCGATAGCTAATAAGATTGGAGATTGCACTGAATTTTCCGCGTTGACTGCTGCTCTTTGCCGGGCTAATGGCATCCCAGCCAGACTCCAAGCCGGATTCGGATACGGAGGAGGGGCATGGGAGCGCCACGCCTGGACAGAGGTTTGGCTCCAAGGCTTCTGGGTCCCCGTAGACTCAACTTGGTATGGCCGTGATGGTACTCTTGGTATAACGAGCCGCCATATCCCCCTAATAGTCGGTAATTGGATGAGCAGCCGAATCCGTCAAGAATTCAACATCCGCTGGAAGACAAAAGCAGGAAGGAGGGCTAGTCCACCATCTTTGGACGCAAAATGGAAAGTGGAACGATTGACATCTAGACGCTCCGCAGGTACACCTCTCCTGAGGGCTTCGCCAGTTCGGCTCAGAGTCAAAGCACCAGACGCAGTACCTCGTGGCACTCGCCTGAAACTCGGTGTCAAGATTAGTCCTATCCCAAAGGTTCCTGCTGCCTTGAATATGATGGCAATCTCGGCAACGCTTTCTGATAGCGAGATGGATCGTGTCATTGCATTGAAACCGATTCCAACAACCCTTTCCAAGCCAATGGATACAACCATCGAATTACAGATGCCTCGTTGTATTCCTAAGGCAAAACTCTCCCTTAGGGTTTGGCTTGACGGAAAGCCCACAGAGGCAACGTGGGAAAAATCCATTGGATTAATCCAATAGGGAATATTACTTACGTTTGCTTCGACAGAAAACTTCGCTACATCGCGGATTCCGCATAATGGGACCACTAGTAGATTGGTGGCGGCGAAGATCGTATTTTATGAACCGACCAACAGCTGGTTCGCGTCCCTCTCGCCAGCGACCTGTCTGTCTCCACTCCTCCAATCCAATAATAACCCGGGTTGCCTCCCAAGCTATTATCGCACCAACAACTGAGGTTACGAAGCTTATCATAGGGAACTTGGGCAATGTATCGACAAAGAATGGATCGCAGCTGGCGCGCACCTGCTCTGCTACTAGCCGATCGACAAACTCCTTGCTCCAGGAACATACCATGCATGCAGTGTCTGGGGGCGTTAGGACCTCCACGGAAACGAAGTCGATGCCCATTGCGCCGTTGATGATTGGTCGGGGGGGCTGAAGGCTAAGGTTCTTGGCGTTGAGTAGATATCGGGCATAATGGTTGTCGACCCCGACCAGCACAAGGTCAGCATCCCAGACCGCCTCTTGGGCCTCTTGGATGGCTACTGGATAAGGCTCTACCCTTGTGTCAGTCGCTAGTTCCCCGAGTCGTTCTGCCACAGCGTCTACCTTGAACTTCACATCGTGGTCCCCGGGTCGGAAGAATACGCATCTATTCAGATTTGAAGCAGCTACTTTGTCCGGGTCAACGAGTAGAATTTTCCCGATGCCTAGGAGGCCGAGATTCTTGCAGACTTCGTTACCAACTGCTCCCGCGCCAATCATGAGCACTGTTGCGTTTTGAATTCTACTCATGTTGTCGGCGCCTAGCCAGCGGCGGGTTCTGTCATGACGGTCTCGTTCGAAGAACCCAAGGTCCACGCGTGTCGGATGTTTTTCAGGCACGGTCTGCCCCCCCTTCCCGAGAGTCGTCAATCTCTTCAGAAGGCATTGTGCCAAAGGGAACCTTCGGGCGATAGGTGCACCATTCCACGCGCTCCAGTTGCAATACTTCCTTTTCGCTGGAGAGGCGCAGCATATAGACCTTGAAGAAGCGACTAAGAGGGTCTATGAGGAAGAAGACATTCCCCTCAGCGCAGAAAGGGGTTCTAAAAAATGTGTTGAAATCGGTGGAGGAAAACTGAGGATTACCGCCGAAGGGATGCGAATGCCACAGCCCTATCACGCGGGGCGTATGGGGGTTCGTGCCATATCTATCATGTAAGGCGAGTCTATATTCCAAAACCCCCTCAGGAGTAAATCGGGCATAGGCCATACTTGACTCCACTCTTCCTGTCGCCCAATCTGTTACCCGGACATACTTGGTACCCTGCCACTGGCGCCGAAAACCAAGTATTACACCGAGTGCCTCATGAGGTGGTCTACGCTGTGCCTCCCTTAGACAGTAGCCGAAGATGTCTTGACAGGTCCTTTCATAGACGTAAACTGGATAGACCTTTGGGTCCTCTGATGACTCGCCCTGTTCTTCTGCCTGCGGTTCTGGAGGTACTCGAGATGTGTCGCGATCTGACATACTCCTTGATCTCCATCAGTTCTCAGCGTCTCCCAATCTTGTACTCCAGGGATAACGCTGCATGATATTATCTATGAGCCGGCTCACTTTCTCTTCTTCTGATGTCTCGTCATAAGCCAAGAATATGACTTGACCACCCCGGCTGCGCTTCATTTTCTGATAGATGGTCTTGGTTGTGTTAACTACATCATTTATTATCAAGAGGTCTGTGTCGGGGAGGTCGAGGTCGCGTTCGCCGACCGGAGAGAGGATGAGGGCGGCAGGAGGTTGGGCTGCTTTGAATTCAGCGAGTACAGCTTGTTTGTCACGTGTTCGCCCTGTTAGGGATAACGCCTGCACTCCAGCTTGGCTGAGAAGGCGGTTCATTTCAGATACGACATGGAGGTATGAGGAGAGGATTACTGTTTTTCCGCTCATATCAACGAGTTGGCAGACCTTGAGAGCCTTGGGTGTAACCTTAGGCCATTCGCTTAGAATTCGTTCGACGTCTATATTTGGGGCGATTGTCGGGTGGTGGAGAAACCTGCGGAAGCTGTTAACTGACATTCCGTAAAGGTACTTTCGGATCATGAGCAGCCCTGAGTAGCGTTGAGCCAGTTCCTCAGAAATCGGTAACTCGTCGAGGAGAAGGTGGAGAAGGCGCGCTGATCCAGGTATGGCGTCTGTTTCCAGTTCTCTTTCTTCCCTCACAGTTTGGTATATTTCGTCCCGGGTAGACTTGATTAACGCATCCAGTATAAGGGAAACCGCCTTGATGAGGCTGTTCTGGACCGTTACGACGTTAATGATTGTGGGATCAATGTAGTCCTCAACATCAGTGCCGCTGAGCTCATCCATCGAGATTACTTCTGCCCTAGGGATGAACTGGCTGAGTGTTTTCAGCTCTTCTCGTATCTGAAGCTGAGCGTTATCAAGGACCACATGATCATCACGCAGCGTACCAGACATCCCTATTATCCATCGGTCCTTGAAGAACTCGAGTAGATAGCTCCAAGGCTGAACCAGAACGCTTTGTCGTCCTACACGACGAATTATGGTGTCAACTTCGTTGATTACAAGGGCATCAAAATGCTGGGGCGTGAATTCTCCTCTTTTCAGTATGTTCGTGAGTACCCTCGCAGTACACAATACAACCCTTGATTCTTTTAGCATTCGTTGACGTCGGTAACCCTGGACTCGTTGGGTCATTGCTCCTAGTCCCGAAACCCCGCCGTACTCCTTCTCCAAGTATTGAGCCGTCTCCTGTAGGGAAGAGGTAGAATTTACTGTCAGGATGAAGCGGGTTTCAGGAAATAGCTCTGATACGAGTTTATAGGTTAGCACCCGCTTTCCTAGCCCACAATCCAGTTCTATGAGTATGTTCTTGTCCCGGTTTTCCTTTATGCGCCGGAGAATATGTTCCTGGTATTCCCTCAGACCTAGCTTACTAGTTCCCTTGGAGGGGGATGTTGAAGGAGGTTTTGGGGGTTGTGGCATCATCATTGACCTAGTTCTTTTTTTTCCTAGATAAGGGACCCGATTTCAGCTATGGAGTCTAGAATGTGGTGAGCAAAGGGTTCCAAGTCTTCTCTTTCTGCAAAGCCTGATAAAACTCCTATTGCCGTGAAGCCCAAGTCCTTCGCAGCCTTCAACTCACCAGGAGTGTCACCTGCTACCCACACATCTCCCTTGTGGTCAAGACCTTGGAGAGCCAGTTGTATAAGTCGTCGGCGGTGTGGAACAAAGGGGAGAAGGGGAATCTTATCCACTCCCTCAGCGACGGCAAGATCGCCCCGGGTGAAAACTGCTTCGAAGAGACGGTCAAGGCCAAGTCTGCGGACCTCCTTGTGGGTTGTCTCTATTTGGCGGCGAGAGGTGATTAAACGCATCGTCTGGGTTACGGTGCGTAGCTGCTGAAGAGCTTCGCGGGCACCAGGGAAAAGTTCTGAATGCCTCCAATCACTGTAAAAGTAATCTGATATAGTCTTGTTATACTTACTGAACTCGACAGATGATAGAGTGATGTTCAGGCTAGTTAGTAGCTGTTTTGTACGCAACATGGCTAAAGACAGGAAGCGAAGCCTTTCTAGATCAATCTCGTGACCGAATTTGCTGAGCGCTGAATGGTGAGCGTGAACGAGGCGATCACTAATGTCGATTAAAGTACCATCTAAATCCGAAAGGAAAACACGCACCATGACAGTCTCAACCAGAACTCTTTGACTGGGAGTATAGGACAATAGGGTATTGCTTTTGAAGTTTTCTTGCTAACCAAGGGCCCCTCGGCAATTTCTAGGTAGATATAAATTCCTTAAAGGTTAAGGCGGGAATTGCATCAGGTGAGAATGGAAATTGCTGAAAATGGACCTAGAACCAGCTAAGGTGGAGATTTGCCAGTTTCTTAAGGGGCGAGAGCGTGCGACCCTGGCTGAAATCCAAAGCGGAATTAAGACCCGCCATCCCCTGATATTTGTCCTCGCGCTTTCTGAGCTAGAACGAGAGGGAGCAGTTCTGAACATAGAGGGAGGAACCTTCTGGTCGATAAACTCCCCCTTCGCAGACAAATACCTACAATAAGACAACAGGCTGCGATAATTCCCTTTAATCGATGACCTGATCAAGGTCAGCAGCAGAATCCAGAATATGATCAGCGAAAGGCTCCAAGTCTTCTCTCTTTGCAAAGCCCGATAGGACCCCGATAGTTTCGAAGCCAAGACCTTTCCCTGCCTCTAATTCCCTAGAAGTGTCGCCTAGAATCCACACTTTGTTGTAGTTCTTCAAGTCACTTAGAGCTAGTTTGATTAAGCGCTGGCGGTGAGGTAGAAATGGATAGAGGGGGATTTTTTCCACACCTTCAGCTAGAGCGAGATCCCCCCTTGTCAAGACCCTATCAAAGATGTGCTCAACCCCAAAGTATCGAACCTCTAGTCGCGTTTCTCTTATGCGACCACGACTTGTGATGAGCCTCATTGACTTCAATTTCGGGCGAACCGTTTCGAGTACGTCGACAACTCCTGGAATCATACGAGAGTGCCTCCAGTTGGCGAAGAACTCGTCATCAATCCGTACTGCGTACTGCTGAAGGTCTTGGTGTGAGAGTTCTAACCCGAGAGCCTTCGTCAAATCCTCCACGTTAAGGCTGACGTTGTATAGCTCCATTAGCTGGTCGAAGCTCACATCAATGCTAAGGCTGCGGAGGGTTGTGAGAAGAGCCTTGGTGAATCTTTTACGAACGTCTAGGAGGGTGCCATCAAAGTCAGAGACAAGCACCGACAACCCAGAATCCTCCAGTCAAGTTAGATGGGTGGCTTCGGAATGAAGCCCTTTTCCATAAGCAGTTGGGTCTGATCGATGGATGCCTTTATGATGCGGCGGGCATTCTCCAGCAGCTCCTTCTCATCCCGCTCCACACGAGCGACCCCAGTCTCTATTGCTTTCATAGCGACTGCGACGGCTTCTCTGGGGAACAACTCCCATTGGTCCATCTTGGGGAGTATGTAGTCTTCACGTAGTCCTTTCTCCTCAGCAAAATCAGCCAATGACCGGGCAGCAGCTATGCACATCTGATCCGAGATAGTCCTCGCTTGCACATCCAGTGCTCCCCGGAAAATAGCGGGGAATCCCAAGCTGTTGTTTACCTGGTTGGGGAAGTCGCTGCGTCCGGTACCTACAATACGGGCACCTGCCTCTTTAGCCTCCCACGGCCAGATTTCAGGTAGTGGATTCGCTAGTGTAAACACGATGGAGTCAGATGCCATGGAAGAGACCCACTCCTTTCTGATAATGCCAGGCTCTGGTTTGGACGCGCTAATGCAGACATCTGCGCCGCGCATCGCCTCGTCAAACTCACCAGACCGCCCCTCCTTGTTGGTCATCATCGCCAAGTTGTATTTATCATGCTCCCTCAACTTGAGTGAGTCCAAGTCATAACGATCCTTGTAGAGAAGCCCTAAGCGGTCACACATGATGATGTTCCCTGGTGGAACTCCTGCAGCAATCAGAATGTGCGCTGTAGTAACATTCGCCGCACCTACACCCAACATAGCAATCTGAACCTGGTCCAACTCTTTCCCAACAAACTTCAAGGCGCCCATCAAACCCGCAAGGGTGATGGCTGCAGTTCCCTGTGCATCGTCATGCCAAACCGGAATATCCAACTCGGCGCGCAGACGGCGAAGAATACCAAAACACTTCGGCTTCGCAATATCCTCAAGGTTAATCCCGCCAAAACTCGGGCGCAGGAACTTCACAGTCTTGATAATTTCCTCAGGGTCCTGAGTATCAAGAACAATAGGTAGGGCGTCTACGCCACCAAAATATTTGAAAATTAGAGCCTTCCCCTCCATTACTGGGAGTGCTGCTTCTGGACCGATATTCCCGAGACCTAGTACTCGGCTGCCGTCAGAGACGACCGCAATTAGGTTGCCACGGTTGGTGTGCTCCCAGACCTTATCGTGGTTAACACGGATATCCAGACAGGGCTTGGCTACGCCGGGCGTATACCAGATCGCGAAGTCCTGGTATCCACGGATAGCGCATTTCGGGATTACTTGGATTTTTCCCTTGTAGAAGGGGTGCAGGACCATAGCGTCCTTTCCTGGTTGTTTTGCTTTTTCGAGTAGTTCTTCTTTTGTTGGTGGACGTTTAGATTTTGTTGGGGAGCGTTTGGGTTTTGTGGGTGGTTTTCCGGATTCAGTCAATATATTGGACCTCAAGGGTACAGTTTTTCCCTCTTTCGGGGATTGGCGGGTTACAGGGAGCCCGTTAAGTTTCTTTCTGTCTTTCAAGCTTTCACAGAAAGACCTTATTTAGTAAAAAAAATGAATAAATCCTCTGATGGCTTTAGGTGTGGAGTCGCATCTGAGCTGATTTCTCTGTTAGTTTTGTCCACATTACTCTTGCCATGAGTTCGAAGATTTCGTTTATTCGTAGGTCGTCTTTGGCGCTGGAGGCGATGTAGCCTACTAGTTTGTGTTTTTCGACGAATTCCTTTACGAGTTCGTTGTCAAAGTATGCGATGTCGCATTTTGTCCCGACCAGCACTATTGGGATGTCGTCTGTGTTCTTGCGTAGGAGTTCTAGCCATTCTTCTAGGTGGAAGAAGGTGCTGGGTCTGGTGGAGTCGAAGGCGAGGATGCAGCCGTTTGAGCCTTCACTGAATCGGGGGACGAGAAAACGGAATCGCTCCTCACCAGCGAAGTCCCAGATGGAGAGGGTGATGGTTATTCCCTCCAACATTATGTTCTTTATGGCGAATCCTGTTCCGATGGTCATTTGGCTTGGTATGTAGGATCCGGATATGAATCGGTTAATCATTGTAGTCTTGCCGACTCCTCCGTCTCCTAGCATAATCAACTTCAGTATTGCCTTGCGCTCTGCCTTTGGTTCAACGGATGATTCCGAACCTACACTCAAACCAAGTCACCAAGGTAGAACAGACAACTCTGTCAGCCTGTATTACTAGATAGGTGTAATAATCCAACTAATACATTTTGGTGTAAGGGCAAACAGAGGGGATGGCTACTTCTTTGCTACACGGTTAGCCATAAGTGCTGCAATAGCACCAGCTCCAACGCCGTTATCAATATTCACGACTGCCATCCCAAGGGAGCAGGACTGAAGCATTGCAATAAGAGCACCTAACCCCTCAGCACCAAGACCATACCCTGTAGAAACGGGGAGACCAATAACAGGAATATCTACCAGCCCCGTCACCAGAGATGGAAGCGCACCTTCCATTCCTGCTGCTACGATTAGTACTTCGATTCCCTTCCCAATCATCTCGGTGAGCTCAGGGAATAAACGGTGGACACCTGCAATCCCCACATCGTGCGCCGTGTAGACTTTACAGCCCATTTGTTCTGCCATGACCCGGGCCTGCTCTGCCACTCGTCGATCGGAGGTGCCCGCAGCCACGATTCCTACTTTTCCCCCAGTCTGGGAGGGCTTGTGGTCTTTGTGGCGTACAACTGCGATGGACCCCTCACCAAACACTTCTAGGACAAGGTCTTTGCCTAGTTTCTTCCGCAATGCATTCTCCTGTTCGGGGGAAAGGTGACTGATTATGAGACTGGGTTTCACCTTTAGAGCGTGGGTGACGATTTGGATGATGTCCTCCTCAGTTTTGTGTCGTGCCCACACAACCTCTGGTATACCTTTTCGTGTTTCTCTGTGGGCGTCGAGCTTTGCCAGGCGCCCAATTTCGATGA
>JAEOSX010000201.1 GCA_016840135.1 Candidatus Hermodarchaeota archaeon
ATTTGGCACGTGGACCCTCAATGACTGGTCAATGGCATCCATAGTCTTCTGGTGCCTAAACCTCATCCTACCGATACTACTAATCTGCGTGCTACCCGTATTAGGAGCCGTTGGGCTTATCCTCCTTGTTTCCTGGTTCCAGCTTCCCGACGATGTCAAAGCAGACATCAAAACAGAAATGCGGCGCCCGCATCCAAAGAAGCGTGAATCAGGTGGTGGTGCATTCAGCTTCCTCGTCTTTGTAGGCGTGTGCATCAAGATTTTCCTTGATGGCCACTGGGCCACACCCTTCGGCCTCCTACCCTACGGCTACTTCATGCACACCTGGCTCTTCGTGATGTTCTGGGGAGCAATCGTCTTCGGCATCCCACTAGGCATCCTGATCACCATCTGGTTGATTGCGAAGTCCAAGGGCAAAGCCTGAAATCCTTGATGAGAGTGGTTAACGAGCCACACCGAGGTCTCGTGACCGCTCTTTTCCATCTTTTTTTCTTGAATAGCTGAACCCCTCCTAGACGAGGCTTTTAGACTGTTCTAGTCCCTCTACGTAAGTTGTGATTCAAAAAAATAGGAGTATGGGACGGACCTTCGAATGCAGCCTATCCATCCCAGATGCCGAATGCCTTGTTGGAGAGGGTTAGCGTCTTTGTGACTCTAGAAGAATATCGATACGAACATGAGTATGACCACGATCAAGGTGACGATGTTGACGATGAGCCAGCCTCGGTCGACCTCTCTGAAAGCAGTCATGAGCTCTGTGATGTCCTTGCCTTTGGTGGTGACGATTCGTTTGAAGTTATCCGTGGGGAAGTAGAAAGTTAGCCCCATGATTATATACATGATGCCCGATACTAGTGTCAGCATTAGGGCAAAGGTAAACATTGGAATGGAAATGAAGTCAAGGGCAAAGCTTGCGATGGTAGCGATGCCGCCGATGATGATGACTATTGCTAGAATAATCATCCATGTGGAAAGGGATGCGAAGACCTTGTTTTCTGCTTTGGAGAATTCATATTCTCGTTTCCGTTTTGCTTTTGGTGCCATTTCATATCACTCCCATGGAAATCAGTATGAGGAGAACATCACACACGATGCTTCCGAGAACGAATATTACGATGAGCATAATGCCCAGCTTTAGTCGACTAAGCCCATTCATCAATAGTTGGATGTCACTGCCCTTTGTCGTGGTCACTTTCAGGAAGTTAAGGGATGGAGGAAAGAACACAATCCCCATTAAGATGAACATGGTTCCTTGAATGATTTTCACCATCAATACTAGTGGTGTTAGTGTTCCTAGTATGAACCAGGTTCCGATGTACCCAGCAACACCGATAAGCATCAGCAGAATCGATTGTACAATGCATCTCCAGGCAACGTTTCTAATGATTTTGTTTTGCGGTTCGGTAAACTCGTATTTAGCCAATAGTTGTTCCTCCTTTCTATAAGGATTAAACAGTGTTTATACATTTCAAGGCTTATAAATGAGACATTCTAACAGCCGCCCCAGAAAAAGAGAAGGGGAAGGAAGCTCTGACGAGTGAGCTCCTTCAACAAGTAGGACCGTGGAGCTATCCGGGTTTTCTGCGTCGACGGGACAGCACTCCTAATCCGAGAGCCGCAGCGACGCCCAAGGCGATTGCAGCGAGGGGGAAGCCCGGAATCGGTGGAAGCGGTGCTGCGTTCACGGTAACGGTAAAGACTGCAGACACCGTCAATCCATGCAAGTCGTGGGCGGTCAGGTTCAACTCATACGCGCCCGGGTCTAGAGTGCTCAGGTTAGTGAGATGGACGAC
Source organism: Candidatus Hermodarchaeota archaeon (assembly GCA_016840135.1). Lineage (GTDB taxonomy): Archaea > Asgardarchaeota > Hermodarchaeia > Hermodarchaeales > Hermodarchaeaceae > YT-063. The sequence continues at coordinate 1,794 of JAEOSX010000201.1, forward strand.
ACTACCAAACCCCGCAATGGGGGTGGCACTCAGGGCAAAGTTGGTGGAGTCGTCAATGGTCCAGTGGCTGATACCCGAATCATCCGCCCCCACCACCTGATAATCCAGCCCCTCACCAAATTCAAGGGTCTGGTCGGTAGGAGCGATAACCCAGGTAGGGCCTGCGTTGACAGGGGTGCCGAGGAAGATCTCCCAATCGCTGCCATCCCAGCCATACCAAGTGACCTGGCCGTTATGCACCTGCGGATAAAAGTCATCGTAGGCGTTATCGGTGAGCTGGGTCGTCGCGGTCTCATCCCAGAAGAAGATCTCCCAATCGCTGCCATCCCAGCCATACCAAGTGACCTGGCCGTTATGCACCTGCGGCTCCCGGTCATCGCCTGCGTTGGTGGTGAGCTGGGTCGTCGCGGTCCCATTCCAGAAGAAGATATCGCAGTCACCGTTGCTGCCTTCCCAGGTGACCTGGCCGTTATGCACCTGTGGATACTTGTCATAGTAGGCGTTATCGGTGAGCTGGGTCGTCGCAGACCCATTCCAAAAGTAGATCTCGTAGTCGTTGCCGTCCCAGCCATACCAGGTGACCTTCCCGTTATGAATCTGCGGATTAGTGTCCTCGTAGGCGTTGGTGGTGAGCTGGGTCGTCGCCGAGCCATTCCAGAAGAAGATCTCCCAATCGCTGCCATCCCAGCCATACCAGGTGACCTGACCGTTATGCACCTGCGGATACAAGTCATCATAGGAATTGTCGGTCAGCTGGGTGGTGTGGGTGCCGTTCCAGACGATAATCTCGTAGTCGGTGATGCCGTCTTTGCCCATCCAGGTGACCTGGCCGTCGTGAATCTGCGGATACATGTCATGAAAGATGTCGGTGGTGAGCTGGGTCGTCGCCGAGCCGTTCCAGAAGAAAATCTGGTAGGAGCCGCCGATGAGGGCGTCCCAGGTGACCTGCCCATTGTGCACCTGTGGATACTCGTCATCGTCAGTACTGTCGGTGAGCCGGGTCGTCGCCGAGCCGTTCCAGAAGTAGATTTCGTAGTCGCTGCCCATCCAGGTGACTTGGCCGTTATGCACCTGCGGATAAAAGTCATCGTAGGCATTATCGGTGAGCTGGGCAAAAGGGTGGAGATAGGGTGGGGGCGGTGTGAGTGCCCCGCGGGGTTCTCCACCGGTGACAGTGACTCTCGGAGTGGGGTGCCCTGCATGGGCGGAGCCGAGAACCGGAGCTGCCATCACCAGGAGAAAGAGGGTGAGTACGGTTGCTTGCTTGATTCTATTCATAATCGTTCATTCCTGCGTTGTGGTACTCCTTTCTAAATTCCGTGGGGTACCTGTGTATTCATTCCTTTTATGTGCTGGGCTTTCCTTTTATCGTGAAGTACAATACGCTAATAAGTGTGAAGAAATCAAAGGACGAGTCGGTGGATTATTTTTGTATCTCGAGATGTTTCTTGCTGGGTTTCTCTTTCTGTTGATTTTAGTGTTACAAATTGCTATGGGTGTATCTGGGTACATCTTGGAGTCGTCCCCGAAGCATTATGATTCTGATGCTGTTCTGCCCAAGTTTGCTGATAGCCCAGGACGGTTCAAAGCGGGTGTTGCGCTAGCGCTGATCGAGCATTTCTGCGTCATTGCCCTGGCTGTGTTGCTGTTTCTCGTCTATAACCCTTTCAATCTGATACTGGGTATAGTCCTGCTTGTGTTTCGAGTAATAGAGGGGCTGATCCAAGTCTATATCGAGGGCGGGTACTGGGGGCTTCTCGGCCTCGCCAGACGGTACTCAGCAGCTAAGGGTAAGGAAAAGACATCTTTGAGCGATTCACACCGTACTATCCTTGAAACCAAGAATCGTCGATTCGCCATTGCCATGGTCTGCTGGTCCATTGGCACCTTCGCATTTACCATCCTACTGTTTACAGAAGCCGTGGTTTACCCAATAATTGTCTGGGTGGGGATTGCTGCATGCGTAGTCGTTGGCATTAACAGCGCAATCAAAGCCGTGAGAGGAAAAGGCGTTCAGGCGCTTCTCGTGGGTGCTCTGCTGGCAATTGCATTTGAGGTAGTCATCGGGATATGGCTGATATACTACTCAATCTTCTTCCTCTAGTCTTTATACATCTAGAACTTACTCGTGTCTACTTCACCTATGTTACATAATGAGGACTACATTTCCTCTTTTGTGTCCTGTTTCGACATGTCTGTGAGCTTCGACGATTTGCTCTAAGGGATAGCGTTTATCTATGACCGCTTTCAGCTTGCCCGCCTCAACAAGTTCTTTGAGGAGGATCATATCTTCAGTTGTAGGCTTTCCAGGATCACCCATAACGGATAGATACACCCCTTTTGGCTTTAAGGAGCCTTTACAGAGTGATGACGAGCTCTTCCCTACCGCGTCAAAAATGATGTCATAGGTTTG
>JAEOSX010000035.1 GCA_016840135.1 Candidatus Hermodarchaeota archaeon
CGGGTACGGTCATCAACCAGGCGTTTCTTGGGTCCTGTACGAACGGTCGACTAGAGGATCTCGAAACAGCCGCAAAAATAGTCCAAGGGCGAAAGATAGCCCAAGGCATTCGCTTCATCGTGATACCCGCTAGCCAAGCAGTCTATCAAGAGGCGCTAAAAGCAGGGATTCTAAACACACTCCTCGAAGCAGGTGCAGTCATTGAATCACCAACCTGTGGACCCTGCTTTGGTGGACATTGCGGATTACTCGCCCCAGGTGAGGTGTGCATTAGCACCTCAAATCGGAACTTCCGCGGACGGATGGGTAGCCCCGATGCTGAAATCTATCTTGCTTCACCCGCCACAGTTGCCGCGAGTGCTCTCACAGGAAAGATAACCGATCCACGCACTAGAGGTTAACAGCATTGCCAGTAAAATCATTAAATTCAGAATCGATACCCTCCATCAAGGGCCGTGCATGGTGTTTTGGAGACAACGTCAGCACCGATGACATCATCGCTGGAGAACACCTCACCACTCTGAACCTCGAAGACATCGCCCAACAGGCATTCAAAACAATACGCCCAGAATTCGCCAAACAGGTCCAACCCAATGACATCATAGTCGGGGGTCACGCCTTCGGCATTGGATCGAGTCGCGAGTCAGCACCAGGAATACTACATGTTCTGGGAGTAGGAGCTGTCATTGCTGCATCCTTTGCCCGCCTTTTCTTTCGCAATGCCTTCAACCTTGGTCTCCCCGCAGTGGAAATTCCCGCTTTCGCAAACACACTCGATTTAGTTCAGGAAGGTGATCAACTCACCCTTCATCTCGCTAGGGGGAAGCTTTACAATCACCGCAGTCGCAAGACCATAGAGACGACAAGGATTCCCTCCTTTCTCCTCAGCTACCTAAAGGCGGGAGGGGCGATACCACTCCTTAAAGAAAAACTTGTACAGTAACTTCTAGAAACGGGACTGAATAACGATGTGGGTGCCTTTGTATTTTGCACTGTTCTGGTTGTTCACCATCGCGTTTATCGCTATTCGTAGCTTTCAGAAGGAGGAATCGACGCCAAAACAACTTGGGGCATCCACGATTCTGAAAGCTGTACCTGCAGGTTTAGCCGCCTTTTTCGTACTTGTGATGCGTCCCAGTGACTCACCGTTCTATATTCTGATGAGTGTTGCTTTCGTTTTATGCTTGCTTGGAGATGTTGGTATGGATATCGGGTTACTTCCAGGGTTAGCGGTGTTTGTAATTGCACAAGTCACATTCGCATTTGTCTTCCTCAGTCAGAGCCTCTTGATAGAAATCACTCTTCCAGTGCTACTGCTTTCCCTGGTTGCCGCTTTTCTCATTATCCTTTATGCCCTGTTGTTGATACGGTATATCAAACCGGGTCTGGGGAAGTTACAGGTACCCGTCTATGTGTACACTTCAGTAATCTCCCTCATGCTGTACTCCTCTGTTCTACTCACGCTAGTATCAGGGGCCCTGTGTGGGGTTGTTGTAGTGTTGGGTGCCCTCCTATTTGTTATCTCGGATTCCCTTATCGGGATTCGCGAATTCCATCACAGATTCTCCACTGCCGTACTCAAGGTGTCAGGAACCTACTACTTGGCTCTCTTTCTCCTTTCTTTGAATGTCGTAGTATTTCTCTTCTAACGAACACCCTGAATCGTACTTCCCATAGAATTTTTTGGAGGGAAGTCGTGAAGCTATCCTGAACATATATCTGACATCATTACTAGGTGAATTGGAATTGGCTGATCTTTTCATCACATTACTAGCGCTGGGTGCTGGGCTCTTGATTGGGTTGATTTCCCTTAGTGGACTGATTACCCTGAGTGCGGACATCGATAGGGTTAGACGGATCTCTAAATTTCTTGTAGCACTGTCTGCAGGTACAATGATTGGGGGTGCAGCTTTTCATCTACTCCCTGAATCAGTGGATTCCCTGGGAGGAGGGTTCAATCTCAATGTAACTGTTGCTTTTCTGGCAGGGATTCTCGTCTCCTATCTTTTAGAATCGGTCTTGGAGTGGCATCACTGCAACCAGATTGGTGGATGTGAGGAACCCTCCCATCGTCACTCAATAGGTGCAATGAACATTTACGGCGATAGTGTTCACAACTTCATAGATGGTCTCATTATCGCGGCTGGTTTCCTGATTAGTCCTTTCATCGGTTTCACCGTCGTCTTTGCAGTAGCTCTCCATGAGATCCCTCAAGAATTCGGTGACTTCGGAGTGCTCATACAAGCTGGCTATTCTCGCAGACGTGCACTCCTCTATAACTTTCTTTCCGCATTAATGGCACTAGTAGGGATCATTGTGGTCTTAACTCTCGGCGATTTCACGTTCCCTCTCTTCGAAGCCCCCCCCGTAAGCCTCTCTACAATACTCCTTCCATTCGCAGCTGGTAACTTCATCTACGTGAGCCTCACAGACCTAATGCCAGAACTCCACAAGGAACGTAGAACAAAACACACCCTCATACAGTTCTTGGTACTGCTATTAGGCATCACTCTAATGGCGTCCTTACTCTTCCTTCCACTCTAAACTCAAATTATTAGTTGTTTTGTATTTAATCAACGAGTGTGAACAAAATTAATATGCAAAATTTGAATTGTATATACACTCACTAATGGGGATGAAATACATGAGTGAAGAAGAATTCAAAGCATTCATTTCAAGGTTTGAATTCCGTGACGGAGCCGTCATGAATGGACCAGACCGCCACGTGCTAGTCCATGCAAACTATCTCGTTGGAATCCACCGTGAAATGGAGGCTGTACTTGGACCAGATGGTGCCTTTGCAGTAATATACAACGCCGCTATGAGAGGCGGCGAGTTTGTCGCTGACCAACTAGCAAAGCAAGCAGGAGCAGCGCCGTTAGAACAAGTAATTAAGATGATACACGACATTGGCACCCTCATCGGTTGGGGTAAATTCACTGTCATCGAATTTACTGAGAAACCAGTTTTGATGAGAACACGACACGACAACAGCTACATAACTGGCCTTTGGGGAGGTGCTTCTGAAGGGAAGTGCCTATTTGTCTCAGCAATAGTCGGGATAATAATCCCCCTACTCAAGAAGGCTGGACTCGCCACGGATCTGGAATACGAAGAGTACAAATGCGTTGCTAAAGGCGACCCACACTGCGAATTCCTTGTACGAGAAAGAAAACCGGAATAATACGTTATTGACCTGCCAAACAGGGTCTGTCATATCACAATTGGTCTGGTTCAGATCCCACAGCTAGAAAGTCGAGAATCCTTTGGGCAAGCGCACGACTGATAGTAGGTACTGCCGCCACTTCATCAATGGAAGCCTTCCCCAGTACCTCCAAACTAACAAACCGCTTCATTAGCAGGGTAGCACGGCGTAGACCAATGTCAGGAATCTCGGTGAGAACCAGTTCCAAGCCTTTCCTGCGTCGGAGTAGCCGGTGATAATTGATAGCATATCGGTGAGCTTCATCACGAACTCTTTGAAGTAGCC
>JAEOSX010000202.1 GCA_016840135.1 Candidatus Hermodarchaeota archaeon
CTCTACAAAACACCAGAGGGAAAGGTATCCCATTCTTCCATTGAAAGCCTTGTTGATGAACCAGATTCTATACCCTTCTGGAAGGTTCTAGCCCAGCTCACCCGGTTCAATGTCTGGCTAGGCTCAGTCTTCCTCATCACCCTATCCTTTCTCATCCTAGGGGGTCCGCCACTAAGTTTGCCGCCCACCTTTCCCCTTCACAACCTATTTACTTGGCTTCGCTTCACAGCGGCTCTATTTTCGGTCTGCCTTCTCAATTCTTTCATCTTCATACAGAACCAGCTAGGAGACCTAGACACTGACAGGGCTCATTCTGAGAAGTCCAAACTCCCCCTCGCCGCTGGTCGCATAACTAAACGTGGGGGGATTCTACTAGCCCTCAGTATGCTTCTTGTTGCCATAATACTGGCCATTCTGGTGTCTCTTCTCTTCTTTGTAGTGCTGCTCAGTATTGTACTGCTAGGATGCCTTTACTCGGGCCCCCCTCTTCGACTAAAGGCGAAACCCTTCATAGACCTCTTAATGATTGGCTTGGCTTTCGGTACAATGGCAGTTATTGCGGCCTTTTTCATCCTTTCAGCCCAACCTGAACTTCCTCTCCTCCTCCTCGTTGGTCCCGGGCTCTTCTATGCAGGAACACATGGTGTTCACACGGCCTCTGACTATGCAGCTGATCACCAAGCAGGTTTACTAACAACGGCTGTGGTGCTGGGTCCTAGGCGAGCAACTCGACTTGGGCTGATACTTACTGCCCTCGGTATTACGCTCCTTTATGCCACAGTCGGCTATTACACCCACCTCTTCTGGTGGGGGCTCCTCAAATTCAAAACGGTTCTACTATTCACCTTTTCAGGCATGATCTTCTTCGCCCTAGTGGGTGCATACCGAAAAATGAGAATTAGGCAAGATCTAGATTCAGAGCAGAGCCCCATTGACTGGTTACGCAGTCAAGGCCGTAACGCTACCTATCTTCTTTTCCTCATACTCCTCCTCTACTGCCTTCTCTACGTTTTTCTCTTCTACCCCACCTATCTTCCTCCAAACGTTACCTTTCCCTGGCACTAGTAGACATTCGTAAAACTAGAAGGCATCAGATTTTATTTAATCGAAGGAAATCTTAATATAAAATACCTGCCGAGTTAGCATATCCTTCTAGTCAACGAGGTAGAAAGACGGTGGCTCCAGAAGTAAGTTTTGGTATTGAAGAAATAGACCAGCTACTAGGTGGCTCACTAATAACTGGAAAGAGCTATTTGCTTGAAGCTGATAACGGTACTCAGCCTGAAAGCCTTTATTTTCCTTACGTCATGCATGCGTTGACAAAGGGTGAACTTGTTGTTTTTGCCACTAACGAAGCCCCAGCTGAGGACGTACTTGCTAAACTCAAAGAATACTCTGTCAATGTAAACGAAGTTATCAAAGCGGACCAATTACTCATTCTAGATCTTTGGTCAGAGGAAAAAGATAGTGGACCAGGAATAATCAGGGCTGGGAATCCTGATGACCCTCACAAGGTTCTCTACACCTACGATCAGGCCTACAAGATTGCATTAGAAGCCCAAACAAGCAGGCCAAGGCGAGTAGTAATGGAGAGCCTTTCTGGAGCTGTGAGTGCCTTTGGATTTGAACGAGCTCACCGGCTAGCAATGCGTGCTGTACGTATGATGAAAATGGCGCAAGCTGTAAGTATCACAGTCCTTGTACCGAAGATGCACCCCTCCACCGTTACAGAAAGTTTTAGGCGTCTCTATCAAGGTTGTATCCAGCTCACTCTTCAGGAACACCATAACCGATTGCAGAAATTCATTCGAATTTTGAAATCGCCGCTCCCAACCTTTGAAACGCGCCGTATACCCTATGAAGTAACAAGCTCTGGATTAGCAATGAGTATAGATGGAATAGAAAAAGCAGAGGAAATGAAATCCGGTTTACATCAAGTGGCAGAAGGGGTACTCCAACTCTTCGGTGAGCGCTGCATGATTCTACCCACGGAGGCTCTTGCTCATCTAGTCCGTCAATTACTCACAGATAAAAACATCACCAAGGTAGGTCCAGATATTTACGCCTCCACTTACAAATCCATCCGAAGAGCCCCAACCTTCCTTCTAAAGAGAATAAGGGCTGCAGATACAGACAACCCTCTCAAGGGTTTTGCTCAGGTTATCAAGTTATTAGGATTCGGTGACTTGGAGATTTCCAGGGATCCGACAAGCGAAGAGTACACAATTATTCTCCGTAAATCTCCAGTGGCTGAAGTCATGAAGGGCTTCGGTGCTCCAGTAGACTTCATACATGCTGGAATAATCGCTGCAATGCTAGAAGAGCTAGAAGGCAAACCCATGCGATGCCAAGAGATAATGTGTCTAGCCAAGGGCGACGATTACTGTGAGTTTCAAGCAGGTCCTGGTGTTTGATTTCTAACCTCCTCTGGTATCTATACTTCCTGTAGAAACCTCGCAGAAAAACCCGAAATTTACCTCTCGAAGTTAAATTTTTATCAAGCCATCCTAATTAGTAGATGTCTTTTTGACAGGATGGGTTAAAACTAGTGACTGTTGAAGGAAGCTTCGGAATTGCTGAAGTAGATCAGCTCCTAGGTGGCTCACTTCTACGAGGGAAGAGCTACCTGCTAGAAGCAGACAACGGCACACAACCCCAAAGCCTAGTTTTCGCCTTCACAAAGTATGCGCTTGATCACGGCGAACTAGTGGTATATGCCACCAACGAAGAGCCAGCAGAAGATGTAATGGCTTGGCTACGTGATTCCGGCTTGGATATAGATAAGGCTATCAAAGCAAAGCAGCTACTTTTCCTCGACTTGTGGTCCGAGACGGAGGAGCCATTACCTGGAACAATCCGAGTAAACAATCCTAGTGATCCCCACAAGGTCATGTTCGTATATAACCAAGCCTACGATTTCATCTCAAAACGGAAAGTTCAAACACCGAGTCGCGTCATAATAAAGAGTTTCTCAGGAACCGTGACTAACTTTGGTTTTGAGCGGGCTCACAGGCTAGCTTCACGTACAATGCGCATGATGAAGCTGGTGGGTGCAGTAGGCTTGTGCGTCCTTGTACCCAAGATGCACCCAGCCACTGTTTCCGAGAGCTTCAAGCATCTACACGATGGCGTCATTCAGCTTACCCTTGTCGAAGTTCACGAAAAGCTCCAAAAGTTTGTACGAATACTCAAGTCACCACTCCCCCACTACAATACTCAGCGAATACCCTATGATGTCACTCCCACTGGTATCAGCTTTCCCTCAACCAAGGGAATCACCTCTTTACTCGATAATTTCTAAGACACCCGGAGAGAAGTGTGACGGCACCTGGAGGATAAAATGTTGTCATCGATAACAGGGCTTACTGCTTTTGACCTAGATGGAACATTGGTCCGTCTTGACAGTTCTTGGCGATGGATACACCATCACCTCGGAACCCTAGAGGATGCAAAGGAAAACGCTAATCTTTACTATTCAGGGAAGATAGGCTACGCTAGATGGGCTGAACTAGATGTAAGGTTATGGCACGGCACAGAGCTAAGTGATCTTCAACAAGCAGCCAAGGAAGGGCTCACCTTCATCCCTGGCGCCCAAGAACTAATTCACACCCTCCACCGCTGGAATATCAAAACAGCAATAATCAGCTCTGGACTAACCTTGTTCACGAAGATAGCTCAAGAGTTATTGGGCATAGATGTTGGTTACGCCAACCGGCTTCTTACTGACCAAGATGGACGGATTAGCGGTGTTGACGTTGTGGTTGGATTGGAGAACAAACATGAAATCCTCCATAGAATTGTTCAAGACCTAGACATTCCTATTAGCCGATGCGTCGCTATAGGGGACTCACACAATGATGTTCCTATGTTCCTTGTTTCGGGTGCCTCCATCGCATTTAATCCGAGCCATGATGATGTCGCGGTTCACGCCACAAAGGTCATACAGAGCCACAATCTCCTAGACACACTCCCTTTCCTCAAACAATTTTACAAAATCTCCGAGTAACCCCTCCCAAGGTGTCCTGTTCTAGCGTGCGTTTTTAAGACCGAAGAGCACAACAAGTTACACTACTACTGTTTGAAGTTGGTCAATCATGTCAAAACCTGAAATAGTAATGGTAGAACTACTCAAAAACATCCGAGAACAACTTGACAGCCTACTGAAATATGTCGGCAACATATCCACTGAACTCGAAAGGATTAGAGAGAAAGTGACCTAGAAAAACCACACTTCTCTCTAGATCTCACTGAACTCCTCGATTCTAACAACTGAATCGGAATGAAATTACAAATAGTTAAAGGTGTTAAACCCCTTTCTTCGATTAGTGGTGGAGACTATAAAATGTCTATCACGTTGATACTCTCGAACCTCGCTCCCGTGTTCCTCGGGCTAGCCTCCATATCCGCCTTCTCATGGTTTGTGGATGCGCTTATGCCCGACACCTATCGTCCATCAAAAAGTGAAGAAGATTCAAGTGAAGAAGCTGCACCCGAAATCGGGTGGCGACGGGGACTTGTCAGATTGGTCGGCCTGCTGGGAATACCCTTTGGAATCATGTGTTTGGCCTCACTAGTGTCTATCCTCTTCAATCAGCCGCACCCCTTTGGGGACTTACTAACGCTTATCCTGCTAGGCTGGGCAGCCATCGGCCTGTTCCTCACACCTTTCTCCAAAATATCTTGGGCGGCACTACTTGGTCTTGCCGCTGGTATTGGTGCTGCCATTCTAGTCGCACTTTATGTGCCTGACTTCATCCTGGCGTACGTCTCCTTGAAGTGGCTACTGATAATCGCCTTTATTCTAGTAGGCGTCTTTGTGTTCGCCCTCTTCAGATGGGCTGAATCCCTCCTCCAATTAATCTGTGGCATCTTCGGATCACGGCCGCTCCTCCTACTCCTCGCCTTCGCAGGATTCGCCCAAGCCATTGCACTTCCACTAGTGTACACCCTTTACGCGGGCGCAGGTGGCGGAATACTCTACTTCTTCCTTCACTGAGGAAGTGAAAATGCGGGGGCTTCCCCGCTTTCCCCTTTTTTCTCTCCAATCGTAAATTCGAAACTGGGGTCTTTGCAGTTTTCTATCGTTGATTATGAGAAGGTTGGTGGTCCAGCCAGCGGGAACATTGCTAACCTGAAAAGCATGTACCCGGTTGTAACACCAAGGAATACGAAGAACAGCACAACTCCAGTCTTCAAGAACTTGTTATAGGGTATCGGTCGCCCTTCTTTCCTGGCAACGGTCATAGTCAAGACGTTTGCTGCACTGGCAATCGGTGTGAGTGCCCCTCCGAGTACCGCTCCTACAGTAAGTGAGCCATACAGTGTTCCAATTGTGGCTGCAGAAAGTTCTGGGCCAAGCCCTTCGGCAACAATTCCAACCACAGGTATCAGGGTTGCGGTTACTGGGATGTTGTCGACCGCCCCGCTGGTAATGCCTGTGACCCACAGCAGCATCACCGTAGCAAGAACCGTGTTACTGCCAACTAAATGGGCAATTCCCTCGCCAATAGCGTGAAGGACTCCGAATTCTTCCATACCTCCCACGACCATGAAGAGTCCGATGAAGAAGAAGAGGGCGGTCCACTCAACCTCACGGAACAATCGACTAGGACCGACTCCGCTGAATATTACAAAGACAAGGCAACCTACCAATGCCACCAGCCAACTAAGCCCTAGGGAACCGAAGATGACAAACCCGATGATTAATCCAATGAAAAGAATCGCGGTTCTGTAAAAGACACCCCGGTCCTTAACCATATCCCAGGCATCCAGTGTCATCAGGTCTCTGACACGCTGGGGTCTTGGAATGGAGAATTCCTTGCGGAATAACTGTAGGACTATAAAAATGGTAATCCCTAGAAGCAACAAGCCTAGAGGGAAGAGGTTGACAACAAACCAGGCAAAATCATAGGCGGTAGCACCTGCAACGAGCATACAGGGAACAGAAGATATCATCGTCGTAATCCCGCCCACATTGCCACACATCGCATTGGATATTAGGAAGGGTACCGGGTTTTGTTCCAGTGCATCACAGGCTAGGATTGTCAGAGGGCCAACTATCAGAGCAGTGGTTGCTAGTACCGAGGACATGGCAAAGGTCAGTGCACAGAAGATCATGAGTAGCTTCTTTGGGCTACCTCCACTAAGTCTGAGGGCTTTCACAGCGATGAACTGGAAGAGCCCAGAGTCCCGCGCGATTTCTGTGATGACCATCAAGGAGAGAATGACGATGATGGTGCCAAGATCTATCCAACGGGTGAAATAGAAGGAGAAGGTGTCAAGGTTAAAGGAACCAGCTAGTGACGAATAATCTGAAGCAAGAACAGAAAACTCTGCATACTCTGCCATATTTCCATGAAGGAGTGCCTCAGCGGCTGCCTGTGTGTAATATTCAGCCATTAGGGGTTGCCAAGTGGACCAGATCTGTGCCAGATAGATGAGGAGGACTGCTGCCCCTAGAAGAGCTGCCAATGTGTGATCCGTCATGTCGAGGGTTATCATGAGGATGGTGATGAGGAAGAGCACCAATACAAAGACAGCAGGTAATATCAATAGGTAACACCACGAGTTCTATAACCCTCAAAGCTAGCAGGCTTGAAGAAGATTAATACCCCCCCTTTCTGCCCTTTCAGCAAATAAGCCTTTTCTATTCCGCTACATCTTGAGCTGTTTAGCAATGGTAAGGACTCTCATGAAGTGGTCTAGCTGGGAGGGGTCTAGTACGGAACTAGTTAATCCGAAAATATAACCCCCACCTGAAGCAAGTGTCTTTAGCTCCCTTTGAAGACGATCAGGGCTAGCTGTTTCTGGGCGATGAAGGTCAACTCCACCGTGAAGAGCAAGGTCTTCACCGAACTTGGCTTTCAACTGGGCAGCCTTCATCTCATATACTAGAGGTTGAATGGGGCTCAACACATCTATGTCAGCATCAATCAGACTTGGAATTAATGAATTAATGGCACCACAGGAATGAAGCATCACAGCAACAGGTGCTACTCTTTTAATGTTGATTACCAGCTGACGAAGGCGTGGCTGCACCAGTCGCATGAACAGCACGGGCTCCATGAAGGGACCTGTGTCAATCCCATAATCATCGCCAACAACAACGATTTGAGTATAATCACCCACCGCTTCGAGGAAGCATTTCCAGAATGCGCTGTGCAGCTCTAGCGA
>JAEOSX010000203.1 GCA_016840135.1 Candidatus Hermodarchaeota archaeon
CAGCAGCTAGCGGAGGAGGGACGGGATGTGCCTGTGTATTCTTGGAGTGGAGATAGTGTTGTCGTGAAGATGGGGAGAAATCCAAGGAAAACCAGAGAAAACGTTTCCTTAGTCAAGATTGTTTTCGATAATGGTAGCACAATTAGAGTGACACCAGATCACCGAATAATGCTGAGAAACGGATCCTACAGAGAAGCAGGGCAACTCGTACCCGGCGACCGAATCATGCCCTTCATCAAGATTCAGTATCGGAACAAGGGTAAACCGAGTAAATACTGGCACGTTCACCAGAATAAACACGTTTGGCATAGAGGAGAACACAAACTAATTACTGAGTACCTTTTAGGAAGAGGATTACAAGAGGGTGAAGTTGTTCACCATAAAGATTTAGACAGTCTAAACAATGCGTGGGACAACCTAGAGGTATTGTCAGAGGAAGAACACAACCGAATTCATGCAGAGGGAATGGAAGGTGAGAGCAATCCCTATCACAGAATGCCTGAGTCATGGATAAAGACGCATATGGCTGTTGGTCGGATAGGTGAAGCGAATGGGATGTATGGAAGACATCACACAGAAGAAACCAAAGAAAAAATAAGACGAAAATTAAGAGAGCGTATTCGTGACCCTGCTTATCGTGAACGTCACCGTCAGCAAGTTATCAAGGCGATGAATAAGCCGGGTGTACGAGAAAGGATATCAGTAAAAGCCCGGGAAAGATGGGTATCACACCGAATTCAAGGGACTTGTCCAGTTTGTGGTGAGGCTTTTGAGCATTTACAGTCCAAGCTGCAGGTTTGTTGCTCACACTCTTGTGCCAATACATATCGCGCTTGGAAGAGAAAGGGAATGGTCGAAGCGAACCACCGAGTAGCAGAGGTTATTCCTTGTGGAACAGGTGATGTCTATAATATTACTGTGGATGACCACCATAACTTTGCTATAGTAAATCGGAGATATACTAGTAAAGCAGGGAACATGAAGTTATCCGGTGTGATAATCGCAAATTGCGGTGAAGTACCGCTCCTTGGGCACGAGTGCTGCGTGCTTGGCAGCATCAATCTCTCCAAGTTTGTAAAAGATGGCAAAATGGATTACAAGCACCTTGGCGAGATAGTCGCGCTTGGGGTTAGGTTTCTGGATAATGTCATTGACGCGAACAAGTACCCCTTTGGCGAGATATCAATTAAGGCGAAGGCGGGACGGAAAATTGGGTTGGGAATAATGGGCTTTGCCGAGATGTTGATCCAGCTTGGTGTTGCTTATGATTCGAAAGAGGGGCTTCAGTGGGCTCGGGACATCATGCGTTTTGTCAATGAGCGGGCTCGTAAAGCGTCAGCCAAGCTTGCGAAACTCCGTGGCAACTTTGAACTGAAGGGACAGAGCAAGATTCGTGCCAAGTATCGGCGCAATGCAACAGTTAACACAATCGCCCCCACCGGTAGTATCGGGATAATCGCTGGAACCTCCAGTGGCATCGAGCCGCTCTTCGGGATATCCTATGTTCGGGTTCTTGCCGAGGGCGTTCAGCTCCATGAAACCAACAAGTACTTTGAGCAGACGGCCCAGGAGCAAGGCTTCTGGGATGAAGCACTTGCCAAGGAAATTGCCAAGACTGGATCAGTGCAACACCTTGATACAATCCCAGATAAGGTGAAAGATTTATTCAAGACCGCTCACGAAATTAGCCCTGAGCAGCACGTGCGAATGCAGGCAGCCTTCCAGGAAAACGTAGACAACGCAGTCTCAAAAACTTGCAATCTGCCGAACTCCGCGACGCCAGAGGATATCAGACAAATCTATCTGCTAGCCTGGGAGCTTGGATGCAAGGGCATCACGGTCTTTCGAGATGGATGTCTAAGTGAGCAGGTACTCTACAAGGGTGACACACTCACCTGCGAACTTGATGACCCCAGTTGTCCCTCATGTAATGGCTAAACCTCCACAACAATTACGAATGGTGGTCGACTCCCGGCACCGTTGTCAGGGCATCGGGAGCGCACTCACCAAACGAGTGATTGATTTCGAAGAGCGCAACAAAGCAAGGAAAGTGTAGTTGGATACCATACCAACACTCTCGGAGGCTATTGCCTTGTACACGAAATTCGGTTTTGCCCGTTGTAGGGACCTTAGGAAACATCACTGGGGGGCTGCTGAGTTGTTTGAACTGGTGCTACCTTAGCGGCTGCATCACCCTTACCCTGTGAGATAGTGAGCCAGGGATAGAGTTCTTTGAGTTGCTGGAGAGATTCATCCACCTTTTCTCGTGGATACTCGTAGGGCAGGAGTTTACTACCGATGAAGTCGTCGTAGGCTTGCATGTCGAAATGTCCGTGGCCGCACAAGAGGAAGAGGAGGGTCTTTTCTTCACCGGTTTGTTTGCACTTGAGTGCTTCGTCGATCACTGCTTTGATTGCGTGGGCTGGTTCAGGTGCTGGTAATATTCCTTCGGTTCTGGCAAAGAGCATTGCTGCGTGGAAGCTCTCAAGTTGATTGTAGGCACGAGCATCCAAGGCTCCCTCGTCTTTTAGCAGACAGAGGGTGGGTGCCATCCCATGGTAACGGAGTCCTCCGGCATGAATAGGTGGGGGGATGAACATATGTCCAAGAGTGTTCATCTTGATTAAGGGAGTAATTCGTGCGGTGTCTCCGTGGTCATAGGTGTAAGGTCCCTTTGTGACCTTGGGTACTGCCGTGGATTCAACTGCAAGGAATTCTACGTCTTTTGGTGCTTTCCCTGATACCTTGTCATAGTAGTAGGGCCAGAACATTCCAGAGAAGCTGCTTCCGCCACCAATACAGCCGGTGATGAGGTCGGGGTACTCGTCGACCTGGGCTAGTTGCTTCTGGGTTTCAAGTCCAATGACAGTCTGGTGGAGGAGGACATGGTTTGCCACACTACCAATCGAGTACTTTGCCCCCTCATTGGTGAGGGCTTCTTCTACCGCTTCGCTGATGGCTATCCCTAAGCTCCCTGGGCTTTGAGCATCGTTTTCGAGGATAGCCTTGCCAGCCTTTGTGCGGCGGCTAGGGCTGGGGAAGACCTCTGCCCCGAAGGCTTCCATGAGGACGCGCCTGTAGGGCTTCTGGAAATAGCTAGCCTTTACCATGTAAACGGTGGTTTCTAGCCCAAAGTGGTTGCAGCTAAAAGCTAGGGCAGAGCCCCATTGACCTGCGCCGGTTTCGGTGGTGAGCCGCTCTACACCCTCCTGCTCGGCGTAGTAGGCTTGTGCTATGGCGGTGTTGGGTTTGTGG
>JAEOSX010000204.1 GCA_016840135.1 Candidatus Hermodarchaeota archaeon
CAGGCTGCTCGCAAAGAGGTAAAGATACGATGTCGTCATTATTTGAGGCATTCCGATTCCATCAGAAAAACACCTTTATGCACCGCCTTGACCCACGAACTACGCTTTTTATGGCTGTTACATTCTCCGTACTTGGTTTGCTCTTCCTAGATATTATTCCCCTTCTCCTAACTCTGATGTTGATGCTACCTTTCCTTGCAGTAGCTCGGTCTCTCCGTCAGTGGGCGAGAAGTCTAAAGGGATTAGCTATGCTTGCAGGTTTTATCCTAATCATAAACACCCTCTTCACCTCCCTTTCCTTTGCTGTTTCTACTGTGCTCCGCCTTGTTATGTTAATGACTGCTTTCTCCGTTTTCTTCCTTACAGTTCACCCTGACGACTTTGCCCTGGCCCTTGTAAAGCTTAGAATTCCCTACGAATTTGCATTCGCGTTCTCTATGGCGGTCAGGTATGTTCCAACTATCGCAACTGAAACAGAAACTATTCGCGATGCCCAGATGTCGCGCGGTCTTGAACTAGAGCGGGGGAATCTATTACAAAAGGTAAGGAACTACATTCCAATTCTGATTCCAATAATTGTGAGCTCTATTCGTCGTGCTCTTCAGGTAGCTGAAAGTCTGGAATCTCGTGCCTTTGGGTCAACAGCGAAGCGTACGAGTCTTTTCGAGCTTAGTTTCCGAAAAGCTGATGTCGCTATGATGGTGTTATCCATTCTACTACTGGCAGCAGGACTTTATGTTGCCTTTGTGATTCGTGTTATTACCCCCGAATTACTTCCCTTCTGGTTTAATTGGAGGCTTCCCCTTTAGTAGTATGCATCCCCCGTTCAATTAATTGGTGATTTCCTAGAATGGCTCCTCTCTTAATATTTGATATCATCATTGGTGAAGAGCAGAACACAGTGGGCATCTTTGGTTGCACACTATCTTCCTCTCAATCCACAGAGTTTCTCCTTTCGAGAAGTCAAAGATTGGCAGATGCTGTGAAAGTAACCCTTCAATTAGTTGATGCAAAACGAATAGCAGGTCACCTTCATCTCCTCTTTGCCACCAACCACGCGCTTCAAGCATTTCATCACGGAACACAACGGGCAAAAACAGTGGGGATGGAAATTCTTAGATACACCGCAGCTCAACGGCAAATAGCTCGTGCTCTTGACCTTTTCGGTGTAACTCGTTCAACCACCCAGCTTGGCGGTGTTTTACTTGGCGATTCCCAAGGAACACTTCTAAGCATCTACACACAACTGCTGAGCGAAATAGGTGCACAGGATACGCCACAGGTGCTAGAAATTTCTACCAGAACAAAAGCTGAAGAAATCCAATGTGCCTTCAATATAAGCGATGTTGAAATTGGAGCAGTTTCAACATCAAAAGATACACTTAGCCAGTTTCAAGTCATTGCCAAGCTTGTCTATGAACGTTGTGCTCTACTCTCTATTGAGAAATAATGATCAAGGGCGACGCATTGTTAGAATTTCTTCTTCTCTGATCAGCGCTAGTCCAGTGATTGGGCCAAGAATTTCAACAGCGCATATCCATTCAAAGTCCTCTAAATCGACTTCACCAGGGAACTGGGTAGCAACTTCACGGAGGAGAGTTTTACGGGCTAAATCAGTATCCCTGCGATGTAGGTTCACCCTGAACTTTGCATCTTTGGGCATCCGCTGAGCAAGCTGTTGTGTACCAGCGCGAATTGCTTCTAGGCTGCTCTCCACCACAAGATCGATGGGCTGGATTTTTAGTAGCTCTCGAACACTCCATGGCATGTTCTTTACGACTTGGGTAAGGCGCTGAACAAAGTCATGGCAGTCACAATCTACCTGTGCTACTACAAGACTACTGATGCCAGTCGTTTTACACCAGTTAAGCTCACACAGCTTTGAGTCTTCTTCAACAAGACGGTGCAGCTCTTGACAGCTTTCCACCTCTCGAAAACGACTACATGACAATAAAATATTGAATTTGTCCTGAATCGTTATCATACAAACGAACAGGGGGAATTAACCTATTTTTATATCTTCGGGACTATTGGCGATGTGATTTTTCCATAAAATGGTGAATATTACCCATTTAGAGACACTGGGCTATCACTTCTTCAGCTATCGCGCCCTTTCTTACTAGTCTTGGCGGTTCTACAGTGCAGTCAATGATAGTAGATGTAGAGCAATGGCTTGTATGCCCTGCATCAATAACAAGATCGACTTGATCGCCAACCTGTGAATAAGCATCAGATGCGGTGTGTGGACTAGCCTCGCCTGATTTGTTTGCGCTAGTACCGGTCACTACAAAACCAACATCATGGATGATTTTTAACGCCACAGGGTGGTCAGGTATACGCACAGCAAGAGTGCTTCTAGGCCCTTGCACGCCTTCGGGGAGGTTACGACGAGCTGGCAATATCAAGGTGAGACCTCCTGGCCAAAACGCCTTTGCTAAATCATATGCTTTGCCTTCTAGTTCAGCAATGTCTCTAACTTGACCGAAATCCGCTGCCAATACTGGCATTCCAGCTTTTCCTCGACGCCCTTTGATATCTATAATCCGATTCACTACAATCGGATCAGTAGGATTACCTGCTAGGCCATAGGCAGTATCCGTTGGGAGAATTACTATCCCCCCTCGACTAATAACATCAGCAGCTTTCTTGATAATTGAGGGGTTAGGGTTTTCTCTGTCAACAATAAGCCATTTCTGAGAACCACTAGTCATTATTTAATATACACCACAATAAATGATATCATCTTCACATAAAATCTGTTCGAGGTGTCAGTTTTTGCGGGCAGTAGTCTTAGCCAGTGGTCGGGGTGCTAGATTTAACCCCCTCACGAATTACCTTCCTAAACCACTTCTACCTGCTGCTAACCACTCCATCCTTGAATACTTACTCCACGCCCTAAAGGATGCGGGGGTCACAGATGTAATTATTACTGCAGGTCACCTTGCCCCGCAGTTAGAAAACTACATTATAAAATCGTCTCTAGATTTCTCTATAACACTAGTACCAGCTCCTTATTGGAGTAAAGGCCCTCTGGCTTCTCTAACCTCAGTCATACCCTGTCTGAAGGAAGATGATAAGCCCTTTCTGCTCCTGCCCTGTGATCTCTTTCTCTCAGCTAAAAATATCCGACAACTTTGCACCACCTCCTCCGAGTTTGCACTTCTTTATGATGCTCAAACTTTTCGTCCGGGTCCCTCTCTCATTCTCAATGCTGAAAGTCAAGTCACCCATCTCACCCGTTCCTCTATACCTCCTACGAATGGGTTTTCCTTTCTACCTGCACTTCGTACTACACCAACCTTGTTCGATATAATGAAATGGCCAAAGGGCGGGGATCAATCCACGGTTTTTGATCTCCTCCAGTTGTGGATTGTAAAAGGAAATCCTCTCTCTGGGGTCTCAATTATTCCAGATGTCTGGTTTGATGTTGACACGCCACAAAATCTAATCAACCTCAACCATTATCTCCTCACTGCCGGTTGGCCCCCGACACCGTTTCCCACAGGGA
>JAEOSX010000036.1 GCA_016840135.1 Candidatus Hermodarchaeota archaeon
CATCGTAACGCAGAGGTCATCAACATCATTGCTCGTCGTGGCAGGATATCTAGTGGAGTTCATCGTGCGGGGCTGCCAACTGAATACCGGCGTAAAATAGAAGATGCCTTCCGAAAGGGAAGACTAGATTTACTTGTTTCAACACCAACCTTGGAGCTGGGCATCGATATAGGTGATTTAGATGGAGTTGTTTCCATGCTAGTAGGGATTACCAGGCTAACTCAGCGAATTGGGCGAGCAGGTCGAAAGGGGCAGGAAAGTGTTGCAGTGCTAGCGCTCAGGAATCAGGACCCCATTAGCAGTTTTTACAGGAATCACCCTGACGAGTACTTCACCGATATTGACGCTGCCTTTGTGGAACCAAAAAACGAGGTGGTTGCACACCACCAGATCCTAGCAGCAGCCCTTGATAAACCTCTATCGCCAGACGAGTTCATCGAGTTCCAGCACATCATCAAGGACCTTGTCAAAGAGGAGTTGCTGGTTGAGACAGAAATCCAGATTAAGCCAAGCCTGAAAGCTGCCCTGAGAGCCCTTAGGCGCTACTCTATCCGTGGCATAGGTGACACGGTACGAATCATCCACCAAGGTAAGGTTATAGGAGAACGTCAGATGCCCATTGCCCAAGGAGAACTTCACCCCGGTGCCTATTACCTACACGCTGGTACTACCTATGAATCTGTAAGCTTCGACTCAAAGGGAGGAATCGGGCGTGCAGTGGTAAAACCGGTACCAGCTGGTCAACGAGAAATGACCCAATCCATGCGCCACACAATACCTGAAGTCATAGCAATACAGGAGACACGCCAAGTCCATGGAGTCACGGCTCATTATGCTGACCTGCGAATGACCGAGGTGGTCACAGGCTATGTCATCAAGGACATCTATACAGACAAAGTACTCAAAGTAAAGGAGCTTGATGTTCCCCTAGAGTACGAATATGAAACAAAGGGACTCTTCTTCACAGCACCCGATCCCAAGGAAGCAGTGGTAAAAGCGCTGAGTCAACCAAGCCCGACAGTGAAAGCTGCCAATGGTGTTTCAGAGCAAGATGTCAATGATGAGGTCTTGTTGACCGGGGCGTTTCATGCTTTGGAGCACACCCTCATCGAGAGTAGTAACATGCTGACCGGAGGCGGGAGCCAAGGCATAGGAGGTGTATCGATGGGCACTTCAGGCACTATCTTCATTTACGATGGCAGCCCTGGGGGCAGCGGGTTGGCCAAGCTACTATACAATAGGCTGGAGGAGGCCTTCCGCCGTGTCGAAGTTATCCTTCAGAGCTGTACCTGCACAGCTTTAGATGGATGTCCTGCCTGTACATATTCTTACAAATGTGGTAACAATAACTCCCCGCTCTTCAAGGGTGGTGCTCTAGAAGCAGTCTCGCTTATTATTGCAGGTGCCGAGACGACTGTTGATACCGAAGCCTCGTTATCGGAAGCTCCAATTGTATAGCTAGAAACTTGGTGTTATACTCGCCCGGATCTTAGGGAAAAGCACCTCGACCAAGGCCTGTTTAGTTGAGTAACAGAGAACATCAGAGTAAATCTCCTGCAGCTCAGTAATAGTTCTGTAACCCATTAGGAGTTGGTTTATTACTAACGGTGGAAGTCTTACCTCCATTTGCTGGAGTTTATGAATTGCTAATTTGGTTATGTCAGTTAGGCGTCCTTCGCGAAAGACCAGTTCGAAGCCTTCTCGATAACAACTTAGCTTTAGAGTATCGGTCATTCCCTGGAACTCCGAGTTCGACAGGCGTTTTTCTAGTACTGGTGTAATTGTCTCTAGAAATTTCCTGATTGATGGTATACGAATATACCAAGCATAAGTATCTCTTAATTTTGCTCCAGCTAGCCCCTCAAGGCGAGGCATTAGTGATGGCTTTGATGGGGGACAGATCTTCAAAGGGCATTTATGTTCCTGCACTTTTGTTTTTAAGAACCGGAGAACTGGTGGAATCATTTGGATGTCTTGGAGCCATAACTCTTTGACAACGAGGGTTCCAAAGTCAATTCCAAGGTAAAACGCACCGACGACCTGGTCTTTCTGTTTGACGATGTAGAATCGTAGAGACTCAGGTTCGCGGAATTCCCCTGTCGAATAGAATAGGAAATGCTCAGATCCGAGTTCGTAGTACAAATCCAAGAAGGAATTATTCTTCGCACGGCAGGCAAGATAGTCTGGAAAGGTGTGCTTGGTCACTTGCTCGAATGTTACTGGCTCCTCCTCGTCTTCTTTCAGTTCGGGAATCCGTTCTGTGGGAATTGGGAGCCCTTGGGTCATGGGTACTGCGAATTCGTATCCAAATTGCCTATAATAGTAGGGAATCCCAGCTATTGATAGAAGTTGTAGTTTGTATTTAGCGACTTTTTCTTCTAGGACTTCATTTAACTGTCTAATGAGTCCCCTGTTCCTGTAGTCCGGGTGAGTTCCTACAATATCCATTTGACCGACGGGTATTTTGACGCCATTGAGAACGAAGGTTCTCCTCATTAAGCAGAGGTAGGCAACGATCTTTTCGTCCTTTGTGTCGACTACGACGAAATTATCTTTCATGGAGAATTTTGGGTAGTGGTCGAGCATTCGCTGAATTATGCCACCAACCCATTCGCCATGTACTAGCTTTACATGCTCTTTCAAAGAATTGATATCGGTTTTGCGAAGATATCGAAGAACTAGCCTGTTACCTAAGTCTCTTAGTATGCTTGACATTATTCGATAGGGTAGATTACCACCCTGATATAACATTTGTTTTACTGGACCTATTCTTTGGAAGGTTTCTCCTTTTGTGATTCTTGGGCTAGAGTGGTTTGGCTTTCGACTAGCTTGCTGAGCCAGTCTAGCTTCTCGTCACCGTTAAGCATTGGTGGCACCTTGGCAAACCATTCAATGGCGGCACTTGCGTCTCCTGTTCGGCGGTATAACTCTCCAACAAGGTATGTGATTATTGGTCGTAGGTCGTCAGGTTCTGTTGGCACACCATCTTCGCTGAGCGCTTGCTGGAATAATTCACGGGCTTGACCTAGGAATTCTACCTCTTTTGGTTCGTCTCCGTCTACAGCTCGGGCACCCCAGGCTGCTCTGTGGAGGGTTTGGGCGAGGTTGAATGCGGAGGCGCTTTGCTGTCTGTGGGTTTCGGCGACCAATTCATACCGCCTCCAGCAAGGAAGCCCTTCCTCTTTGGGTACATCTTGTCCAGGGGTACCCTGCTTGAACTTGGAGGGATAATCCGCGTAGTTGCAGGAGGGACACACCTTTACAAAGTGAGGTAAGGGATTTGCGCCCCAGTATTGGGGGTAAAAGTCGGTGTCTTTGCCGGCGTAGCCGCATGATCCGATTGTTGTTCCTGTGAAGGTTGTGTCGCATTTAGGGCATCTAATAACTATGGTACTCCATGTTGTCATGTTCTCAAATCCTTATGTAATATGATTACAACTTACAAATATAAAGTTTAGGGGGAATAAAAAAGAGGGGGAAGGAAGTTATAACTTCCTTCTTCTTTTTCGGCGGCGTGTGATGATTCCGATACCGAGTGCTGTTAGGGCACCAAGGAGGATGGCTTCTAGGGGGAAGCCCGGAATGGGCGGCGGAGGCGTTGTCGTTGTAGTAGTAGTGGTAGTCGTCGTGGTCGTGCCACCTTGGACCGTGATGGTGAAGGTCGCAGAGCAGTATCGTCCGATAGTGTCGTAAGCCATCGCTTTTACCGTGTATTGGCCTACGGCTAGTTGAATGACATTCGTGATAACGCCATCACCATCGATTGCGAAGTGGACAG
>JAEOSX010000205.1 GCA_016840135.1 Candidatus Hermodarchaeota archaeon
GTGTGGTGCGGCGGCTGAGGTGCTCTAGCCCTGCTGACATGTCCATAATCGTGATGTCATAGTTCTCTGCGATTATATCAAGAATCTGGGAGAGGATTCTATTAACATAACAGTAGCAGCCTTCTCCTTCGGTTCGTCCCATGGCGAGAAAATCGAATCTTTCGCCCTCCACAAGTGCTTCATAGACCTCACCTTCCAGGAGGTCCTGTTTTGATAAGCTGTGGCCAAGGGCTCCCTCGTCAATGCTCTTACGTAGTTGAGTAGCTGCATCACCTACCGTTCGTTCAACATCGATTCCCAATGTTTTAGGGAGGTTCATAACAGGGTCAGCGTCTACGACGAGGAGCGAGTGTTTGGTATGTTTGAGGAGGGTTCGAATAAGAAGTGTGGTGATTGATGTTTTTCCGACGCCTCCTTTACCAGAGACCGACAGAACCAGTTTTTGTCGCATCAGTTTTCGCTTCCTTCTCACAACTATACCTTAAATCAACCTTTTGCTGCTACAAATGAGGGGAGAAGTGGGTGGAGAGATTAATCGAATGTTGGTTAAAGGAGCGCTATTCCTCTTTCCATTTGCCTTCTTGGATGTATGGTCCGATGCCGCTGGAGTCTCTGGGTCCGACCTTTACAGTCCATCCGCTGGCTTCTTCGGTTTCGCCGCTGATGCGGGCTGCCATGCCCGGGCTTACGAGGATGCGGTGCTTGACCTTTTCTTCCACTTTGTACTCCTTTAGGGCTTCAGCGACAGTATCAGCTGTGAGTTTTCTGCCAGCTGTCGCTGATTGTATGCTGAGTCCTTCGGTGTCCACAACTACCAGCCAGCAAGTGACACCAGCCTGTTTGATGTCGGATTCGACTGTGAAGTAGGTGAGGGCGAAGTTGCTGGTGTATAGGACAGGGGAGTCAGGACCTGGGTCTCCGAATGCTTTGAGGCCTGGCTCAACAGCGACCGGTTTAACTGGATCAGTATAGAGATTTGTGCGGAGAAAGGTAAGTGGGAGTTGTACCCACATGTCGGCGCTGTGGAGGACTAGGATGCTTGCGTAGCGGGTGATCATGGCTGCGCCTGCAAGGGTTTCCTGCCATTTAGCGAGTTCTGGGGCATCTCCTTCCTTGTGGTCCCCCCAAACCGAAATCGGAGTGGCGAGGAGGGGGAATCCGATGCCGAGGTCGTTCTCTCGTGTTGCGGCTCGTCGGAGTTGACTGAAATCGTCAACGGTTGCTCCGAGGGCTGCCCCGAATTCGTTACCAGGGTCGAGTACAACGTCGATGCCCATCTGGTCCAGTGTTGTGGCGAGGGATTTGAGGGCAGTAAGATCGCCGGGGGTATAGGCGACTAGTGGACACTGGTGTTTGATGGCCAGGTCTGCCACTTTTTGCCAGGTCTCTGTTGTCGCGGCGTATAGGAGGGGTTGACGAGCTGGAAGGTTTTCTACTCCAGCTTCAAGCATCTTAGGGTCCAGTGAACAAAGCATGATAGGCCACTGGGTGAGTTCGCCCAGGGTTTTTGCTGCCTTGGCAAAGACTGCAGGATCGCCTGAGACACCTCGTAGTGCAATGCCGTTTAGGCGCAAGTTCATGCCAATATATACGTAGCTCCAGTTTTCGATTTCCTTGACTCGTTTCTTCATCTTATCAGGTGATGCAGTGTCTGGTACGTCGATGAAGATAGCGGTGGGATTCATGTAGCGTAGGTCGTGGCGGAATAGGACTAGTTCGCCACCGATTTTTACACTGTGCTCCCCTGTACCAATTGTCACTTCTTTGATTGGTGGTCGCATTAGCTCCTGGAGCTTAGTTAATTTCCCTTTATATTTAGCCTCTGCGAAGAGGGGTTTACAGGCTTCAATTGTTATTGTGTATTCGGCTAGCTTGGTTGCATAGGCCATACAGTTGGCTTCCCCACATTCGGCACAGTTGGTTTGGGGGAGATGTGGATAGATGTCCATAGGTCCTGCTCGGGATGTCATGAAATCGCCTCGTTAACTGCTCTGATAACAGTAATTTGACTGAAAACCCTTTCTATTATCCAGATTTTTTCCAGTTTGAGTGATTAGGCTG
Organism: Candidatus Hermodarchaeota archaeon; assembly: GCA_016840135.1. GTDB lineage: Archaea > Asgardarchaeota > Hermodarchaeia > Hermodarchaeales > Hermodarchaeaceae > YT-063. Next base: position 2,062 of record JAEOSX010000205.1, read on the forward strand.
TCCAGTCAAACACGGTGAATTTCCCGCACTCCTTGCAGAACAGTTCCAGTGTCAAAGCCTTACCCACATGGTCCTCCCAGTGGGAAACATAAATGCAGAGGGCTTCTGCGCCACAGTTGCCGCACCATTGACAATCATCATAGTAGTGTTGGTAAGAGGGCAGCTCCCTGACTTGGATACCTGGGCCGTGCCAAGATCCATTCAAAGGCCCGTACAGTTCATCAATGGGTATTAAGGAATCTAGTTCAGAGAAAGTCAAAGGCGCATAGGTAGGTGTGTCCTTTTCGTGAACCTGGAATCTAGGACATGCCATTTGCTCCTACTTAGATAGTTGGTGGATTATTACTCTGGTTTAAGCGTTAGAATGGATGTTTGGGGGTTGTCTTTGTCTACACCTTCGGGGACATGCTGTGTGTCGAGTGTTGTCCACTGGTCTTCTTCCTGTCGTAATGATGAGACTTCAAGGAATCCGTTCTTTCCCTTCCATAGCTTCAGCCGGAGTTCTTCTTTCTCTGTTTCTACATCGAACTGAACAGTAGCTTCGCGGTTGTTCCCCTTTTCCTTGTAGACGCTCACTATATTCCGTGTCATTACCAATTTCAGGTCTTCACAGTTTTCAGCTGCAACCGTAATACCAAAATCGTCGAAGAAGCCCCAAACGCCCTGATCTTCAGGGTCTATTTGAGCGTGAAATTGATCTGCGTTTGATTTCATTCTAATTCTGTAAATAGTCATGTGTATCCCTCGGGGGTTTTCAATTCGTTCTCCCTACTTTTAAGAGTTAGCCAGATAATCATGTTAGACCCAATCTAGATGGGAAGAAAGAAAACGCCTAGGCTCAGAGCTATCAATACAATTAAGCTAGCGATGATGATAAGGATCTTGCCACGTTCCTTTCTGTTGATACCAATCTTAATCACTAGAACAATTAGGGCAAAGGCGGTTCCTGCAATTCCAAGCAGTATAGCTAGTTTCATTGGTGTTAGGGTGACAATGACGTTAAAGGCGCCTTGAAGCAGGTTGCCATGACTATCGTTGACCATAACCTGAACCCTATGCGCTCCCAGTGGTAGAGGGTATGTGTTTGTTATGACTCCCGAGTCGTCAACTATGAACAATGGCGAGTCAACCATCTGCCATGTGTCCAAGCCCTGAGGATCCTGAGCGTTCAGTTCATAGCTAAAGGACAATCCGAAACCCATAACTCTGTCAAACGGTGGATCTACCCATATGGGTGGAACATCATCTGGCAGACGAACAAGCCAAACATCACTCCCTGATACAATGGCGGTTCTGTTGATATAGCCGACAAAGGCAAGCCCACCATCGGTGCATTCTGTCAATGAATAAGCTTGAACTTGGTCGTTTAGACCGTAAACCTGAACCTGTTCTTGGTGACCCGTGTCGTTTGTGCGTAATAACCAAGCATTCTTGTTAGCCCCAGAACCTGTTGTGCTGACTGTGATGGCGAATCCACCACCCGAGTATTCCACGACGGAAGTTCCTAAACCGCCCATAATATCGACATATGAGTGATTCCAGAGAAGATTGCCTTCCGGGTCTGTACGAAGCAGCAAAGGCTGGAACCAGGCCTCATACAGAACATCGCAGGTATAGCCGACAATGGCGAAATCACCGTTATCGCATTCGATTATTGATTCGCTGTAGTCGTAGTTCTTGTTATCATAGTACCTAGTCCAGAGGTGCCCACCTGTTGAGCTGATACGTACTAGTTGAACATCGTTGAATCCACCCAGCTTCCTGTGGCCTGTGATTGCAAAGCCTCCATCGCTGCTGCATCCTGTGATAGACCAGCCCCATTCGGTGTCTACACCACCAATCACCGTGTCCCAGA
>JAEOSX010000206.1 GCA_016840135.1 Candidatus Hermodarchaeota archaeon
CAGTACAGGGGGACATCCATGACATCGGCAAGAACATAGTGGGCGCCATGCTCTTTGCTGCAGGCTTTAACGTCATCGACCTAGGAAAAGATGTTTCTGCAGAAGACATCATTGCTGGGGTGAAAGAAAACACGCCAATGCTACTAGGTCTTTCAAGTCTGCTAAGTACAACGATGCCCCAGATACCAAAGGTGCTCAAAGCCCTCGAAGAAGCCGAGGTACGCGATTCTGTTAGAGTTATGGTAGGCGGCGGTGCTGTGACTGAGCAATGGGCAAAGGATATCGGCGCGGATGGCTACGGTGCCAACGCAACAGAAGCCGTAATCCTAGCTAAGGAACTCCTCAAACCAAGGTAAATTTCAAACTAGGATAAATCAGTGTACTAGGATTAGAGTGGTGGGGTCACTGGGATTTGAACCCAGAATCTACGGGTAACACCGGTCGCTCCAGAACATCGTCATCCCGTTTCCGGTCGGTTACTTACTGGAAGCTAACTCTGGAGCCCTTAGCTGAAACGACTGAAGCAGCCGTTTCTGTTGCCATGCCGGGTTAGGCCATGACCCCAGTGCAGAGGCGGTTAGGTATTCAATGATTTATAGCTTTTTTCGATGGAGTCCACTTTCACTAGTTGGAGGTTGTATGGTTCCGCGACGCTATCATTTATATAAGAGATTTGTTGAGGGTGGGTGTGGTTATGATGGTAGGCGGTTGTTTTTGGCTGTTGCCGCAGGCGATCTAATTCTTTGCCCAGCCCTAGCCTGCATGCCACAAAGGTTGTTATTTATGGAGAGTTCGCTGTAAACCAAAGCTTATTGGTTTCAGGTCTAACTCTGCTATCAAACAAGAGAACAGAAACTCTAGGAGATGTTAGTTGAAATGCCCAGTGATGAAGACGGTATGGTTGTAACGCCCTACGAAGTGAAGGGCGACATCGATTACGACAAGCTTGTCAAGCAGTTTGGAGCAGAACTGATTGATGAGGCGCTGCTCAAGCGGTTTGAGAAACACGCAGGAGAGCTACACTACCTCCTACGGCGTGGTGTCTACTTCTCACACCGCGATATGAAATGGGTCTTTGATGAGCTGGAGAAAGGCAATCCCTTCTTCCTGTATAACGGCCGTGGGCCCAGTGGACATACCCACATTGGACACCTTACTCAGTTCATCTTCACCAAGTACATGCAGGACAAGTTCAAGGTTCCCTTCTATTTCCAGCTCACCGATGACGAGAAATTCGTACACAATTTTGATATGAGTCTGGAGCAGACTAACTTCTTTGCCCGGGAAAACGCCCTGGATCTCATCGCGATGGGATTTGACCCAGCCAAGACCCAAATCATCATTGACAGCGAGCACGCTGGAACCCTTTATCCCCTGGCGATCCGAATCGCGAAGAGGATTACTTTCTCTACTGTTCGTGCTACCTTTGGGTTCACTAATTCCCATAATATCGGTCAAATCTTCTACACTAGCTTTCAAGCGGTCCCATCCATTCTTCATAGCGTCAGAGTGGGACGTAACGTTCCCTGTGTGATTCCGCTGGCTATCGACCAGGACGCACATTTCAGGATTGCCCGTGATGTTCTGCCTAAACTCGGATATTTCAGTCCCGCTATACTTCACTCCAAGTTTCTACCCGGACTTCAGCAAGGTGGTAAAATGTCGGCCTCGGACCCTGAATCCGCCGTGTTCACAGTTGACCCACCCAAGGTCATAGAGAAGAAGCTTAGAAACGCCTTTACAGGTGGGAGGGGTAACGCAGCAGAGCAGCGTAAACTGGGTGGCAATCCGGATATCTGCTCAATCTTTGCCAACTACCAGCTAGTTTTCATGCCTGAAGATGATAAGCTCAGAGAAATCGAGAGCCGCTGCCGTTCAGGAGAAACGTTGTGTGGTGAGTGTAAAGGTATATGCATAGACCTTGCTACAAAATTCCTGTCCAAGCACCAGGAGCGCCGCGAAAAGGCTCGTGATAAAATTGAAGACTTCCTCCTCAAGGACCCTTAAGGCACTGTACAAGATAAGCAAATAAAAGAATACATGTTGTTGAGACTAGCCCTGACTACATTTACGTTGTGTGGTGCCAACTGATGACTACAAATCTTATCAAAGCTGAAACCGTGAAACCTACTGACCTAACACAAATCCGTGTTGTTGAAGGGGAAGCAGAAATCCATGAGAAGTACAGCGACTATCTCAGTGATGAATCTAGTTATGGTGAACCCCGAGCGGAAAGGCTCTTCTTCGCAAAGTCAGAAGCCGATGTGGTAGCCATCTGCAAGTGGGCTTCCTCGAATAAGACACCCCTCACGATTTCTGCAGGACGTACAGGGCTCGCAGGCGGCTGCAACCCTCTCGGCGGTGTGCTCATTTCACTGGAGCAAATGGAAACAATGCTTGACTTGGGGTTTGACGAGGGTGACAAGGTCTGGTATCTTTGTGCTGAAGTAGGTATTACACTGGATGCACTGAATACCGCCATCCGTAAGAAGCAGTTGGACAAGCTCAAGGAAAAGGGTGCGCTTGATCGTTTCCTCCAAGACCCTCAAACCTATTTCTTCCCGCCCGACCCAACCGAGATGACCGCTCATCTTGGCGGAGCAGTTGCTGCCAATGCATCTGGTGCCAGGTCCTTCAAGTATAAAGCAGTTAGAGAATGGGTGCGTAGGATTCGTGTTGTCCTCGCAAATGGGGATGTACTTGATATCCGACGAGGCGAAGTCATCGCTCAGGACGGAAAATTCATCATTGAATTCGCAGACGGTAGCACATCCGAAATACTAGTGCCAACGTACACGATGCCCTCTACCAAGAATGCTGCAGGTCTTTACGCGAAACCCGGTATGGATTTAATCGACCTATTCATAGGGTCAGAGGGAATACTCGGTATCATAACAGAAGCAGAAGTCCTTCTCCACCCCTACCCCGAGCAATCCATAGTTGTTTTTGCCTTCTTCCCCAGCGAAGCGGCTGCAGTCGCTTTCGTCAAAGACATCCGAAGCGATGATAGTCCAGTAGAGCCCACACTCGTGGAGTACTTTGACAGTCATGCTGTCGCCCTGCTCCGAGACGCCCGGGCAAAGGGAGCTGGTGGAGTAACTGTCCCATCACAGGTCGACACTGCTCAAGCAATCATCTTCTTTGAAGTCACCTTCGCCGAAGCTGAAATGGAACCAACCTTCATGGCAACCCAAGAACTCCTCAGTAATCACGGCATCGGGATGGAGGACAGTTGGGCAGGTATGGAACCAGCCGACTTGGCTAAGATGAAGGCTGTCCGCCACCTAATTCCCGAAACCGTGAATAGCCTAATTGCCCAGCGCAAACAGCAACACCCCACCGTTCACAAACTGGGCACCGATATGGCAGTTCCCGACGAACACCTTGAAACCATCCTAGCCTACTACAAAGAACAAATTGAGGAGGCGGGAATGCAATACATCATATTCGGTCACATCGGAAACAACCATTTGCACTGTAATTTGATTCCAGTCAATGATGAGGAAGTTCATCTTGGTATGAGTATTTACAAGCGTTTTGCCCAAAAAGCCGTTGAATTAGGTGGTACAGTGAGTGCAGAACACGGTATTGGTAAACTCAAACGCCAATTCCTACAGATTATGTATGGTGAAGAAGGCCTCGCGCAGATGGCTAGGGTTAAATCCATTCTCGATCCACTTTGGATTATCAATCCTGGAAATGTGATTCCACGCCCAGGCGAAACTTTACCCCCTCTTGAGTAGTTCAGCCAACCTTCTTAAGGTGGATAGAGTACCGTTTAGCTGAGGTTTTCTCGGTGACTTCTAAAGACTCTTTCACACTGGCTGCTTTGCAGTTAATCCCCTCTTCAAAGCTTTCAGACACAATCACAACCATTGATAAGCTAATCAACCCCCTTGTTTCTCAGGAATCAAAGCCAGACTGCATTGTACTCCCAGAGTACTGTTTTGGATCGGTGCAGGAATGGAAGCTAGCTGGGGCGAAGGGCAAGGACTACTATCTTCAAGTCTGGAAGGCGGTTTCCCGTCTCTGTCAAAAGCACCGTATCGACATGGTGGCGGGTTCGATGCCCTACAAGACACATGAGGGAATGTGGCGTAATAGAAGTTTCCTCATCTCCTCCACAGGTAAGGTCGTCGGCGAGTATGACAAGCAGCGCCCCTTCCGTATGGAGAAAAAGTTGGGACTTGAGCCAGGGAACAGGACACTAATCTTCGAACTGGACAAGTTACGTTTAGCTATACTTATCTGTGCGGACCTCTGGAGTGCAAGAATAGTCCAGCAAGTAGCCCGTGAGGCAGATTTTATCGCTGTTCCCACGATGACAACTGTCCTCGATGAGCAGTACATAGGATATGGCCGCTGGGCTTGGCAATCATTGGTAGCAGTACGTTCCAAGGAATTTACTTTACCCATTATTAGTGCTGATCAAGCAATCCATTCACCTGTTCCGGGCACATTTACCTGTGGAGCCTCCTGTATCGCAGACCCCTCCCACCGCTTTAGCACCGGTGAAGACCCCAGCACACAAGCCCTGAAGGTTACAAAACCAAAGAGCCACACCGTTCTAGTAAGCACGATATCTAAGAAGAAACTCGAGGAGTACCGAAGTTATCGTCGTGAAGTAGGGCTTCAAGATTAGGCTATTTTGAGGATTCTTGAATTACGGGACGGCTGGGAAGGTACGCTCTTCGGGTACCCCAAGATAATTGGAGCAACTATGGCGTGGTCGTCTGGGAGCCCAATTTCCTGACGGAGTTCTGGGCTTTGTATCATTTGCCCCAGACCAATCCAACAGGTTCCAAGACCTCTAGCTGTGGCGGCAAACATGAAGTAACCTGCAGCTAGGGCGCAATCCACCCTCAGTGACCTGTGTTTCTTTCGACCAACGATGAGGACAAGACAGGGCGCATTATAATAGACATTATAAGCTTCATTACGGAGAAACTCTCCATACATTAAAGATGCTGCACCAGGGAACTTGTCCATAAGAGCAAGAAAGTTCTGCTTGCTCTCGTTGGAAAGCCGCTGCATCAATTCCCGGTCATTAATAATGATGAACCGCCAAGGCTGCCCATTTGTCGCGCTCGGTGCTAAGCAGCTTTCCTGTATTATCTCTTTAACAAGGTTCAGAGGAACCTCCTTCTCCTGATAGTCACGGATAGAACGCCTCTTCGCTAACAATTCGCTAAATTCCAAGATATCACCACAAAGAATAGTTTAGGATAATTGGGTGACGGTCGAGACTGAAAAATACTCTGAATAAAGGAGAATGGGTTACTGAGGGTTTTGGCGGATTAGGCACGTCCAAAAAAGGACACAATTGGAGGGGAGAGGGAATGGTTTTTCTAGGGGGGGATGGAAGTGCCTTTATCTTTCGCCAGTCCCCAGCACCCGGTAATATTGCTCTCCTTTCCTGGATATTTAAACTCTTCCTTATAGGAACACGCTTTTTCATGTAATTTTCAGAAGCGATATCCATTGAATTGGATAGAACCCGATTTTTCTCGTGAAGTATTTCAGGTTTCAAAGGGAGAGATGAGGCTGGGGTGTCGTTGGTAGTAAGTGATGAGGGTTCGGAGGGTTTGTGCGGCATCAGCAGTAGTGAAGGATATTGGGAGTCCGCCTTCACGGAATTGGCGACGAGCAGCAAGGTTTTCTTCAGCGAATCCTATGGCAGGGACCGCCACAAGGAATGGTTTGTGTAAGATCCGCATGCAATAGTTAGCTACGTCTATGATGATTTGCCAGTATTCGTTTGTGTAGTTCTTCATGTCTAGGTGTCTTGCCATGAACTCTATGTAATGTGGGGCTGCTTCTAGAATGATTGCATCAATGTTGTCGTCTTCTGCGACGAGGCGAAGAGCATTAGAGGCGACATCTGGGTAGAAGTAGCTGGAGGCTAGGTCGATGGGGTTCCGGATATTAGTGCCTACTCCCTGAACGATCTTACTAAGGGCCTTTACCTTCTCCTTGGTCAGGGTGGGTAGTTTGAAGCCTTGGGAGACAAGGAGGTCGGTGCCTACTACTCCTGCTCCTCCGCTGATGGCGATGAAGGCGACTCGGTTGCCCTTTGGGGGAGGGCAGCGAAGGAAGGCTACCATTGTGTCGATTAGGTGTTCGAAGCTGTGAACCATGGCGACTCCGGTCTGATGGAGAAGACCATCCCATACCTTAGCGGAACCAGCGAGAGCGGCGCTGTGACTGGCAACTGCGCGGGCCCCTTCGGTCGTGTTTCCAGCTTTCCACACTACAACTGGTTTCTTGGGCGCTGTGTTCGCTAGTGCCTCACGGAGTTTCTGTCCGTCTCTGGCTCCTTCAAGGTACATTCCGATGACTTTGGTGTGAGAGTCACGGGCAAGGTATTCTACGAGTTCGTGGCTGCTGATGTCAATCTCGTTACCAAAACTAAAAAACTTGCTACTGCCTTCGCCTGCTTCCTCTATGGCAAGATAAGTGTCGATTGCCTTGCCACCTGACTGGGCGATAAAACCTATTGGTCCGGGGTTTAGTCTTAGGTCGGGGCGGAATGAGAAACGTGTTTCAGGACAGCATAAGCCCATGCAGTTGGGCCCGAAGACGCGCATCTGGCTCGCCCGGATTTTCGTTGTGATTTCTGCTTCACGACGCTCTCCTTCTTCGGTTCCCAGTTCACTGAACCCGCTGGTAAAGATTGTTGCGCATTTTATGTCCTTGGCGATGCACTCGTCTAGGACACTGGACACGATTTTTGCGGGAACCCGGACGATTGCATAGTCTACTGGACCAGGTATTTCGCTGAGCGACCTGTAGCATTTCAATCCTAGAGCTTCATCAATTTTCGGGTTGACGGGGTATAACTTGCCCTTGAAGCCGAAGTTGAGGAAGGACCTCAGCCAGTAGAAATTTGAGCTTGGACTCGTGCCGATGAGAGCAACTGAACGGGCGTGAATGAATTCATCGAACCGCTTGTACGTCTTGTCATCCATATAGCATCACAGCTAAACCCGAAGAAAGGAGAACCTACCATTTAACCATTCGGTCGTCTAACAACTCAATCCTTGGGTGGAAATATGTCCGGCAACGCCCTTTCCACTGCCTGCATTACAATAACACCAATGGCAGACCATAGCGCGGTACTTGCCAGAACCTCTGGGAATAATACGACAAAAGGCGTGTATAGTAAGAACTGTAGGTAGGCTGGAACACCCAGCCCAACAATGAGTGTTGGATACAGCCACGCAAGAGCCCAGTGGGGACAGGTCTTCCTGTTCATAACCAGCACACCAGCAGCTAGATTGAGAAGACTTCCAAGAAGGATATCTAGGGGCCCTAGCCCCCCGAATACATTTGCTACTGCACATCCAAGAAAGAGTGCTACAGCCATCGGCCATCCTAGAATGTAAGGGAAGGGAAGAAGAACATCTGACACTCTAAGATTGATTATTCCATAGCTGATAGATCCTAAGGCTATGGTAACTGCGGCGTAAAGTGCCGCCATTATCGCCAAAAGGGTAATACTCTGGAGATGATTTAATTTTGCTTGCTTCATTTATGATTCACTTCGCAGCCCGGGATTTCTTTATTTGAGCGGAACTCGGTGCGAATCCCACCCGCTCAATTCCCTCAGTTTCTTTCTAGTACTTAAAATTGTTGCGAGCTTCAGCGTGAAATGTCTCGAACTACCAATGATGATAAAAGGGAAGGGTGAAGGACGGGGACGTGCAGGATACGTGAATCCTGTTTGTATTAGATGTATTCACTATTTATTGCTAAGTGGGGTATAAGATACAATGTCGATCTACATTGAAGACGACCTTCAATTTAAAACCAAGAATGTTATCCGTAATCCTGATCACGACTGGTTTAGAGAAACGCTAAAGCCGTACTATGTTGTTACGGCAGATGGACAGTATTTGTTCGGTAATACTCAACCAGGCCGCCGACCTGATTGTGCCTTCTACATACCTCCTGAAGGATACCGATTGGGTAAGGGGCAGAGGACCTTCGACAGAGAAATTGGCCTCAAGCTCTTTGACGTCATCCAACGATACCTCACGAGTTGCCGCGTGCTAATTCTTGAGGGAATCCAAGGCGAAGCAGAATACAAGACAGGTCTGCGTATGGTCATAAGCTTGGAAAACCCGCACACCGCATACATTGCTTGGTTTGGTAAGCTGATGATTTACCCGCCCGAGGATGGTATGGATATTCATTGCTGGAACTATATAGTTCAGGAACGGTTACCTGAAGACGTCGTGGAGGAAATCCACAGCTTCTGGCCTGAATTCGATCCCGATGAACCCCTCACCCTCTATGATTTGACACGAATGGATGAGGACCACCGACGGGTGATGAGCTTGCGAGTGGATTACTTCGGTGGAGCCTTCAAGAAGCCGAATCTTACGATGGTCTGGAACCGTGGCGAAGCACAAGGGCTTGTCTCCTATCATGCAGGCTGTACTGAAACCCGGGTCCTCAAGGGATTATCCGGAACTGGAAAGACAACTTTGACTGTTGGACCTCACCTGCATCAAGATGACGCCTGTCTGGGATTACTTCTTACTAATTCCAGTGATCGAGTCGAAAAGGTACAGGTTATCGGATTGGAGGCCGCCTCCTATGCTAAGAGCGAAGGACTGACATCAACCAGCCCAGAGTGGCCAGGGCTAATGAAGTCTAGAAAGAAGCACCCAGATGGCACCCGCGAAGTGGTTCTCGCCCAGAACATTGACTGCGAAGGCATAGAGTACAAAATAGAAGAGATAAAGGGACATCCTGTGCGTGTTCCACGCCTTATTTCGGGGGAGAGAATTGGCTCCCTCCAATGTACACGTTATGAGAAAGCTGGAACCACCAACGGCAGGTTCATCTTCCGGTTCGATGCGCTGAACCCAGACTGGCAACCTGGAACCGATAAATGGCTAAAAACCGAGATGCTCTCCTTCCGACGTTTCGACATCTTCCAACCCCTCATTCGTATCACTGACCCAGCCATGGCGGTAGCCCTTGACTCAGGATGCGAAACCATCATTACTTCAGCTATTGGCGGAAAAATCCCCGGTACCCGTGTTCGCTCTTATGCTGCCACGGACTTCATGGCGCGGGAGCAAGCCCATCAAGCACTATTGAAGCTCAAAGTATATTCAGACATGGGCTTAGGTCAATACACCGCCTCTAAGATAGAGGGAGGCAATCTAGTATTTGCTATAGTCAACTCTGGTTATGTGGGCGAGCACAATTTTGAAGGAAAGCAGCGTCGTCGCCTTGATGAAAAGGGACATGACATCCCCAAGATCGACAAGGCTACTGGGAAACCAGCCCTTGATGGACAGGGTAAGCCTGTATACTACGGTCTCGGCGACAAAATCCGAGTAGAGGATACTAAACGTTTGGTGGACCTAGTCGAGAACCATAGAATAAAGACATGGATTCCCCACCCAGTCTTCGGCGAAGGATACCTACTTCCCTCCCCAGCTGAGCTTGAGAAGGACCACGGAATGAAAGGCTATGCTGAAAGGTTCAATCCCTTGAAGTACTACAGTGCTGAGGAGTACCTTGAATTATGTAAACGAGACATCCGGGAACGAACCCGTCATCTTTCAGACCTCTTCAGTGGACAGCAAGGAAAAGAGAAACTAGAAGATGTCATTCGCGTGTGGGAACGCTGTAAATTGCCTACTCCTGATGAAATACGGCAGTTCTATAAGCGTCACTACGAATAAACCAGAACCCAAGCTAGGCCTAGAAGTGCATGTTTGGTAGGGTTTTTCTATTCCTAGAACGTTCTTTCATTGTGCTGCTTCGTTCCACTATTATGTCGTGTCTTGTGCTTCTCTTAGTTGGTGGTAGTGGTGTTGCCACTTGGAATGAAGCACCGATAATGCGTTTGCAGCCAGCAACGATCAATGAGCACCTCTTGTGGCAGTATCAGCTTGCAACTACACCAGTTTTCACCTCCATGGATGCCCTGGGCGAAAAGGTCGCAGTAGTCATCGGTACACATCCTCCTCATCTTCTCTTTATCGACGCAGAAACAGGAACACCGCTCTGGAACTTTACTCCGCCTGAACCAACAACAGTAAACATCACCTGCCTATCCGTTGCAGCAAACGGAGACTACGTGGCAATAGGAACCTCAAATGGCAGCGTCTACATACTTGACGGAAGCTCAGGTAACATAGTTCAAAACTGGAGTTTCCTAGGACCAATTAGAGATGTCACCCTCTCAGAGCTTGGAACCTTTCTCGGAATTGCAGTAGCAGGCTTCTTGGTGTATGCTAGCCGCCATGAATCTACACTTTTATGGGCAAGGCATATCGCCAGACCTCCTCATCATTGTCGTAGATTAAGCTTCAGAAGGAGTGGTTCTTCTTTCGCTGTAGGATTGACAAACGGGCGCCTGTATTCAGTTCAGGCAGGTGATGGTGATATCATCTGGGAGTTTGTCTTTGATGATGCTGTTGATTATCTTTCACTGACGGTAGATGACAGCTTTGTGGCAGCCGCTACTGGCGAAACCTGTGTGATCTTCGGTCAAAATGGAGCAGTCCTGCAAGAGTATAATCTTGAACACGAAACCCTAGCGCTATCTCTAACTGGACGCTACTTCGTCTTAGCCCAAGATAGAATGGTGTACATCTATTCGGACAATCAGCCCCTTCCTCAATACAATCACTCTTTCCCTGCACCAATTACACACCTTTCTCTTCCTCAAGACGGCAGCTACCTCCTAGCGGGTGACGTCCATGGTGCCGCTTACGCCCTTTCCACCCAAGAGAACCGTCTTCTATGGAATATCCCATTAAATGAACCGATACTCGAATTCCTCATACCTGACAACGATGACTATTTCGTCATAGTCACACAAAATTCACTAGTAGCTCTTTTACTAACAAGCAAGCTGGCTAATATCTATTCAACACAGGCAATGGTGCTTTTTGCCCTTAGCACCGTTGCACTTGTTGCCTTGACCCTTTGGATTATTCTCCCATGGCGGTACCGAAAAACATAGTCATATATGAACCTAAACCCTACAAGTAAACGACA
>JAEOSX010000207.1 GCA_016840135.1 Candidatus Hermodarchaeota archaeon
GAAACAAAGTTGAATACGTGGTAGCTGGCATCGGTGTTAACGCTAACACTGCTCTCGATGACTTCCCTGAAGACCTGAAGTCCAAGGCCACTTCACTCCAAGAGGTTCTGGGGCACCCTACCGAGTTGCCGCGTCTCTTTAGCTACATTCTTGGGCAGCTAGAATACTGGTACTTGAGGCTCCGCGATAAAGGGTTTCCTGCCATCGCACCTCATTGGCGGAAGCTCTGCAACCATCTGGGAGGGAGTGTCACCGTCACTACCCTTGAAGGAGTAGTAAAAGGAATAGCAAAGGATATTGCTCCCGATGGTAGCCTCATTATCAGCTCACCCACCGGGAAGCAAATCCTTCGGTCCGGTGACCTTGATTTTAAACGCAAGACTCGGAGAGTCTAGGAAGTTTTCCAGAGCCCGTGGATGTTGCAATATTCTCTGGCGATGATTTCTTTACCCTTTACTTCGAACTCTGCTACTGGTTTTGCTCCAGGCTCAAGGAACTGACGATAGCTCTTACCGTCTACAATAATCTGGATCCATTCAATCCAGTGGTTTGCCTCCATTGGGTGGAGTGTTGAACCAACTGTGACGCGGATGCCGTTTGCAGTTTCTTCAACTACTGGAACGTGTTTTTCGGTGCTATAATCAGCTGTCTGTTCTTCCTGTAATTGCATAGCTTGACCACAGCACACTAGGGTTCCTCGCCCAGTGTGCAATACTTCTACAATGTTTCCACAGATTTTGCATCGGTAAACTTGTAATAACTCTGTCAATTTAATATCCCAACCTATGTTACTTTGGAACAACTCTATGATAATTGTTGACTTCCTAGCTTGTTGACTGTTTTCTCTTAATGATTTTCATCAAGACCTCATAAGTTTCCTCGCCCACGCATTCCTTCGCGTATTCACACCATTCAACACAAGAAAGGGCGTCGTTGTATACGGTGAAGCCGCATTCTTCGCAGTCCATCTTGACATCGTCGGAGAATAGTTCTATCTCTTCGCCGCATTTTGGGCAGGTTTTGTATTTGATTGTGGGTCGTTTTAGGTCAGCTGCGCCAGGGCAGTCATCGAGTACCATTTCGGTTAACTCCATGTATTCTAGCAGCCACCCTGTATATATAATTTTCTTTTCTTAAGATGAATATTGAATTTAAGACGTGTGGGTCAAGCGCTAAAAGAGCCAGACCGCCCAATCAAGCTAGTTTTGGGTTACGACCTAAACGATAGCACTAGATCGTCCACGGTAATTAGGTGGCAACCTCACTAGTCGGTAAAAATGTTGAAAAGAGCACCAAAGGCACGCCTAGTACCTATGGTTAAGCCGAGAGAGTTCCGCACTGGCCCTATTCTAGTTGGGTGATGGGTCCTTGTATACTCTCCTGAGAACTCGAAGATAGCCAACCTTTGGACCCGGCATCTTGGGAATGCTTTTCCCAAGCCGTTCGTTCGCTGCCTCTTCATGAGCAACCATGATTTGGCCACAGCAGAGACTGCCCTCATCAGAGCGCTCTACTTTCCCACAGGATTTACATTCATATTCTAGTAGTTTTCCAGTCATTTTAGCCACAACATTCGCCCTATTGGTGCCCTCACTCTTCCGAAAGAATAAAAGTGATTTATATCTGTTTCTCTTTCCTATCTAACTAAAAAATAAAGAGAAGAACCTAGTGAAACAGATTTCCTGTTTAATCAGTTGGTTCAAACATATCTTTGCTTACACCGCATATGGGGCAGACCCAATCCTCTGGAATATCCTCGAAGGCCGTACCAGGGGCGATGCCTCCATCAGAATCCCCCTTTTCAGGATCGTAGACGTAGCCGCAGGCTGTGCAGACATATTTCTGTGCCATTTCAAATCACCTATTTAGGTTTACTTTTGCACCTGTCTGTTTCAGGGTTCTATATTTGAATTCGTAAAGAATGAGTCTTAAACTCGTTCCTAATATGTTTCACACTTCAGTCTGAAGTAAGCGCGTGAGTGGTGGCAGGAGGGGCATTCCTTTGGCGCTTTTGCGCCTCGGTGATGGTACCCGCATTCCATACAAACCCACTCTACTTCAGTGTCTTTCTCGAATAAGGTGCCAGCTTCAACTTGGTTGAGAAGTTTCTGGTATCGTTCGGCATGGTGCTCTTCAGCTTTCCCAATGGCGCGGAGCCGAGCTGCTATTTTATTGAAGCCTTCCTTTTGAGCAATCTTGGCGAATTCAGGATACATTTCAGTGTATTCATATGTTTCCCCGGCAATAGCGGCACGCAGATTGTCCTCGGTCTTGCCCAGTATTAGGGGGGCTTCAGCACCAACTTCAATTGCGTCGTTTTTCTTTCGTAGTTTCTGGATGAATTCGAATAGA
>JAEOSX010000037.1 GCA_016840135.1 Candidatus Hermodarchaeota archaeon
CCACGCCAAGAGCTAAGCCAAGAAATACTAGCTTAGCGGTTTCCAGAATCCAAAGCGGCACACTAGTAAGGAGTGCACCTCCCGAGTTCCAGCTACTGATCACTGTCCTCATATCGGTGGCGGCGTTTTCTACGAATGTAGGCACATCGTCTCGGAGTCGTTCAGACGGTTTGAAGAGGCGACCAAGTATCCGTGAAAGAAAGCCTACAAATCGCTCACTTCGAATTAAGAGAAAGAAGGCGATAAAGGCTGTTCCAATGATTCCGCCTACGATGATGTATCGCATCACATCAGCCACTGTACCGAAAATAAGAATTGCAAAGACAACCACAATGAGTGTAAGGCTGGCAAAGTCGAGGAGCCTTGCTAGAAGCACAGAAGAGAGCCCTGCAGTGAAACGGGTCCCTCGTTTCTCTCGGAGCCAATAAGGTGTAGCTATGTCACCAGCACGGAGAGGTACAACATAGGTGAGGAATATTCCGCCGACGATTATAGGGAAAAGATTAGCGGGATTACCTCCTGTTTTGAAGGGTCTGAGTAGCTGCCACCAACGAACCGCCCTTAGGATATAGGCTATCCCAAAGAGCCCAAAGGCGGGTAGCAACCAGAACAGGTTTACCGTAAGTAACACATCGAGGATGGCGAAGATACCCCCCTCTGGTAGCAGGGCAATATGTAACCAGACAACGATGAGGATAAGACTAGCAACAGCGATGACATAGTAGGTTCGAGAACGCATAGCTTGAGTCCCTCGATTACTTTGCTGAGTGGAGGCATCTTTGCAATCCGCTAGGCTAAAAATCCTCGCCCCATCGCGAAGCCTCTAGACGGGAGCATTCTGGCAAGGCTTTTAAGCAGTCAGACGCGTTTTGCTTCTGCTATGCCGCCCCGTTATGCTGTTATTCCAGCGGCTGGTGCTGGTAAACGCATCAAGCCCTACTCGGAGAAAGTACCAAAACCGATGATTCAGGTACTGGGGCGGCCAATTCTTGCTTATGTCCTCGATCGCTGTAAACAAGCAGGACTAGAGAAGGTAATCATCATCGTGAACCCCGAGTCGAATGTGGTGAAGGATCACTTTGGTGATGGCTCCGAATTCGGACTTTCCATCGAGTATGTAGGACAGCCACACCCTGAGGGTATTGGTCATGCTGTCAGTTTAACAGAAGGAATCGTGAAGCCACCCTTCGCTGTCTACTTGGGGGATGAACTCTACTTGGGCTCGAACCACAATGGCTTCATCCAAGGCTTTGACGAAACAAACTGTAATGCCGCGATTGGTCTTATGTGGGTGGAAAAGGAGGAGCTAATCCGTCGCAACTATTCAGTAGACATCGATATGGAAACACACCGTATTCGTTACCTTGTGGAGAAACCCACCGTCATAACTAACAAGATTCTTGGGTGCGGCTCTTACATCTTCGACGAAACGGTTTTTGATGCTATCCGACAAACACCAAAATCTGCCAAGAAGGAAATAGAAATCACCGATACACTAAACACCCTCACCAAGATGGGGCACGCTGTCCATGGCTATTTCCTCGGAGGTACCTATCTGAACGTCACATTCCCCGAAGATATTGCCTTCGCCGAACAAATGCTACGCTATCACGATAAACGCTAGCACATTTCTTCGACTACTTGAAGAGGCGTAGGAATGGACTAATCAGTATTTTCCCTGGAGTCCCAAGAATCACTTGGATCATTTTAAGACCATTTATGAAAGCTTTCCTTCGGGATGTGGTAATCTTAGCTGTACCGACTCGTGCCAAGTAGTGTACAGGAATCTCCTTCATGCGCCCACCGTGTCGGAGGACACGTACAATCATCTCAGGTGAAAGGGCAGCACCATCTGCCTCTAGCTCTGGAAGAACCGCTTTGAGCATGGGGCGTCTGATGACTCGAAGTGTACAACCAACATCGGTCAACGGAGGGTATCCATGTATTAGTCCTAGAAGCTTGGCAACAGCCATGTTCCCTACAACAAGGAAGAGCCCCATGTTTGCACCTTCACCTAGATATGGGGTAGCAGTACGTGTGCCTACTACGAAATGTCGTCCGCGGCAGTTTTCCAGCAGTTTCTCCACATCTTCTCCCCGAAAGGATGCATCTGCCTCTGTGATTACAATGAAATGGTTTCGTCTTTCAAGGGCTTCCCGGAGTCCCCTACGAATTGCAGCACCATAACCCTGAATTGGTTCGTGAACCACCTTTGCTCCGGCCTTACGGGCAATACGGGCAGTGTCGTCAGTAGAATTGTTGTCAATAACGATGAGCTCATCAACAACTGGTATCAAGAAATCCTTGACGGTTTCACCGATGGCATCCGCCTCGTTATATGCTGGGATTACCACGCAGACTCGTTTACCCTCAAACACTTAATCCACCACGCAAATATGCAAGGCTCTTCTCGGATTAACAGTAAAAAGCCTTACCTTTGAAGAAGATAAGTACCTAAGAATAAGCTAGGGGAGCTAAATCCTATCTACTCAGCATCGCAGATAGATTCATTTCCTGAACAAGGAACCTTAACCGACTTGGCTGGTGTGATATCTCCCTCTTTCACCGCTTCAAGAAGAATCTCTGAAATCCGGACGAAGAGCTTGGTGATATTCTCTCCGGTCAGTGATGAAACTGTTATGTACTCACGGATCTTGTATTTCTCACAGAGTTCTTGAATCTCCTCTTCAGAGGGCCCCCCGCAATCAAGATCGCACTTTGAACCCACAAGAATTAGCGGGATGTTGTCTTCACTATCCTTAATGAGGTCTAGCCAGGGAACTATCTGTCGAAAAGTGGAGTAGCGGCTCAAATCGAATACGACAATCGCCCCATGAGCGCCCATGCAAAAGACTGGGATGAAGTCACGGAACTGGATTTCGCCACCGAAGTCCCAAAGACTTAGCCCTATTGTCTGTTTCTCCAACTTGACCTCTTGATAAGCGAACTCAGAGCCCACCGTCATGGGAGGCTCATTATGGCCCCCGCTAAGGTAATGGTTGACAATGGAGGTCTTGCCAACTCCTCCTTCGCCGGCTAAAACTAATTTAAAGATGGGTGTCCCTTCAGTCACTCCGATAGCCTGGTTTCTCAAGGATTCCTCAATATCACGTTTTTGTGTTGGGTCTCCCAATATCTACACCAGACCTGAAGAGTAAAGAGTAAGCTGCGCTCGCTTACCTGCCCGATTAGTGCTGTGGGTTTCTGGCTTAAATAGGTTTTGGATTATTTTTCTTTGAATAAGAAATATTATTATTAAGTAATTCTAAACCTTATCCCATATCAGTTAAGAAAACCGCAAAACTAGTACTGTCTTCGAAAAACGCAATTATGAACAGGAAATATCACTTTTCCCTCAGTGTTTACGCATTGAATAATAACATCTCCTTTATATCATCCTAGACAAACTAGAAACCGGAAGTAGGCTTGTTGACAAAAAAGGTAGCAATGCTTTACCATCCCGATGTTATTCGCTACGATTTGGGACCCAGTCACCCTTTACGGCAAGAAAGGGTCGTGTTACATTATGAGTTATGTCGTGTTCTAGGATTACTGGAGAACCCCAGCGTAGTCGAACCCGAATTCCACCCTGCCACCGAAGAACAGGTGCAACTAGTCCACTCTCAGCCCTACATAGATCAAATCCGTGAGCTTAGCCAGAAGGATAACTACTCTGTCCTTGATATGGGCGATACAAGTGCATTCCCTGGCGCCTATGAAATTACCTGCCTTGCTGTGGGCGCTACTCTCGCCTGTGTAGACTCGGTTATGAAAGGAACAACCAGTATAGGATGGAATCCCGCAGGAGGTCTCCACCACGCCCGACCTGATGGCGCTGCTGGATTCTGTATTTTCAACGATGTTGCTATCGCCTGCCGATACCTCCAGAAACAATATGGGCTTGACCGCATCCTCTATCTCGATATCGATGTCCACCACGGCGATGGTGTCCAAGAAATCTTCTACGATGATCCAGGCGTCCTAACTCTCTCTATCCACGAGACAGGTCGAACCCTCTACCC
>JAEOSX010000208.1 GCA_016840135.1 Candidatus Hermodarchaeota archaeon
AATACTACGTCGGGGTCTCAGGAAGTCCACTCAAGTCTTCAATAGGGGGCGTGTTTTCAGCTAGTTTAGCGTCAGAAGGTTCAAATTTCCTTGTAGACATTAGATTTTTAGTTTTCAATCTTTGATGTGGTATTGATGTCAGAAGCAGTTACGTTATGGTATGAAGGATTTTGGGCGTCCCGTGATGGGCGCTTCGATGAGGCGCGCGAGAAACTTCGTGCGGCGCATCGCGGGTTAATCGCAGCCGAGGACTATCATCAGGGGGCGTGGGCAGCACTCGACCTGATTGTGACTTATCTCCAGCGTCAAGACCTGAAAGGGGCGAGGGAAGAATTCGCCACGATTGATGAGGGCTTGATTGAGAAGACATGGGCTTATCACACGATACAATGTCTCTTCAAGGCCTTCGATGCTACGACAAATGAACTTCATCTACAAATGCTCAGAGAGGTCTTTTTTGACATGCAATTGTACATTTCCAACGCGGCACTCCAGCATCTACCCGAATACAGGCTAATGTTTTGGCGTGTAATGGGGGGAACCTAGCCAACCGTCTTCGGTCCCGCGAATCCCATCCTCCTCATACTTCCTGGTCGGGGTTTTCATCTAGCAATCGACAATAAGCTTAATATACCTAAAGCTAGGCGATTTCTACTGGTGCAATGAAATGGCCGAGTATGAACTTGGTAAAGTAAACTTTGTGAACCACGACTCTGAATCCCTCACTGGGGCCTTTGGTATCCCTGAAGGCCGCTGGGATGATATCACATCAGCCGCCCAGGAAGCCTGGGAGCACGAAGACACTGTCTCTGAAAGCGTAGAGTTCCTCGTTAAGAAGCTCAACGACTCCGAACTCGTACTAGGACTACTCCTCCTAGGAAGAATCTGGGAGAGAAGCAAATAGAACGATGACTCCCAATACCCTGAAATGATTGGGGAGAAAATTGGTGAAAGAAATGACTGAGTATAAACTTGGGAAAGTCACATTTGTGGACCATGAAAGCCAAACACTTACAGGAGCCTTTGGTATCTCTGAAGGCCGCTGGGACGATTTGGTCGCCGTCGCTCAGGAGGCTTGGAAGCACGAAGACACTGTCTCTGAAAGCGTAGAGTTCCTCGTTAAGAAGCTCAACGACTCCGAACTCGTACTAGGACTACTCCTCCTAGGAAGAATCTGGGAGAAGGAAAAGAGCGGTTTAGGATCTGCACCAGCACCCTCAGGGTCAGCAGACGAGACTGAACAGGCCTTCGACGACAAAGGTATGCCTGGCTAACATCAGATACATGAGAGCGGGTCTCTGACCCGTAACTCTTCTCTTTTTTTCGGCAAACCGAGTAACACTTTCTAGTTGATAGTAGAGAAGCCTATGGCTTCAAGATTGGCTAGGGCGAGGGACACTAGCCTGTTCAGCGTAATCGGGGGTACAGTCTTGCAAAACTGAACACAGGGTTCTGAAGACGAGGGCTACGTTTTCACCAGATTTAGCCGAACATGGAAGATATTCTGTGACGCCATGATCTGCACAAAACCTTTCAATGGCTTCATCTGAAACCCTTCGAGGAAGATCTGCCTTGTTTCCAGCTAGAACCACAACAAATTCTTGTCCAAGATCAGTAAAAGTCTGGATATGCTTCAGCCAAGTGGCCGCTTCGCCAAGCGAGGTAGGGTCGGATAAATCAAAGACAACCATAACCCCCACTGCACCACTGCAGAACCTTGGCATAAGAGTGCTAAACCGGGGGTGTCCACTCAAATCCCAAATACTGAGCTTCAATGGACCCCGAGTCCCATTACACACCTTATGAGCCAAGTTCACACCAACAGTGGGTGACACCTCAACAAAATCCCGAAAAACAAGCCTGTTAACCAAGCTAGTTTTACCCACATCACAGGCACCAACCACCAGCACCTTTGCCAACGAGGAGAAATCGGAAGACTTCATACACACCTGCCTCCACAAAGACGCTTAAAGACCCAACAACTAGAAAACAACGCAACACGAGGAAAACCACCAAAAATAGACACTAGGCATCCCAAGACCTAAAGACGCAGCAAATCTACTCACTCAAGAACCAGACAAACAACAAAAAGAGGGGAAAAGTGGTGGTCGTGTATCCAGACATAAAATCGCTCCAGAATTATAGAAATAAGCTGGATAAAATCACGGAAATTAGATTAGCTCATGATAAACTTTAAGCCATCGGGATTCACTAATCTCAAGTCTGTAATAAGATATCTTACAAGGTGTTATTAAGAGAGTTATTTAATGACGAGTAAAAACGAACAAGCAATTACAATTCTTAAACAGGTTAGTCTAGAAAATTGCTCGAACTCACTCTGCCTCAGAAGAAAGCTAGTTGATTTCATGTAAAAACTATATGCACGCCTTGTCTGGGTGACAAGGTCTAATTTTCCTGTGAAATCTCTGCATTTGCATTCGTCCATGCAAATGCAACTCGTAATAAGGTTTAGCTTCTTGTTTTGATTTATATGGTCCTAGAACTTTGCTGCACTTGAATCCTTCGCGACAAAGGATATCACGAATGCCTTCTAGAACTACTGGATCAGATTGACCAAACCGAACCCTGTAATCTGCTTCTTCAGGTCTTATGTGGTAGTAACCATCAGCATCAAAGAACCCACGTGTAAAGGCACACCGAACTTCTTGGTTCCCCTCTAGAATCCATTGAGGAACAATGCGTTGGCTTTTCTCTTTGAAGCCACTAGCTGCAGCGACCATCACCTCGTAAATATTCTTTGATGTCACTTCATAGAAATAAACACCTTTTCGTTTATCATAGTAGAAGCGTCCACGTTTGTTAAAGAGAGCGAATACTAGTGGCTCAATACACTTGGTAAGGTAATGCTTATTTTTTTGATAATAAGAAACTCTGTAGATATAGTGTGTAGGATTTCGATAAAGAGTACCATCGGCTAAAGCTCCTACAAGATAAGCTAGTCCGCACCTCTTCCGCTCTTCTTCTAGTATGCTAAAACAAATCTGCCATTCACCTAAAATCTCTACTCTTCAATATACTAAAACTCACCCATAATGAAAGGAAAGAACTGAGAGAAAAAAAGGGGGGAAAATGGTGGTCGTGTACCCAAGAACAATATCGCTCCAGAACCAGCGCTTTGGCCCCTTTCGAAAAAAGCACACTTAGGCGATACGTGGCGGCCAGCTCAACACCTCGCCGAGGCTCGGTGCGTACACTGCCGCTCGTTCAAACCGGTCTTCTACCGGAGCCTTCGTCCACAATTAGCCGTTGCTGTCACCAGCCCCAGCCGGACCGCATAAGGGTCCTTAAAATCGCGGAATGGGTGACTCGTCTCGGGATTCGCTTCGCGCTTAGATGCATTCAGCGCTTATCGAACACAGCGTAGCTGCCCAGCTATGCCCATTCGGACAACTGGTACACCAGAGGCTGCGGCTCGCCGTTCCTCTCGTACCGAGCAAACCTTACCCTCAGTCACCCAACGCACCCAAAAGAGAGAATCCAACCTGTCTCGCGGTGATCAAAGACCACAAGCGAAGCTATGAGCGCACACTAGAAGGGATTAGTTAAGGGTCTACCCCCAGCATACGCTCACCCACATGGAAGAAAACCACAATATAGGAAAGAACGCTTTCCCACGTGGAAGCCTCGCCTGTTATACATGGTCCTAAACCACTCTCACGACGGTCTAAACCCAGCTCACGTTCCCTTTTAACAGGCGTACAGCCTTACCCTTGGGAGCTAATGCACCCCCAGGATAGGAAGAGCCGACATCGAGGAAGCAAGCCG
>JAEOSX010000038.1 GCA_016840135.1 Candidatus Hermodarchaeota archaeon
AACCTAAACGAATACATCATGTATGGTTTTACCTTTGGTGTCCTAATCCCCGTCGCCTTCACCCTTGCCTACAGCTTTTTCCTTTACGGGCGCACTGGAGGGATTCATGCACCCTACTACTTGGCAGTGGGATTCGCTGGGTTGGGAATCATGTATGGATCTTGGGCACCCTGGCACTTGACTAGCTTTTACTACATCTGCTTCTTTCTGTTTATGTCGTCGGTAATACTCATCGCTATTGGATTCCTGATGCTTTCACGCGATGTGGAACTCCAAAAGCTTCGTGCAAAATAGAACATAAAACTAGACAAGGGAATCAGACCAATAGGGAAACCAGGAAAACAGCTCTAGAATACGCTCCCTAATGATTACGATAACCAAGTAATATCTTGAATAAAAAAGAGAGTGGAAAGGGATGTTAATCCACTTTCCCTCCTGTTCGTTTCTAGAAAGGCTACTTTCGGAAGTATACCAATGAAGGATCCGGACGGCCGACAAAGCAGATGTACCTGAATCCGTATTTCTTGATAATGTTGAAAGCCTGTCTAGCTTCTCCAACGTTGCCCTCGAAATCCATAATCCAGTGCGACCCTTCGACTATTTTCCATCGCCCGTTGATTTCCTTGACCTCGATATTGGCTGGGTTGAAGCCGATTGCGTCTTCACCCGGGAAAGCCCCTGAGGGGGCGATTCTACCAACAAGGAAGTAGGTCATTGAAGGATCAGGTCGTCCTACAAAGCAGCTTCGGTTCATCCTGTAGTGCTTGATGATGGAAAATGCTTGTCTAGCTTCTGCTTCGTGTCCTTCGAAGTCTAGAAGCCATCGGCGTCCCTGAACGATTTTCCAGCGTCCGCGGATGTTTTTGACTTCGATTAGGTTGGGGTTGAACCTAAGGCAGTCTTCTCTGACTGGTCTACGTATTTTTAGTCGTCCTTGCCATCTTGGTGGTCTGTGACTCAAAATTTGTTCACCGTTTATCTTCGGTATTGCGTTGTTTATATCTGCTTTCTTTTTCCTATTGGTCTTTGATTTGTTGTTCGAGATGGTTGAAGAAATCGTTTAGGTCGATATTTCCGCCGCTGATTATTACGCCGATTTTCTGGTCTTTAACCGGTAGGTCACCATAAAGGAGACCAGCCATGGAGACGGCACCGGAGGGCTCTATGACGAGTTTCATTCGTTCCCAGAGAATCCGCATCGCCACAAGAATTTCTTTCTCAGATACTGTGATGATTTCATCCACACTTTCTCGGATGATTTTGAAGGTGTTGCTTCCCAGAGAAGTACGGAGACCATCAGCGATTGTCTGAGGATTAACAGAGGGGAGGATTCTTCCCTCTTTTAGGGAGCGGTAGGCATCATCGGCGTTTTTCGGTTCCACACCGATAACGTTCGCGTCCGGGCAGAGTCCTCTGGTTGCAATCGCTGTGCCGCTGAGTAGTCCGCCTCCTCCAACTGGTGCGAACACCCAGTCTAGGGGACCGACTTCCTTTATCAGCTCGTAGGCTGCTGTGCCTGCGCCGTGGATGACTCGGAGATCATTGTATGGGTGGATTAGCGTGTAGCTGTGTTCTTCAATGAGCTCTGTTGTTCTTGTTTCACGCTCGGTTGATGAGTTTCCGCTGATTACTATTTTTGCTCCGTAGCCTCGTGTTGCCTCCATCTTAATTCGCGATGAATTCTCAGGCATCACTATTGTCGCTTTCACCCCGAGTAGTATTGCGGCAAGGGCGATGGCTTGTGCGTGGTTGCCAGAGGAGTGAGCAATGACTCCTTTTCGTCGCTCCGCGGGCGACAGCTGGCTAATCGCGTTATAGGCTCCTCGGAATTTGAAGGCACCAACACGCTGAAAGTTTTCACACTTCAAGAACACCTCTCCGCCTGTAAGAGTATTCACGGTTCGGCTGGTCATGACAGGAGTATGATGAGTGACCTGACGAATCCGGGTTAGGGCAGCTTCTACTTCTTCAAACATTTTAGACACAACGTTTGATGAAGTAATGGAGCGAAGGTTTCTTAGCGTTTCCTATCCACCATTTGAGGGTGGAGGATGGAGTAGCTGGTAAACAGTATTGACGGTTTGCCAAGCACCTTCCATGGCTTCTTTGTGGGTTGGGGCAACATGGTTCACGGTGCAGACAGGGTCCCCGGATTCTGCGTGGCTATCGGGGATTGGTATGTCTACGACCCCTGAAAGACGACTAAGGTCTGGGATGATACAGCGCTGACGGGCATAAACTATGATCCGAGCACAGCTAGCAATATGAGGGGGTGCCTCATCAGGGAGATTCCCTTCACAGGCATCAAGATGTAACCTTACCTGATTAGCGTCTGTCGTTAGCTCAAGGGCTTCAATGGTAGCTTGGAAACGAGGGTTGATTTCCATAAAGTAGGGTGTGCCGTCTTGGGTGACTACAAAGTCGAACCCGTTACTCCCGAGGAGCCCTAGACTCTCTGTCATCTCCTCTGCTGTCGAAGCGAGCCCTGTGATGACAGAGGAGTCTGCTTTCATAGGGATTATGTTACCACAATAGGCTTTGGTGTATCCTCGACCTAGCTCTTTAAGCCCGATTAGCTGTTCGTTTACCGAGACCGCGCAAGCGGTTTGACCAGTCCCAAGGACTGAGACACTAGCGTCTGTCCCAACTACGAGTTCTTGTATAATTACTGGGACTGAATCGAACGCGTGATGAATTGCATAACTAGCGGCTTCATCTTCGGTACGTATGACTTTGGTGTAGAAGCCTCCACTCCCATGGTCTGGTTTTACAACAACGGGCAGAGCTAGCCGGGCCACAGCATTCCTGAAGGTTTTCCTGGATTTGGCTGACTCTCCTGCTGGAATCTCCGCGCCACAGCGTTGGGCTAAGTCAGCTATTGCCTTACGGTCTCGTGCGGATTTCAAGAGTTCAGGTGTATTACCAGCAAGAGGTCCGAGATCTGTGAGTGCTGCCCATTCAATGGGACTGTCGTCGAAGCCCCCACCAACTAGTATGTGCTGAACCTCACCATGATCTAAGAGGAGCTGCTCTGCACCCTCGATGAGTATCTGGGCAGTAGGAATCTGAGGACGGGCTGGACGAGCATCAG
Organism: Candidatus Hermodarchaeota archaeon; assembly: GCA_016840135.1. Taxonomy (GTDB): domain Archaea; phylum Asgardarchaeota; class Hermodarchaeia; order Hermodarchaeales; family Hermodarchaeaceae; genus YT-063. The sequence continues at coordinate 3,092 of JAEOSX010000038.1, forward strand.
GTCGCTGATCGAGCACCGAAATATAGCGATCTGCCCAAAGTGACAGGTCTAGGTCACCCCAATAATCAACGGCAAGAACACGGAAACCTGCTAGCTTTGCTGAGCGGGCTAGTGGACGAACATTAAATCCGATGACAAGTACCCAAGATTCCTCGACAGGCGATAGATTGGATTGAGTAGTCATCAAGGGAAAATCCTCAGCCACCTTCTCTTTCAAATTTTATCAAGGCTCGAACTCAACTATCTTCTTACAAGGAATAAAAGAAAAATCTTCCCTTAATGGAGTTGTAAGGGTATCTATCCTCCTCTACACAAAATATATGAGGTTTTAGATAGAGATTCAATAAGAAGAACTGATATCAGGAGTAACAATGAGCATCATTAATCTCGCCCCGGACGAAGTGACTATTCAGATTTACTGTAAGGCTTGCCAGAGTGATATAGAGATTACAATACCTCGAGCCGTTGTTGACAATGCCACATCCTTCCCCATTGCCCATCTCCACCTCCACGGGAATCCACTGCATGGGCTAACGCTCTATATTGACAGACATTATGGTGTTAGGGGAACCGAGCTCAGTGAAGCGGTTACTATTGAGAGGCAAAAGGAGATTTCGCCCCTCACAAGTCTGGTGCTACTCCGGGTTCCGAAGCGATTAAAACAAACCGCGTTGGCAATGCTAAAACTGCGGCAGGGATCTGCCATCGAGGTTGCTATTATGACAGGTAAAGATCCCACCGTCGAGTCACAATATCTAGGTCAGCTTTGGCGAATGGGCTATCTCATACGGACCAGAGTCCAACAACATTACCAATATCAAATCGCTCAAGCAAATCCTTAATCAACCTAAAAGCACTAATATGATGTCACGGAGCGTTAGCTTATGTCTGGAGCAATTATTCGCAAAGCTATCTCGATTCACTCCTTCAAGGGTGGAACTGGAAAGTCAAACATCTCCTCGAACACTGCTTTAACCCTAGCAAAGCGGGGCCATAATGTCGTCCTTCTGGACTTTGATTTCCGGGCACCTAGCTTGTCAACTTTGTTTCAAATGAAGGATGAGTTGAAGTTCTGGTTAAATGACTGGCTTGATCAGAAGTGCGAACTCACCGATGCAATAGTAGAACTAGGCAGCCGCTATGGAACAAAGGGCAAGTTACATGTAGGCTTTACTAACCCTAGCGGCGATGCTATCAATGAGATGACCCAAAAGGGTCTTGATGAGGCGTGGCAGGCTAGAGTGCTCCAGCTGATTCTTGATGCAAAAGACTTACTTTTCGAAAGACAAGGAGTCAATTACATAATCTTCGATACTAGCCCCGGTTTTGCTCTTAGCTCGATAAACGCTATTGTGGCCTCAGACCAGCTAATCCTAGTTTTGAAGGCAGACCAGCAGGATCTGGTTGGAACTGAGCAGCTCATCAAGGGAGTCTACGACCAGACTCTTGGTAAACAACCTGAACTAATACTGAACAAGATGCCTGTCAGCATTCTCAAATCAAAGGAAAACTATGAGAGGATTCTAGGAGAAATACAGAAGCAATTAGGAGTCAGGATTGTCTCTGTCATCGCTTGTTTCTGCGAAGTCTTGGAGAATCTCGGTAGCCAACTCTTCGTTATAGCAAAACCAGACCACCCCTTCACGAAAAGCATTGAACATCTGGCAACTCATTTCGAAAAGGTAACGTAGCTAATGAGGTAAAAACAATGGATAATGAACTTAAAACTTTGGAAGAAGTGTATGGTCGACAAAACCTTCCCACCCTTTTCTGTCTATTATTATCCCGAGAACCTGTTCTATTGACTGGACAAGTGGAAGAGGAGGCACTAACGATTCCATTGAAGATATTCACGCCTCACCGAAGGATAGTAACAGATATTGATTCAAAACAAATAGCACCGCCTGCTGTGGTTACTCAGCTTAAACGGGTTCAAGCCCAGACTTCTGGAAGTTACATGGTGGTTTTCCATAACACTCCATCAGATTCAGTATCTGAACTCGTGATAGAGCTAGACGCCTTTGACTTCAATCACAGCTGGGTAGGAAGCGTATCCAATCCAGTCGAAGTTGACGCTGTCACTTTCAATGTTGAAAAGAAGAAGTTTGAAGGCGCAAAGATGGCTCTCCCAATTTTAACCTTCGCCCAGGCATTACTTGACAAGGTCTTTTCAAATCAGCTTACACTGGAGAATTTCCGTCAAGAACTTAGTAACCAAATCAGCATGGCTGAACAGCTCTACAAAAGACTTAATCAGCTCAAAAAAGCGGAGGACTTGGTAGGATTCCTTGGACTGGACACCCAAACAACTAACTTCGAGGATATGTCCACACTCTTCCAGCAAGAATATGGACTTCCCCTTGCTGATATGCTTCACCAGAAGCTGGTGAAATTCACACGCCTAACCAAGCTTTCCCAGATCACTTCCCTGACCTTGCTTAAGCTTCCCCAGCATTTGAAACTAACCGCGATGGCGATGCTTCGGCTCAGGAAGGCAACAGCGGGTGAGGTCAGTAAATTGACAACAAGAACCAGAGGACTGGAATCAAGATATCTAAACGACTTGGCTGACATGGGATTTCTTTGGAAAGAGCAGGAAGGGCGCCGAGCTTGGTTCAGCATTAAATCTGCGGCACCAACTCCGGGAACTGCGCCTGAGCCGCCTTTCTAGGCGATTCTTACCTGTTGTGTGGAGATCCTAAACGTCTCGCTAAGGCGGGAGGTCAGTCCCCCTTGTGGAAGTAGTGCCCCTCCATGATGCAGGAACCAAACACCAAAAAGGATATACTATTCTAGTTGGTTAAGTTTTGGACAACAGTAGGTGGAAAAGATTGGCAGAAGAAGGAACAGATGTAGAGTTTCAGCAAATAACCCTTAAGGAACGTAACCTCGAGTTCTATGAAGCCTCCCAGGCTTGTTTCGCTTGGTACCGAAAAAGCCGCGACCACAATGTTGCTGTGAGGGGATGTGAGAACCTTTCAGCTAGTGCTTGGCAGGCAAAGGATAAGGACGAGATGGATAAGAGGCTGCGTGAGGTTATTACACAAAGCCGAACAGTTGCTGCTAATCCTATGCTCAGTGACTCACAGCGTGCCCAGCTTCAAGGAATGATTTTGGAGTCGGAAGGCTGGCTTGTTGACCCACCCAACCCTGAGAAGTTCATCGAAGCAATCAAAGTGTATGTCGAATCGAGTAACATCTATTACGCTCTGCAACTAATCCCCAGCCTTATCCCCTTTGTACCAATGGATAGACAAATCCACTGGGCTGAATATGGAAACCAACTCGCCGAGTCTCTGCCAGAAGATCATAGGAGTATCTTCTACATTCTCTTTTCAGATCCTTTGATAGCCTATGTTGACCTTGAGAAGAAGGTGAAATTTGCTGAAGATCTATTCAAGCGAGTCGAGGCTCTTGCTTCCTCCTCAACAGAAAGCCACCTTAAGGAGTTGGCAATCCTAAAAGCTCTGAATACTACACACCAGTATGGTGTGGAGAGAGAACGGGGTCATGAGCTTCGGCAGGCAACCCTAGATGGGCTTGAGCGGTCTCTTGCGGATATTCACTCTAACCTGTTACGCGGAATTATGCTACAGATCCTAGGCCTTTCCTATTATCGACTTGCTGAGAGAGAGAAAATACCTGATATGAGGAGCGCCCTATTCCAGGAATCAAGAGGTTTTTACCTGGAATCAGTTTCTACCTTGGAGCGAACAAGGGCTTATGGTGAACTCTTCAATTCCTACATCAGGTTAGGTACAACCTTCCTGAGTATCGCTGAGCTAGCTCAGGATTTTGAGAAACGCAACGAGTTTTATCGTCTAGGTCAAGAATACCTTCAGAAAGGGCGTGCTATAGGAGAAAAGACTCAGCTGGTCCAGCTACGCTCCAACGTCGCCATCAACCTAGGGGTAATCATTGAACGTATGATATGGTTCGAAGCTGACCTTGAGCGCAGAAGAGAACAGCTTCAAGAAGCCTTCGAGTTACAGCTAGAGGGTAAGCAGTTTGCAGAGCAGAGCCAAGGATACAGAATGGCAGGCTATGCGAGTATGAACGCAAGCGAGTTTTGCGGTTTAATCGCTGACCTAGAAGCCAAACTCAGCGAAAAACAGAAGTGGGCATCCCGGCAACTTGGGCTCAGCCAAGAAGGTGTAGAATTTCTGAAGGCAACCAAGGATTGGCGAGGACAAATCGGAGCCTACACCAATGCTGCCTTTGCTTATGAAAAGCTTGCAGAAGTCACATCCTCCCTCGAAGAGAAACAGAAGCTCCTTCAAGAGATGCTCAAATTTGGATTGCAGAGCATCGAATTCGTTGAAAAGGTTAATGACCCCCTTTCAACTGCTTATGCATATTATAAGACGGCTTATGCTTACCAGATGCTTGGCGTAATTGAAGGGGATGTTGAGAAACTTGTCCAAGCTGTCAAATATTATGAACTCGCAAAGGTAGATTATGAAAAGACTGGAGAAAAACATAAGCATGGAGAAATCAACACGGTTCTTGCGGATGCATTACTGATCCGTTCAGCCTTTGATACAAAACTAATTGGAGGGCAACGCGAAGAAATACTCCAGCGAAGCCTGAGCATCCATCGTGAAACATCAAATCTGTACAATGAGCTTTTCCTCTTCCACAAGGCTGGTGAGAATCTCTGGAAAATTGGACAGATTCACCTAGTTAAGGGCGAGTACACTAAAGCTCAAGAGGTCTTCGGTGAAGTGAAAGACGCTTTTGACAGGATTACTCGGATGGTACCTGGACTTGCAGACGCGTATAGCTTGTTCATTAAATTCTCAAACGCCTACGCTAAGATTCCTGAAGGTTTAGCCAGATTCGCTGCAGGGAGCTATTCAGAGACAGAGAAAACCTTCAGTATGGTTGCTTCAGAACTCGCAAAGGAGACAGAGAGTAGCCTTCGACAACTCCGCCAATTACTAGAGGCTGCAAATACTGTTTGTCAATTTGTCACTACAGGAAGTGCTGGTCAAGTAGAGAAAGCGAAGCAACAGTTAACTCGCCTTCAATCTGCCCTGAAACCTGATGCATACTCAGAGCGCTTGCCGTATAGCATCCATGATTCTATTAGGAAATTAGTTTCCTTCCTAGAGGACCCAAGCCAAAACTTCCCACCACCCCTCATTAATCTGCCACTTCAAGAGAAGATGTTGGCCATCGCCCAAACAGGACATCTGGTTCGTACAGCCATGAGCTTATATCAAGCAGCTTCTCAGCATCAAGAAACTGCTGTTGCCGCGCCAACGGAAGAAACCATCCGCTCCTATGTCGCCCGAATAAGCCAAATGGTTGCCACGCGAGCCTGACCCAGTAACTTGGGTTGGTGAATAATGAAATGACACGCTATATCTTTCTTAGTTATCTTGTCGCTTTCAGTTTAGGTGTCATTTCCTTTATCCTGCTATTGGTATTCCTCGGCTGGGACCTAAGTGCCTTCACGAATCCAAGCTTGCTGTTTATACCAACTCTGATATCGGGAATCACGATGAAGATTCTGGGTGGATTAGGTATAGCGATCAATTTCGCGGTCTTTTGCCAGCTTCTCTTTAGAGCCTTCTCGGGTTCTCTGAAAGGGAGAAAAGGGCGAGTAAGAGCCCTAAAGGCTGTGCTTCTACTCGTCGCAATTCTAATCTGTGCATATTCCATATACCGTATTATTGGCGTCTTTTTCCTATCGCAGCCTCAGACGTTCTTTGATATCATCATGAATGTGTACGGAGCAGCATCTCTCATGGTATGGATTTACATTCTCCCAGCAATTCGAGGAGGATATGGTGGAGAAGAAAAAGGCGTAATAGATAGAATACGCGAAAGGATAGGGAAGGTCAGATATTCTATCTGGAAAGGTTACAGTTACAGAATTCGCCGAGACTACGGTAGAGTGCATGCCGCAGAATATGAGCGTCTCCAGTGGAACCTCGAGGGGATTCGAGGACAGCTAAGTGGCCTTCTATTACTCCCTCTTGCATTGACTCTGCTTCTGTTCCCTCCGCTCATGGGGGTTGTTCTGGTTCTTTGGGTCAGGCTTTTCTCGTTGGAGAAGAAGCCTCTAAGGAAAGGGGAGCGAATACTCCTATGCCTTGTAAGTGCTGGAATCCTGATTCTGAGTCTATTCATCAATTTATTCCTGAGCATGCCTATGATGACCTCATACTTTAATCTGGCATATGGTTTTGGGATTCTAGCAGGCGTTTTTCTTCTAGCCTACCTAGTTCTCAAATCCTAGACAATCTAGAGCCGTTAAGGAGTCTCTACAAGGCATTGGAAAGATGTTGTTTGTTTCCAGTTCCGCTGCCCGCGTGCTCCCATAATCGTGAAATACCTAAATCGTATTCCCTACGTCATGCAAGCCTGGTCGAAGGCAGGAAGCCTCACAGCTTCCGCGTGAGGTAGCTCACTTTTGTATCACGGGGTTCCGAGAGCAGCTCTTCACCAATTATTTGGCTCAATCGGTCGTATTCGCTCAGAATGGAATCGTCAGCGTCAACTGCAACGCAGGCACCATCTAAAATTCGTGTTTGAATTGTCCCCCGAGCATTGGGATTGCCTTTCAAACCAGGTGCATCAAGAATTCCCTGTTTTAATGCGAGAATATAGGTTTCGGGGTTCAATAGTGGATGAACGGCTTTACTTTGAGGCAGTTTCATTAAAACACTCAGTAGGGTTTTCGCTTCCGATATGAGCTGTTCTTTACGTTGGATGATCTTTGGATCTAACTGGTAGTTCGGTAGACCTAGTAGACTCTCCTTGACGACTTGTCGAACAATCTTACAGCTAGTAATGATATCGCTGGGCGTCGCAGCATGATCTGCTTCACAGAATCCTACTACATGGAATATGCTTGGTTTCAGATGCATAGCAGTATAGGCTGAGGCTGCGATTTGTCCCTTAGCTGCATCCAAGTCAACGGGAAGGCTAAGGAGCCCGGCTCGAACCTGTCGGTGAATCCTGAAGAATTGGTCCTCTAAGGTTTCAATTAGCTCTATCGTTGCCCACATTTTAGCAAGATCCATTGCTGGTGAAACACCAAGGGGGGTATTCAGCATAAACTGAGCGATGTAATCACGTGTACCCACAACTTTAGCAACATAGGCTGACCAGTAGGCTGCCGCAACAGCAATTGTGTCATGAGCTTGGCGAAGGCTCCAGTGATGTGGCTCGTTCACCTCGACGGGGATACGGTGCTGCGCGTGCCACCGAAGGTTTTCGATATTCTCGCGAATAGCGAGAGCTAGAGACCGTTTACTTCGACCGTCAAGATCACTATACCAATTGATTGGTGTAGCATTCCAAGCGCTCTTAATCGTCTTTTTTAACAAGATTGCCCATTGGGTTAAATCCTGAGTACCACTGTAGCAACGAAGTAACGGGTAACTCCCCTGCTGCGCAGCTTGATAGATCGAAATCAAATCTTGCTCTGACCGGACAGATACACCACCTGCCCCTTCGACAGAGGCGTCCATTTTATCAGGGCGGAAGAAGAATTGCTGAGCGTTTTGGTCAGGTGCTATGGAAAGGATATCTAGACATTTACTTCTCGCTATTTCTCCAACACCTTGAATCGTCTCTTCAAGGCTGGGTAAACCAAAGTGATGGCGGATTAGCGGCCAAGGGCTTCGTTGAGCCATTCGATTCAATAATGATTTCTTGTAGATACCGCTTCGTGAAGAGTGATGGGAACCAGTCATCTTCTCAGGTGAACAACCACTAGACAGAAACATCAACACATCTTCTTCTGTGGCGCTACCATCAAAACAAAAGCCAAATATTTTAAGTGGGCGAATTTTTTCAACAACTGGTGTTGTTCCGCCAAAAATCCAAGTTCTAGGAGCAAGCTTACGCCGCTTCAGAGCGAGTGCCAATTCTTTGACAAGACGATAAGCAGCCCCTGGCGTAAGCCGGTAACTGAGTGCTACAACGGGCGCATTGGTTTGTTCGACCTCATCAAGAATGGTTGTAACTGGGATTGCAGGACCAAGAAACTTGGTTGAATAGCCCTTGGCGTCAGCGAGTTGCAGAAAGTTGAGGATTCCCGCAACGTGTACACAATTCCCCAGACAAGCACCGAGAATCAACTTCCCTTGAGAGGGAGAGCCTGTCATGTCTATTTAACACGCTCCGTTTCTTCATCCAGAGACAGCAGCATATCTGTATGAGTTATAGTAGCCAATGAGCCGTGCCACACATAAAGCTGCAACTCGATTGCAGACAGCCCTTCGATGCCCAAGCATTCAACTGTTCGCCCATCCTCCCAGAAATCACGTCCAGTCAGGTGGCAAGCCATATCCACAGCTGTACATATTGCGGGCGTAGCTACTCCTACTGATTCCCCGATTGCTGCCAGAGGTACAAGCCCTGTGGGAACATCTTCCCAGATATACCGGTGATCAAGAGATTGGGGTGCTCCAAGATCCTGATAACATGGTGTGGTCTGTAAGCATTCATAGAGATCCTGACCCTTGGAATCATAGACTTTTCGGAGCCAATCTGCTGCTGACAAGATGTCCTTTCCTAATGCTCTTCCAATGCTCACTCGTTCAGCGTCAATCTTCTCAATGAACCGTGCTACGGTTGGTGAAACACCGTCAAGATAATGATTATACTGGCCATTAGTGGATTCAGCTCGACCAGTATTGAGGATAAGCGGTGCAGGATGAAATACTGCCCCAATGTTACTCAAACCCGTTTCCAATACATCTGATGCTTCCCGTATACCGGGTAAAATCTTAGATATCCGTTCACAGACTTCTTTGGTGTGTGTGCTAGGGAAGGAGGCTATAGGCAATTCCTTCTTGATGGCTGAAACTTGAGCCTGTCCTGGACCAACGACTCTACTTACGAGTGGAAACGTCTGGGCTTCGGAGATAGCCGGCGTCCATCCGATTCTACTCTCTAGGGTTTTAGAGAATTCTAAGGCTCCACCGGTTCTTCCAGGGATGAGGAGCACAATATGCTCGGGTGAGAGGTACTTGGCACATTGTACAGCGAGATCTCTGTGAGCGGAGGCAGGGACAACAAGAAATACTAGCTTTGCGTGGGAAAGGGCTTCCTGGATGTTTGATGAGCATTTTGCCAGCTCTGCAAATCCTGAAACAACACCGCCAACCTGTATCCCACCTTGCTGGATAATGGGTTTAATGCGGGCTTTTGACCGATTGTACAGGTACACTTCGTGCCCGTTAAGGGCAAGATATGCTGCTAGCCCTTGTCCGCCATGCCCAGCTCCTAATATAGTAATTTCTGTACACATAATATGTCCCTCCAAGATAGTTTTTGAACGGTTTGCGAGGCGAATCCCCGCCAGCGAAGTTTCCTGTTAGAAAATGGTGGTGACGGGTCGTAACTGTAAAATTTTTAACCGTTCATATATCTGACCGTAAAACTTTTTATATATGGGATTTAATAAGTCTTTCGGGCACCCTTATATCTAAAGCCCTGATGGTGAAATCCTGCCACAAAGTCATGAACGTCAGGCCCGCACGGTAAAATCAGCCAAATCGGCTAGAATGCTAGTAAATCCCATAACAGCAAGCATTCTTCGCCACCTCGCAGAAGAAGAGCATTCTCTTGCTGAGTTAGCGAGCATTTTGGGTTTGAGTAAAAGCCGAGTTAGTTATCATCTGCACCAACTCGAAGAAGAACACTTAATCGAAAAAACTCGCGAAGATGTTTACCGGGGTGGTGTAAGATCGTTTTATCGAGCTTTTTCAACTCTACAACTCCCTAGACTTTCCTCACTTTCTAGCGCTGAGAAGGAGGCGCAATTGCTTCCCATCAAGACTTTTCTCTGGGGCTACCTTCTGGGCAAGTTTGAACCTAGTACATGGGATTTCAAACAGCTCGTGGGGAGGAGAATCGATGAATATGCCCAGGAGCTCGCAGAAACCCTTGTCGATATGGTTGAGAAAGGCGAAGAAATTGGAGAAGGTACCGCTGACCTGCTTTATCTTAGGCTCCTGAGTCGGCTTGCGAAATCCCACCTTAACAAGGAACGCATCAAGCTAGAACAAATTGGTCTAGTTCGCGAATCGAATAAAAGCCAAGACTAGCTCGAAAGTAAACGAGAATTCGTCGGGACTATGGCACAGTGTACGCTGCAGAATTTGAACGCCTCCAAGGGAGCCTCGATGGGATCCGTGGACGGCTCAGCGGCATCCTGCTACTACCACTCGCGTTGATTCTGCTTCTGTTCCCTCCGCTCATGGGGGTTGTTCTGGTTTTATGGGTCAGGCTGTTCTCGCTGGAGAAAAAGCCTCTAACTAAGGGGGAGCGACTGCTCTTATGCAATGTAAGTGCTGGAATCCTGCTATTGAGTCTGTTCGTCAATCTATTCCTTAGTATGCCCATGATGACTTCATACTTTGATTTTGGCATATGGTTTTGGAATTCTTGCAGGTGTTTCCCTTTTAGCCTATCTTGTTCTCAAATCCTAGAGGGTTTTGGGTGATTAATACAAAGTACCGGTAGCTCTCACAATGGCATGTTCTAGCATTACTGTAGAACACTTTTTCATAATAAATGGGTACATTAATATATGACAATGTGTTTTGTTATCGGTAACATGACGTAAAATTCATTTGTTGGAGTGGGGAGCAATCGGTTGATACGAATGGGACACTTCTATTGATGAATAGCTAAACATACACGGCGTTATGTAAGAAAGGATATAGAAGAAAATGGTCCAAGGAAGTCTTTGTGAACAGAGTTTCAAACGCGCGAATGGCCTCAAAGCTATTCAGGTCAGAGAAATATGCCCTAATTGTGGGGTTCTAGAAACAGTTCGGGATGTTCCCCGTGGTGAAATTATCTGCACGAACTGTGGACTTGTGCTCGACGCACATCTCATTGATTACGGACCTGAGTGGCGAGCTTTTACCAAACAAGAACGCGATAAACGACAGCGTGTTGGAAATCCACCGAGTATTACCCGGTTCGATAAAGGCCTCAGCACCGACATAGACTGGCGAAATCGTGATGCTCGGAATAAATCGATAGCTCCAAGCCGCCTTGCTGAGGTATACAGACTACGCAAATGGCATAAGCGCTCTCGAGTACATTCGAATTTTTCTCGTAATTTAGCCTTCGCATTAGGTGAATTAACACGAATAGCAAGTCAGTTAAACCTCCCCTATTCTGTGAAAGAATCCGCTGCGCATCTATACCGTCGTGCCCTTGAACAGAAGATGACTCGGGGGCGGAGCCTCGAGGGGGTAATGGCTGCGTGTATTTACGTTGCATGCAGATTCCGGAGTATTCCACTTACACTGAAAGAGGTTTCAGTTCATAGCCATCTTGATCGAAAACAACTGGCACAATCTTCTAGAATGCTCGTCCGTAAACTGGAGTTACAAGTTCCTACTCCCCGAGCCAGTGATTATATACCTCGTTTCGCTGAAGCCTTGAAGTTAGATAACCAAGTGATACTGCGATCTCTTCAAATTATTAGTGACGCTCGGAGAAAAATGATTAGTTCAGGCAAAGCTCCCACAAGTATTGCAGCATCTTGTCTATACATTGCTTGTATTCTTGAAGGCGTAGTTCGTACCCAGCGAGAAATTTCAAAAGTAACTGGAGTTACTGAAGTGACGATTCGTAATCGATATAAGGAGATTATTAATCGACTGAAAATATCTTTTGATTTACCTCAACAGTTAGAAGGGAAGTGAATATTCCATAGAATGAGTTTCTGTTTAGCATTAGAAAGTGCAAATAAGAAAACCACACGGTATCATTAGGCGACCTCCCATGTCAAAGTATACTACTCTAGGCGAGTTTCTACTTACTAGTGTAAAGGACACGGTCAAACTCTCTTTCTCAGAAATCGAGTCAATTTTGAGATTCCCTTTACCAAAATCAGCACGCAAGTTTCGAACCTGGTGGGCTAACGATAGAACACATTCCCATGCTATAAACGGCTGGCTAGATTATGGGTGGCGTGTCACAGAGATTGATCTCACAAACCAAATCATTCAATTCAGGCGAACCGCAGAACTCCGACTACGAAAATTAACTTCCTCCCCAAAGGTTTCTAGCGAAAACTCTTTGTCACCACTTCAGCGTGTTCGCCGATTTGAAATAAGGGCTAGACACTTTCTCTCTGAGCATTTTAGAGTAAAGTTAAGACCAGGTATGTTTCCTGGTGTCCCCAAGCTGTTTGATTTCTTATCGAAGGATAGAAGTATTGTTGGGGAAGCAAAGTATCTTTCATTGGGAAAAGGGCGGATTCAGCCTGCAAAGTTTGCATCAGTGTCTGAGACTGTCTGGTTACTAGAAAAAATCAATACAAAACAAAAGTTTCTGATTTTTGGCAACACGAAGGTTATCCCGATGAAATGGTTACAACGATACGGGCATCTCGTAAAAGACATCGACTTCTACTTTTGGAATGAAACAGATGACCTAGAACTCCTTGCAAGACCATCTCAAGATGATTAAAGGGTTAACTTTGATTGCTGCATAAACCCTTGCGTAGAAATAGGTAACCCAAGATTCACGGACTGGAAACAAGTCAGCTTGGAGTAAAGCTGTTGTGTGTTGCCAGTCCCGATGCTCGAGTTCGTCCATAATATTCTTCATCAGAATACACTAATTGAAAAATCAAGGGTTCCGACGACCCATTAGGATAGAGAAGACTTAATTAGAAGGTAGCTGTTTGGCTGATGAGGCGTTGCAATGACGTTTAATGTAAAGAACATCATAAGCATCGCCGATCTAGCTGACAAGGATATTCTTACCATCCTAGACCGCGCAGATAAGATGGAGCGTTTAGCTCGGGGTGGGAAGCAATCCCGTCTGCTGGAAGGGCGAATTTTAGCCACCCTTTTTTATGAGCCCTCAACTCGAACACGTCTGAGCTTTGAGTCGGCTATGTTAAGATTGGGTGGGTCAACTGTCAGCGTTGCACAGGTGGGTTCTTCCTCTGTGGCAAAGGGCGAGTCCCTTGCAGACACGATCCGTACTGTTGAAAGCTACTCTGACATCATCGTGCTTCGCCATCCCCAGGAGGGCGCTGCTCAATGGGCTGCTGAGGTAGCCAGTGTGCCAATAATCAATGCTGGGGACGGTGCTGGTCGTCACCCCACACAAACTCTTCTGGACCTAGCTACAATCCGTAAAAGCCAGGGAAAGCTCGAGGGATTAAATGTTGCCGTGCTGGGTGACCTGCGCTTTGGCCGTACTGTGCACTCACTGTCCTATGCTATCACACGCTTCACTGACAAACTCTACTGTGTTGCCCCCGAAGGGCTTGAACTTCCCCCTGAAATCGTGATGGATTTACAGGGCCAGGATAAGGAGGTTATCCAGACAGGAGACTTGCAGGGTATACTGCCTAATCTGGATGTCCTCTATGTGACTAGAATTCAGAAGGAGCGTTTCCCGAGTCCTGCGGATTATGAGAGGGTTCGGGGTCAGTATGTGATTGACCTGTCTTTGCTTGAACATGCAAAGCCAACTCTCGATATTCTTCATCCCCTACCGCGAGTAGATGAGATTGCCCCCGCTGTTGATAAGACTCCTCACGCCCGCTACTTCACCCAGGTCTTTAATGGACTCGTGGTTCGGATGGCTGTGCTCGATCTATTGATGGAGGCTCAAAAAGCATGACACCAAAGGCTTCTGAGGGCTCAAGGGAACTCTCAGTTCAAAAGATTAAAGATGGCACCGTCATCGACCATATCAGTGCGGGTTACGCATTGGCGGTTCTTCAGATACTTGGAATTACTGGGCGAGAGGGTGACATCCTGCTTGTCGCTATGAATATGCATAGTAAGCGGTTGGACAAGAAGGATCTAATCAAGATAGAGGGGCGAGAGCTCACTACTGAAGAGATTAACCGAATTGCCCTAGTTGCCCCCAAGGCTACCATTAACATCATTCGTAGCTTCAAGGTTCATCACAAACAGCGAATCAAGATTCCTGATGAAATTGAGGGTATCGTCAACTGTGCAAATCCAAGTTGCATCACAAATAATGAAAGAGGAATAACAAGCTCCTTCACCGTCACTCAGCGCAATCCTGTGACTCTGCGTTGCACCTACTGCAAACAAATCACAAGCCACAACCAGATTATAGACCAATTACTTGGAAAAAGTTAGCCAGGAGAGTAGAGTATTGACAAAAGAGTTCGGAGCCGCTTTCCGCAAGGCACTGGAAAAGCGTACCAAGTCGCAACGCTCAAGGGTAATCCACGCCCTTGATATAGCAAACACGTTACCCCCTGATGCCCCCCAGACTCAAAGAGACCAACTGGTCGAGCAGGCATGCCAGCTAGCCCAAACCATCGCACCTCACGTAGCAGCTATTAAACTAAACTATCCGCTAGTCCTAGCCACAGGCGTAGAAGTCGGTCACAAGATAAAACAGGCAGTTCCCGATGTGCCCATCATCGCTGATTTCAAGGTAGCTGATATCGATAACACGAATGCCTGGATTTCCCGGCACACCTTCTCTGCTGGGTTCGATGCTATAATCGTTCACGCCTTCATTGGACGTGATGCTATTCAAGCAGTTCTTGATGAGGCTCGAAACTTTGGCGGGCGCGGCGTCATCCTCGTCGTTGATATGAGTCACCCTGGTGCCCTGCAATTCATCAACCCTCTAGCACACAAACTCTCAAAACTAGCTGTGGAGCTTGGGGTCACAGGAGTAATCGCACCAGGTACACGTCCCGACCATGTTACCCAGATTCGCTCATGGATAGGCACCAACCCACTAATCCTCACCCCAGGTGTTGGAGCCCAAGGAGGCAAGCCAGGATCAGCCATCGCTGCTGGTGCAGATTATGAGATAATCGGACGTTCAATCTATCAAGCTAGGAATCCAGTAGAAGCTGTTCAGAAATTTGCTAAAGCGACCTACGACGCAAAGACTCGTCAGACACCAGTCAAAGATGGAGATAACTTGGTTGGAGAAATTGCGCAAATACTCTTTGAAACACAGGTCATTAAGTTCGGTTCCTTCACCCTCGGCTCTGGCGTAGTGAGCCCCTTCTACATCGACCTTCGCCTCCTCCCTTCTTATCCTGCATCCTTCGCCCGTTTGACGGATTTACAGCTCCAGTGGTTAGCTGCTCACCCAGAGGTAAAGTTTGACCGAATTGCAGGAATACCAACTGCAGGACTGTCCTTCGGTACAATGCTCTCCCAACGGCTGAACAAACCTCTCATCTATGTGCGAAGGAAGGCAAAGGGTTATGGCAGAAAACGACTTGTCGAAGGCAAGTACGAGCCTGGTGACACGGTACTCGTTGTGGACGACCTCATAACCGATGGAGGAAGCAAACTGGAAACAGCTCAAGTCCTAAGAGATGAAGGGCTAAAGGTCAAGGACATTTTTGTCGTCGTAGACCGCGAACAAGGTGGCAGCGCCCAACTAGCAGAAGTGGATTTACAGCTGAGAGCCCTTGTTGCCATTTCTGATTTAGTGAAAAACCTTGTTCAGAGGGGACATCTCACTAAGCAGCAAGCAAAGCAAATCCGTGACTATATTAGCCGCTAACGACAGGAACCAGAAAGCCTAGGTCAGTTAACAGGTTGCGCCTTCTTTTTATGAGATTACTGTGCAGAATCGAAAGAGAAACACCTTTAAACCATCAAAAGCTCCCCCTTCACTGATTAGCAAATAAGATAATTTCGTTTTTTCACAGAAATTCAACTTATCATGCTATGCAGTTAACCCTTCCCCTAGAAGGAAACCACAATCCCACCGAAGACAATCGAGGTGAACCATATGGAAAAAGGAACTGTCAAATGGTTTAATCCAGACCGCAACTACGGCTTCATCGAACGAGAAACCGGAGACGACGTCTACGTCCACGGAACCGAAGTCGAAGGCAATAAGACCCTCAAAGAAGGCGACAAAGTCACCTTCGAAATCGAACAAGGCGACCGCGGACCCAGGGCCGTTAAAGTCAAATTAGTATAAACCACCTCACCACCACAAAAAATCACTAACCTCCTATTGAACTCACTTCGAGTTGACCTTCAACCAAAACAGTCCATTCAAGGACAATAAGCCCATGAGTATTAATGGGATGGAAGTCGTTATCCAAAACGTCGCCATCTTTTACCTTCCGCTCATTGACTGCCATCTACTTTGAGAAATGACATACTAGGACTAGGGAGCCTCTTATCGGTGTAGAGATAGACATTGTAGCAAAGGACATTGATTGGCCAAGCTCTAGCGCCACCACCTAAATCAAGCTAGTAGCAGCTTCTGGTTTATTCTGTGC
>JAEOSX010000209.1 GCA_016840135.1 Candidatus Hermodarchaeota archaeon
AATACGAAGTAGAAGGTGGAGGATATCTGGAAGCTTATAGAGAAGCAGGAAATGAGGATAGCTATAGTCTTGGCTAGCTTGAGCCCTTCGGGGGTTGCGTCTTCAAATCCGAGAATCCGATCTGTTAAGCCCATCTTTAAGTCACTATCCTTCCTTGTTGAGAGCTTGGCTTATAATGCGGACTCACCATGTGTGGTCACATGTTGTGACTCTCTGGTGCCTGGGTTTGGGGTTCTTGGTGTTTGTTGTCCCCGTGTTGTGTTCGCATCAAACGCTCCACTCTTCTCAACGATTGAGAAAAGTGTCTGTCACTGTGATATAAATGTATCGCTGAAGGAACTAAATCTTTTGGTTTATGAGAAAATTAACGTAAAAGAGAGAAAGGAAGACACCAAATGAGCGAAATAAGGGAGATAAATCCCAAAACCCGCTGTAAACAAGCCTCTGTCCTTCTTTAGAAAGGAACTACCTGCTCTGCTAGGCTCTAATTCTCAAGTTTCGCCCCACAACGTAGGCAAAAGGTGTCGCCTTCACTGGTTACACTGCCACACGCCTTGCAAGCCAAGCTAGGCCGGCTTATCTTTACAATAGGAGTTTCCCCAGACCGTTTACGTGTTATCACTACTACAGTAACAACGATTGCAACGACTGCTGCAATAACAACTGCCAAGATCGCTAGTATTAATACAGGGTCAAGTCCAAAAGGCATACCTGGATTTCCAGATAAAGTTTCTAGCCGAACCCAATCAATCTCCAAATATAACGTGGTAATAGAGTCATGGGCAGACCAGAAGGCTGGAACTAAGGGCTCATCAGGTATGTAACTAGTTAGGGTTCTCTTAAGAATATCATCTTGATAGAATGACGTGCTGTCTGCTCTCCATTCAAGGCTGTAAGTATGCCATTCGGTAATGTCTTCTAGGTAGATGTTTCCCGAGTCAGTCGAGGCCCCAGCTCCGTTGTTGACATTGCGCATTCTTGCCGTATTTGCGGTTGGTCCAATGAACCAGGCTTTGGTTACTTCGTCATTACCATCTGTACCGAATCTGTGAAGCTTCACGATATTCGGAGACCTCATACCCTGCCCGGAGGCACGAACTCGTGTAGTGATTTTGCATGGTGCGCTCACCGCATAATCAATACGCGTATTAATCATCAACCGAACTGGACTCTGGTAGATTCGGAGATAACCTCCGCTCACGCTGTAAGTTCCGCCGCCAGTAACGATAACCCAGTCAGAGGAAAGGTCAGTTCCGTCAAAGTCGTCAAAGAAGACCTGGGTCTTTGTTCCTTGATGAATACCACTCTTTCCTATGAGCTTTTTATTGATCGGTGAGGGCCCTGTTCCTCCTATTGTGCTCCATGCACCGAGTGTGAGGCCTAGGCAGAGTGTGAATATTAGGATTACTCGTTGCCATTCTCTCATCTATAGCTCTCCTGAAGCTATCCTTCAGATAATGCTGTTTGATGGTATAAATGCCTGTCTGTCAATGATTTTGTTAGAAGAGTATCTGCTTGTTATCTTCTTGGTGGTCCCCACAATAGATATTCAGTATTATTAGGTCTAATATTCAGTAATTATAGAAATACTTATATGGAGGACTACAGAGAAGAGGCGGCAGATGGAAGTCTCCCCCATGAGCAGCAACAACAACGATGCAATCTGGAAGATCCTCACCACGGAGCGCGACGACATCACCGCCGTCCTGAACTCCATGGCAAACACCAGGAGGCTACAGATCCTCACAGCACTCCTCCGAGAACCCCAGACCTTCAGCGACCTACAGAAGGTCACAAAGCTAGGCAAAACAGCACTAGCCCACCATCTCGGAATCCTCGTGGAGTCAGGCGTCATCAGCCACACCGCTCGGGGCCAGTACGAACTCAGCCCCGACGGAGCCGAACTGATGAACGCCGTGGGATCAGCCTACCTCCAGACCCAGCGCAGGAGAGAACAGATAGCTGCAAAGCGGGCAGACGCCATCCGACGAGTACCAGCAATGAGGAAGGAAGAAGAATTGAAAGTAAGTATCGTGAAACTCGAACCGATGCGCGTGGCCAGCTTCCACGCCATAGGTAAATCCCCCGAATCCGCAGCAGCGGAGAAAATCATAGCTTGGGCAAAGCCCCGAGGCATGCTCGAAAACCCGAAGCGACACCCAGTCTTCGGATTCAACAACCCAGACCCCAGCAAAGACAAGCCCGAGTACGGCTACGAATTCTGGATCAAAGTC
>JAEOSX010000039.1 GCA_016840135.1 Candidatus Hermodarchaeota archaeon
ACCATCCACTGCTCGGTGGCGTTCGGTTGGAGGTGGTACATCAGCGTCAATAATACCACCTACGCCAAGGTCTTCCTTCGGTAGAAAGCTAGGAACCCATCCCGGCGCAGAATCCATAACCCAGATTTAGTAGCTTCCTTGATTAAACTGTTTGGGGAAAACCTTAGGAAAAGTTGTTCGGCCCCTTGAGGAGCGGCTTTATCTCTTTTAGAAGGACACGTCGTAGCTCCTCACGGTCAATGTTTGGGTTCTTGAATTCAGCGACGATAGTAAGGATGTAACCATTCAAACCGTCGTAAACTATTGAGAGCTTCGGCTTCTCACCCAACCACTTACTCTTGTCCTCTTCTTCCCAGGAAGCTTTAGTGGCATCTGTGATACCGTCCTGCTTGGTGATTAATGTTGTAATATCCTTGGTGGCCAGATATTTCTCAAGGCGGTCAATGTGACAAGGCGCTTCAAGGCGCAGCTGCATGGAGAAAAGCGGCTCGTGGCGACTGGTTAGGTACTCCATGAACTTGTAGAGTCCAATAGCAACACCTAACCAGATAAGCATTGTCGCACCAAAAATGATGAACGTACCAGTGGATCCAAAGCCACCAAAAACAGTGTCTAGAAAACCGATTGTGTTCATTGTCTCGATTACATCAAAGGCGATTGTGCCTGCTAGGATAATCTCAATAATATTGAGGGCTACAGCGCCACGTTCGCTTGAGGCCAACATTTCCTCTGTGGCTCTCGAGCTGTCTTGTAATGTGTCATACACCCTCTTCATCTGTTTCTCGCCGAGGGTCGTGACAAGCCCCTGTAATCCCTCCACTTCTCGTTTTAGCCCTTCAACAACTTTTTCTGCGTCATCAATACGTGTTTCGACCCGGTCAAAGAACATCTGCAGATGTAATTTTCTGGCAAATTCCTTTTGTTTTGTACTGGATTTCTTGAGTATACGAGTAATCTGTTCACGAGTATATACTATGGATTCTGTTAAGAACTTCATCAGGGCTTCTAGAACAACAGCGTCTGCACCAACTTTAGAGAGTGCAGTCTTAGCCTGGGCCACCATTGTGGGGTCCCGGTCAGCTTTATGGAGGAACATCTGACGGATCTGAAGTGAGTCGTCCCAGCCAAGCCATAGACGAGAGAAATACTGATTCATGAACATATCAAGGGACCTTACTAGAGCATAGAGCCCCAGAACCTCCTCATGAGTAGAGAAAGACTTGGTGACAACAATCACGCCGAGGTCACCTATGAAAATATAGGAGCCGTCACTCACGGTCTCGGTAGTTTCCAATGTTCCTACAACTTGTTCAAGCTCGTTCTGATAGTCCTCTTGGTCTGCATATGAACTCGCTTTACTCTTTCGGGGAGTTATCCCCTCACTCACTACTAGAACGAATTTACCCCGGTTCCTTGACTTACCCCTGAACATCACATCCATCATACGCAGTTGTGAGTGGGCAAGCAGTGTGTCCATAATTTGGCTTGAATCCATCAGGAGGTCAGCATTTACCCTCGTCAAGTGGTCCAAGGAAACTATCCCCTTTCTCCCTTCCACTTCATTCAAGTCAAGTGCAAAGACCACTAGTCCCTGTTCATGGATGTGAGCGGCAAACTCTTCAACTTGCGTTATGCCTGCCGCTTCGGGATAATCCACCTTGCACCGGAACTCCACAAACTGTGTAAGCTCAAAGTCCTTCACTACGACATCAGAGTGCACTGGGTCACTTTCGAAAATGGATTGCTCAGGGAACTCGTCTACCAAAGCCGTCATTAGAGTTGACTTCAGTCGTTCCATAGACCCAAGTTTCCTGTTGAGAGCAGCGATTTGGTTATTACCCCAAGGCATCCACTCGCTGATTATTACTGTTGGCTTCTTGAGGAAAATCAGCTCTTCAAGCTTGTCTCGTACAGCCATTTCGTTCACCATATTTTTTTCAAGGGTTAGCGGCGCTTCCGGTAGGGGAGCCGGATGAACCTTGGTTGGGAAACATAGCTGACATCTTCGATTTCGAATATCGGAATCTCTCGTTCATTGCTGCACGATGGGCAGCGGAGGAAGTATTTCTCAAAGTTGACGCAAACTATTTCCATCAATTTGTTCTTGTGTTTTGGGCAGTGGACTAATTTCGAAATCGGCTCCGTTAGCTTCCTTGGGAGTTCCGCATAGATGTTCATGCCTTTTTCTGATAACCGGTATGCGGTCACAGTTCCATATGTTGTTGTTGATATCTTCATATGGTTTAGTAGTCCTAATTCCCGCAGGTCGTCTAAGTCATCCTTCCCCTCTATTGAAATATTCATGAATCTGTGAAATCCATCTAGTCCGAGGATGGACACAGGCGCGTAATCATAGGTCTCGAAAACTCCTTCAGCTGTAAGCTCGTAAATAGCTGCGAATAGGGGACCATCCTTGAACCACATCTCCTTGTCCGCACTCTTATCTAACGTGTTTGCGTAGATTCCGACAAGGTATATGAGTTTTCTATGATCATCCGTGAGCTTTGGGGCTGGTATTGATATCTACTCCTTTCGACAAATCTTGTATAGCCTTGTTTCTCTTTGCCTAAAAGTTTCTTGCAGGTTTCATTTTGGATGATTCTTTAATTTATCGCCTAAACGATTAGTAGTTCATCCGTCCCTAGAGGTCTCGTAAAATCTTGTTTACAGTCACTGCACCTGCACGACGGGCGGGGATATAGATTCCTATTAGCATTCCCAAAACCACGAGAAGCACTAACCCTAGTAACAGTAGTAATGGCCAAACAATCATAAACGGAAGCACGGTAGGCAATGGGAAGAGCTTGATCAGGGTGTTCATTAGAAGCCAGGAGAAACCAACACTAAGCAAAAGCCCAAGAAAGAAGGTGGCGAGAATTAAGCCCACAAACTCGCCAACGACAATTGCCGTCACTTGACCTCGTGTGCCCCCAATCGCCCGCATTATCGCATACTCTGTCTTTCGCCCCGAGACCATCACATTTACGAAAACCGTTAGAGAAAGGAGTCCAAGGGCAAGAGCGGCTACGAAACTCATTGAGAGGAGACTAATTACGCCGCCACTGAAGAGGTGAGCACCAGGGTACATCGCCTCTATATCTAGTGAGTGTGAAGACCAGGCTGTCCGCGTAAACCCTAGTGCCCGAACAGTGTCAAAGACTTGGTCTCGGTCAGCTCCAGGCTCAGTGCTGGCGAAGAATAGGAACGTATCATCGATTTCACCCATCGCCCCCTGAGATGGTAACTCGTAAAGGAAATAATCGATGTGACAGAAAGCGAAGGCTGTGCTCTCTTGGAATCCGTATCCAGGATAGGGTGTTGGAGTGACAGCAGGGCTATCAGAATCAGCAAACCCAAAACCCGGTGCTGAGTATACTTCCCCTATTATTGTGAAGGTCTTAGTGAAGGTTGTCGGTTCGTAAAAGTTTGTCATAAAACTGGTTGTAATATCTATTTGGTCTCCAGGGTGTCGGTCAACTGCATTCGCGATGTGCTGTGGGAAGATGATTGCGTCTGGCATATTCTCAAGAGCTTCTAGTACACTATACGGGTTTGCTCCAGGCATGCTTGTTGAATCCCAGTTACCTGTCCTTGCGTAGGCTACTGGATCAATCCCTATGAGCTGTATCTCCTCAGTTACAGCAAAAGAGCTTCTCATAATAACCGCGGTGGCAGCGTCGATTCCTGGGATGTTGAGTAACTGCCACACCGAAGAAGCAGGAACCTGATCACTATAAATACGAATGTCACCGCCCATGAAGTACTTCACCTGTTGTGTGATGTTGCCTTCATATGACTGGGCCTCAACCGCTGAAAAGATGGTGACAGAGAAGGTAAGCGTCATTATCATCATTAAGGGGATAGTCCTGTGGCGTCGTGTGCGTACGCTCTTGGCAAAGATCGTGCTCTTCTGCCCGAATAGGGGGCGAAAAACCCGCGATAGACCAGATACTCCTGGACGAAGTAGCCGTGCACTAACATCGCAGAGTAATCCCCAAAGAAGAACTGTCATAACGAAAATCCCTATAGCGAAGGCAGACGCGAATCCAGGTTCAACTTGAATCGTCTGTACAAAGACTGTGATAGGGAGAAACAGTAGACAGGTACCGAGTATGTAGAGGACTTGTGTCCTAAAGCTAAACCATTCACGGTTAGAACCTCCACGAATCGCACTGTATAATTCTGTGTGAAGAAATGACCGTGTAGAAACAATCGTAAATGCAAGTGAAGGAGCTATACAAATACAGCTTGCTACGATCCACGCGATTGGCGATGTATTAGCCAAAGAGAGGAATCGAAAGAATACACTAGAGTCGAATTGAAGAAAGCTAGTAGAAGATGGAAGTAGGCATCCAATAAACACGCCGATTAGATTACCGAGGACTAGCCCAAGAATCGCTAGAATAGAAAATTCCAGCAGGAGTGTGCCATAGAGTTGTTGAAAGCTAGCACCTCTTGACCGCAGGAGTGCTAGCTCTGGTTTTCGTCCTCCAAGGAATAATGTTGTTGCAAAGGCGGTGAACAGGACACTTAGCATGGTTATTGGAGCTAGGATTACAATCATGCCTTGTCTTGATTTGTAAGCTCCTATGAACTCCCCTAGCTGCACAAGCTCAAGACGGCCTCTAACTGATACTGGGAAGGCTGATTCGATTTGACCGAAAGTAGATTCAATGATTTCTATTGCGTTATCCAATCCTTGCCTAAATATAGCTGGATATGACAATTTAGTTAGGATACGCGGAAAACTTGTCTCACGAACAATCTCGTTTCGATTGTACTGGCTTAAGAGGTCTTGGTGTAGGATTATCCCATCAATCCAGCCGAAAATTGACTCTACTCCACTGAATGGTCCAAAGTTTTGACGGCCCATTACAGGGAAAGCTTGCTGCATGATATCATTTCTTGGTTCGATGTCATAGATGCCCACGACTTCGAGGTTCTCTAAGAGAAATGTATCCAAATGACCATAAAGCACAGGAGCCTGCATTGTTCCTGACTGAGGACCATTGTAGTTTCTAGCAACAGCTAGGTCAATTGTATCCCCTATCCCGATTGTAGTACCAAAATAGAATAAGGCGTCATTAAGCACTTCTTGGCTGATCAGTATAGAGTTTTGGTCGATTCTGTTTTCTCCGGTGAATGTAAACGACTGCTCCGCTGCAGCAAGAAAAGTATCATCAACGAATAATGCACTGCAATCCTTGCGATTGACTCTGGGTGGATAAGCTGGATTGTCTAGGTATGGCCAGGGTTGATAGATGTCTGTTGTGATAACACCTTCAGGGTTGATGATACATATAGTCCAGTATACGATATGAGAGGTTTCAGTAGTAGGTTGTCGTTCCACAAACGACTGTACTGGGATGATAGCCTCCGGGTTTACGGGAGTTTGTGATTGCTGGACAACTGAATAATGGAAACTTTGTGAATGAAGATAGTCATGGGTAGAAACACGAGCACCAGTATCTGTCCATACAAAAACCGACGAGACCAGCGCCACGCCGATCAACACGCCAAGGAGTAAACTGATGGAACGGGTTTTCCGGCGACGAACACCATGGAAAACATATGAAAAGGAAAAGGCTAACTTGCTAATAATACCGGGTCCACCAGGATCACGGAATATTGCACCCTCCAAAGCTGGAGGAGGAAGGTCCTCATCTTCGGTGAAGCTATGTTCAGACATTAGCAAGTTGCCTCTATACTTAGGTGTAGTTTGGTAGAAACCGCCCAAGCAAACTAAAAAACCTTTACGAAGGAGGCAATGAAATAAGAATGAGTGCAGGAGGTATTCTATTCAGGTACTTCTAAGCTAAGGTCTTTGCATATTCGATTGTGAGTTTGAAGTAGCGTCTTGCTTTTTCCCGTATAGGGACTCTTTTATCAGCTTCGAGTTTCTCCTTCAAACGTAGTGATGTGACCATCCCGCGGACACACGCGTAATGGGCTTTGTAGAAATTGAGGAGCATCTTTCCCTCCTTGTCACCGCTGTATTCGATGTATTTCTCAATGAAATAGTCTGCAAGATCGCGTCTGCCGTGGAAATCCATGTCCATGGCAAAGAACGCCACTTCAGCGATGGTATCAATGGAGGCGTAGGCCTCGTTGAATTCTAGGCAGTCAAAGATTTGTGGACGTCCGTCAATGACAAAAATGTTGCCAGAGTGGAGGTCGCCGTGGCATCGTTTAATCCGTCCTTCCTTGATTCGCTGAAGAAATAGTGGTCCGTGTTTCTCGATAAAAGCCTCGACACCCTCCCTCAAGATATCAAAGTCTCTTCGACCAATCACTATCCCTACAAACTCTTCGGTTTGACTAAATTGTTCATCCCATCTCGCTTTGAGTTTAATTGGCAGCGCATGAGAGGATATGTCCACGCTGGTTTCTGCCTTTGCATGGAATTTCACAAGGCTTGCTGCGAGCTGGTCAACTACATCTTTGGTGACCTCACCTCGTTCTAAGCGGTCTGTCATCAGACCATCGGAAGGTAACTGGATCATCTTCAGAACATATTCGACGATGTTTCCCTGCCCTCCGACCCGGATTTCACCGTTCTGCTCCGAAACAGGAAGAACCTCAAGATACATTTCAGGGGCTATTCGCTGGTTCAGCTTCAACTCGTGCTCACAGTAATATTTCCTGCGCTCTAGAGTTGAGAAATCTAGGAAATCAAAGACCACCGCTTTCTTAATCTTATAAGCGTACTTGCCCGTCAGGAAAATATAGGAGATATGAGTCTCGATTAGCTTGATAGGCTTCTCAGGAGGTACATCGTAAGCCTCTGGGTTCATCAAAGCCTTGACAACAGTATCTTGGTCCATAGCCTACCTTATCTTCCTGTGCTTAAAATGGATATCTTCTTCCCAATGAGGGGGCTGGTAACAAAGAATAATCCTTTATAGCTACAAGGACACATGGCATAGGTATTCTTTGTTAGGTGGTTACAAAATGGAAAAGCCTTGGCTAAAATTCTACGAGCCTGGAGTACCCGCAGAAATTGAAATCCCTAGCTTCCCCTTGCAAAATATCCTCGAAGACGCTGCCCGCGACTTCCCTGAAAATATCTGCTGCGTATTCCTCGGAAACGAAATTAAATACAGCGAAGTCAACGAAAAAGCCGACCGCTTCGCCACAGCCCTAGTTGAAATGGGAATAAAACCGGGGGATGTGGTTGGGATAATTCTAGGCAATATGCCCCAGTTCCCTATTGCCTTCTTTGGCATCCTCAAAGCTGGCGCTATCGCGACACTCGTAAATCCCCTCTACACGCCACCTGAAATCAAGTTCCAACTAAACGACTCTGATGCCAAAGCCCTTGTCGTTATCGACATCATGCATGACGCATACGCAAAGATTCGTGACGAAACAGGTGTCAAACACACCATTGTAACAACCATGGCTGATGCCTTTCCAGGAATGCGGGTCAGCTTTGAACTCCCTGATGTTCCAGGCTACCATCTCTGGGGAGAACTCCTCGAAAAGACAAAGCCCAAACTACCCAAAATCCAAATCGACACAAAAGAAACACCAGCAGTCCTGATTTATACCGGAGGAACGACAGGCACTCCAAAAGGCGCAGTAATCACGCACCGAAACCTCGTCGCGAACGCATATCAATGCAGGGCCTGGATACACTTCGCTGAACGCGGTGCAGGTGATGCAACCCTTGCAGTCTTACCCTTCTTCCATTCATTTGGTTTGACAGTGTGCATGCTAAACACGATCCTGCTTGCCGGTAAAATCATTCTTCACCCTCGCCCAGACATCGGTCAAATCCTAAGGGATATCCCCAAGTATAAGGTGAGGTTCATGCCTGGGACCCCCACCTTGTATGTTTCTTTGATAAACAACCCGGATCTCGCACAACATGACCTTAGTTCCCTGACCGCCTGTTTATCCGGAGCTGCACCCTTACCAATGGCGGTGGCACGGAAATTCGAGGAGATTGCAGGTGCAAATTTAGTCGAAGGCTTTGGATTGACAGAAGCTAGCCCGGTAACTCATGGAAATCCAATACAGGAAACTCCCCCCTTTGATAAACAGCGAGAGGGCTCCATCGGTGTACCCTTTCCAAATACGTTAGCGAGGATTGTTGACCCAGAAACCGGTAAGGACGTTCCCATTGGCAAAATTGGGGAGCTGATTATCAAGGGTCCCCAAGTCATGAAAGGCTATTTCAATAAACCTGAAGAAACAGCCAACCAACTCCGAAATGGCTGGCTCCATACTGGCGACATGGCTCGGATGGACGATGATGGCTACTTCTACATTGTGGACAGGCTCAAGCAAATGATAGACCAAAGATCCGGCTTCAAGATATATCCGCGCCAGGTAGAAGAAGTTCTATTTGAGCACCCGGCTGTAGCTGATGCATCTGTAGTCGGTATTCCCTCCGAAAAGCGGGGTGAGGCAGTGATGGCCTTTATTGTTCTGAAAGAGGGCGTTACCGCCACAGTAGATGAGATTAGAGCCTTCTGCAAGGAACGACTAACATACTACAAGGTTCCCGAGTTCATAGAGTTCCGAACCGAACTCCCGAAAAGCATGGTTGGTAAGACATTGCGGCGGGTGCTAAGAGAGGAATACTTAGAGAAACAGGGAAAATCCTAAATCAAATAGTTGAACGCCTTCTCCGGTAAAGAAAATATGAAGCTGTTGGGTAAGCGGGAAGTATTTGTGAGAGTTGAATATACTAGAGGTAATACTAGCTGTTTGGTGTTTTTGCAATGAGAAACAAATTGCCTTTAGCTTTAGGAATAATCGGCGGGCTCCTCATGATTCTGTCAGGAATGACTGGCGGTGCAGGATTGTGGGGCTGGCTACTAGGTTGGGCGCTGTCAATAGTGACAGTAACGCCCGAAGTTCTGCTAGTGTTGACTATCTTTCTAGCAGTGTTGAACTTCATTGGAGCATTCGGAGGCTTCGTGGTCATCCTAGGATCCATTCTCTTACTAACCGACCATGTGCGAATCGGAAAATTCATAGTAAGCGTCGGTGCAGGATTGGGTATCCTTGGCCTCTTCTTCCACTATCTAGGGATTTTTACCACATATGCTTGGGTGGAGGCTATTCTTCTCCTAATCCTTCCCGCTCCAGGGATTCTTGGCTGCTTCTTTGCACTCTACGCTCAGTTAAAAGCAAAGGGTCCGGAAAGTCCAGCGGCGACAACATTTGGTGCTGAAGATTGACATCTGAAAGTGAGCAGCACTCCTTTGCAATCGTAATCGAACGGGTTAGGGACTTTGAGTTTCTAGCCCGGTTTGATAAGGAGCACTATGCGCCCTTGACGATTGATGAGCCTGAACCAGTAGGTCGTGATTCAGAGGCTAATGCAAGTCGGATTCTATCAGCGGCTTTGGGGAACTGTTTGTCGGCTAGCTTGATGTTCTGCTTACAGCGCAGTAAATTAGGCGTCAAGAGCATCCGTGCCGAGGTGACAACTATTATCACCCGCAATGATGAGGGTCGCTGGCGAATTGGTAATGTCGCAGTGCAAATCTTTCTGGCGACGGAGGAGCAGGATGAAAGGCGTCTCAAACGGTGTATAGATATCTTCGAAAACTACTGCATTGTAACGGCATCAGTTCGCCAAGGTATCCCAGTCGATGTGTCAGTGATTCCTAATGACGCCTAAAACGATGTCCCCCTCTTGTTATGCTGATATGCCAGTTTGGTTACAATTTCCTTTAATTGGCGCGCCGAACATCTAAGGCGACATAAGGTTATTATGTGTATTTCTGTATGTGTATTCAATAGTCTATTCGGAGATTGATTTTATGGCAGAGCCACCAGCCTCAAGTGAGCAGGAACTAAAACGTGTAATCCAATACCTTGCGCAGGTTTATCAAACCCAGAAGAAGATGGGTGAACAAATCACTGCATTGAGCCAATCTGTTGCAGGGCTTCAAGCAGCAGGGGGTTCAGGTGCCCAAACAACACAAGCTGTTCAACAGCTGGGTCAACAGATAGCCGCCTTGGACCAACGCCTTAAACAACTCCAAGATGGTATTTCAAAAGTCGGTGGTGGTATCTCTGAAGCACAGATTCAGAGCGTCATGGTTCCAATCCTTCAGAATCTAATCGAAACCCTGGATGGCCGGGTCAGAAGTATCGTCGCTGAGATGATTATTCCAGAATTAGCAGCAAAAGCCGCCCCTGAAGCAGCACCCGCTCTAGCACCAGCCTCAACAACTGATCCCACACCTGCAAGCGCTTCGTCTGCAGCTTCCCCTGCTAGTCTGCGGCGACCATCAGATATTCCTGACCATCGCGTCGCTTCTGTTGTTGAGACATTACAGGATGTCTTGGTTCAACTAAGAAGGCGTGAGAAAGTTTCGAAAGAATTCCTGAAAGACCTACTGGAACAGGCGCGCGACGTGACAATGAACAATCTCCGAAGCCGCGCAGTAGCCGCAGGTACATTCAAGGAAATAATCTCCTTAACCAAATCCAGTCCTACAGAAATCCCAAAGCAAACCCTAGAGCTGATTCTTGAGAAACTTGACGGCTTAATCTTCCATATTCGCAAGCAACAATAGCCATAATAGTTAGACCAGCTTTCCAGTATCAAGTCCCCAGCTGGTGTACTTTACTTTAAGATTAAATAACGCCTC
>JAEOSX010000005.1 GCA_016840135.1 Candidatus Hermodarchaeota archaeon
GCAGTCATAAAAATTGCGAGCACCTTCTGCGCTCCAGTATAAAGTGACCGCTGGTAAGGGTCTCCCATATCAACGCGAATCAGCTGCGAACCCACAAGGAGCTGCATAATCAAGCCTGCAGTCACAATAGGACCAATACCAAGCTCCATCAATGAACCACGATTAGAAGCGAGAATGATACGCATCCAGTAAAAGTAGTCCATCGCTCCCTCCGCACCAGGGTCAATACCGTAGAGGGGTAACTCTGACATTATGAGGTAAAGCAAGAGGATGAGCGCTGTCCAGACGAATTTCTCTCGGAATGATACCTTGCGATCGGGTGCCTTGACCTCTGGCATGATTCGTATCAGAGGACGCAGGGTATTCAAGAACCGGCTCATTATTTATTCACCTCTGCTTTCTAATCACAATTTAAGCAGTTTACAGCCTCATCGAGGCTACTTCTTTTAAAGTTTACCACCCATAGAAAAAGGTGATTTACCGCGACTTGTGTTATTTCCCTCAAGACCTTTTTGTCTTGGCTTTAGGTTTCGCCTTCGGCTTGGTTTTCGTTGTCTTCGCTTTTGGTGAGGTTGTTGGTTTTTGGGGACCAGGTAATATGTCGCCTTTAATTTTGCCGCCGGCGGCTTTGATTTTTTCAGCAGCGCGACGAGTGAATAGTGGTGCGGTAACTTGAAGGGGAAAAGGAACTGTACCGCCTCCAAGAACTTTGGTGTAGCCATGTGTAGTCAAGTCAATTGGGGTGGGTGGCCCCTTTGGGTCAGGGGTTGCTTTGGTGAACTTGGCTAGGTGGATGGCGATTTCGCCGACGTTAATTGTACGGTATTGTTTTCTAATCTGTGTGGGTCGGTGAAATCCCAGTTTTCCATACCGTTTAGGGTCTTTTGCCGTAGTGTATGTCCAGTCGTGTTTTTGTCCTCCGGCTTTGCCCTTCCCGCCGCGTTGTCCACCCTTTCGGTGTTGTCCAACTCGGCCATAGCCATGTGTGCGGCTGCCTCGAAACCGGCGTGTGCGTTTCTGTTTACGTAATGTCATTATTTCTACCTCTGAATGTTTTTTCTTCGAACCTGCTATCTTTTTGGTAAGTGAATCTCCAAGATACCGTTTGCATAAGTAAATTGTACGACTTCACGCTGACATGGCGCGGGGAGATCAATTGTCTTGAAGTATTTCCGTTTTGGTGTATCTACACGGATTGTTACTTGGGTTTCAGTAATTGCTACCTGTATATCCTCTTTTTGAACGTCAGGTAATTCTGATACGATGATGATTTTGTCATCTTGCTCCATGACTTCAATTAGTGGTTCTCTTTCGTTCTTCACTGATGGCGTTGAGCCTTCAGTACTAAGGTTACCGAAGGGATTCAGTCGAACACGTCCTTCAGGGTTCACATTCACAGAGAAGCCCCAGACCATGGGATTTTCTTGAAGCCCTCTAAGAAGTTCCTCCATCGTTTCAGAGTCGGACCCGAACATATCGTGGGATGATGTGCTGCTAAGCTTTTCCATTAACTCTTCAATCATCCGTTTCACTCCCTCAAACTGGTTCAGGAAGAGTTCGTCCTCCCACCAAGGAGGCAGCTTTTTTCTACGTTTTTCATCCCCAGACAATACATTCACCACGGTTAGGAGAGAATTAATTACTTACTTTAAGTCATTCTTTTTAGCAGCAGATTTATTTCGTTTCCACGGTATCCTAGTTCGCCGGTCTGCCTATAGGGGAGTTTTATACTTCCTCGAAAACCTTTCGACGGTGGGTGTAGCCGAAATACCTTCTTTAGTTTAGGAACATCTGCGAGTTCAGCCTTGAAGGTGAGAATCGATGAGGCGAAGTCTTCTATACTCTTATACTTCGTTCTCCGCGTCATATAATCTTCTGTGAGCGGGTTGTCCCCTTCTAGACGACCTCGTTTCTGTAGAAGTCTAGTGAGGGTTGGAGCATCTACTTCACCCCATGTGATGGCATCTTTAGCCTTCTGGAGCATACCCAAGTAAGAGGCTCTCTTATCGATGATCACCGCGTGATTCACACGGGAGAGGTTTAGTGTTAGCAGTGTCTCCTTAACATCCTGGCGTAGGCCAATACTACTGCGTAGACGAATAACTACAATTCGAGCGTTTTCACTGGCTTTTCTCTTAGGCATCTTATTCTGCACCTCTTGTCCAATCTTGAGGCGACATTATTCTATGGCTTTGCCTTAACGCTTCATAAACAGCACGCGCAAAGTTAAGTGTAGTCCGGGTGTTACCGCGGGTCCGCGACCAAATATCATGAATCCCAGCGAGACGAAGCACAACCTTGATTGTATCCGCGGCTACAAGACCTACTCCCTTAGGGGCAGGGATGAGGGTCACTCGGACACTCCCAGTCTTCCCATCTACCTTGAACGGAACCGAGTGAGGATCACGACAACCACACTCCCAACTACCACAACCCCGTCGAACAGGAGTGAGATTAATTTTAGCACGAAGAATGGCTTTACGAATCGCAGGCCCTATTTCCTTAGCTTTTCCTTCGCCAATACCAACATAACCTGCATCGGTTCCAACAATCACCGTAGCCTTGAAGCGAGACTTCTCGCCTGCGTCTGTTTGTTTTTGAACTAGGTTTATGTCTATTACTTCCTCCTGCAAATCGGGAAGTAGTACATCAATTATCTGGGGCTCTCGAATAGGAAGTCCTAGTTGGAAGAGGTCTTCAATGCTGCTTATTTGACCTTCCTTAACCATACGTCCGACACTAGTTACAGGTTCCCACTCTTCGACAGCGAATGGCTGACGAGGTCTTGGTCTACGTCGTCTGCTCATTTAGTTGACCTCCGACGGGGTGATGTACCGATTTTTGATTTGGTTTTATCGAACATAGTAGGTATTTGTGTTATATCGACACGACCCTTTGTAATTTGTCCAAATTGGCGTTTGAAGGTTTGAGGTGCGTTTTCGCTAAGATCCTTTGCATAAGCTGCAATGTGTTCTCCACGGATGCGTTTCTCTGATGGGAACATCTTGTCTGCGCAGGGAATATCGAGTCCTGCATCAATAGCGCCTTTGACTGCGGCGAATATCCGCCCACCTGGAATTGGTTGAGATAAACCGATGTCCAAAATAGCAGACGAAACGCCGTTGCTATGTGACAGGTGTCCTGCGAGGTATCCTGTGAGGTATGCAGCGGGCAGATTTTTGACTCCCCCGCGCCATCCAAGCTTCTTTAGCTGCTTTGAATCAGCAGCAGCGACAGTTCGATCACCCTGTGGCAAAGCTTGCATTATCTGTACAAGGATACGCTTGCCTGTACACCGAACAACTAGACGATGATGATTTGAAATTATCATACGTCGCCTAGCGTGATAGTCGGTTTTGCCTTGACGCCGACGTCGAAATACAACTTTATAGCGAGGTCCTGTTGCCATTGTTTATCGCCTCTTCATTTTGTGTTCTTTTATGTAATGGTCTACGCGGCGGATGGAGTCGAACATACCGCCCTTTGATAATCTGTAGAGTCGTCGATAGTCACGGGGTTTAATAACGCGACGTGCCCGAAGCTTCTTGAGATGCCGCCGAATCGCACGAATTCGTATCATCCATCGTTCCTTTCTAGATAGAGTTGCTGTACGGCTACCCTCGCGGCTGCCAAATCCGCGACGGAGCCCTCGCTTCTGTTTCTGATGGAGCAGCTTGGCCCTACCACGACTAATACCTTTAGCTTGAACTCTGCGGATCGCGCCTTCTCGTACAAGGCGGCGTATATCATCGCGACGAATCGCCATGGCAACGTCGTCGACCCTATTGGGGTCTATCCAGATGCGGGTTTGCCCTACCTTAAGCACTCGTGCCGCTAGCCTTCGTTGTGGTCGGAGATCCATAAATTATCACCTGCTCTTAGAGTTCCTCTTCAGTTTTTAATAGAATATCTTCGATAACGCGAGTTCTCAGCCGCGGGTTCAATACACGCAAACCAAGCTCATCAGCTCGGTCTAAGATATCGATTCTTTTACGGTCTCCAACACGACGTGCAATCCGAACCGCATTGAACTTCGGGTGTAGTCCTTCCAGTTGGCGGATGTTATGCACAAGAACCTCTTGCAAACCTGAGGGGTGGAGATTACGAAGTTTAGCAGGTGTACGATAGCCCTTAGAAGGCATCACGGGATAACCCTTGTGTTTCTTTCGAATCTTCGAGTCAATCCCCTTTGGACGTCTCCAGCCAGTATCAAGTCGTTTGTACCTCCAACTCTCAGGACGCACAAACCGGGGCATACGCGCTTTATCTTGGCGCTTACGCAACAATACCTGCTTCAACTTTTTCAAGCGTTTACTCATCTTCATCTTTTACCCACTCCATTCAACCTATATCCTCCACAAACGCTCACCAATACGTTTCTCAAAGACATAAATACCATCATGAAATTTTCGTGGGTCCTTTCTCCGGAGTCGAGTGGCCCGCTGGATATTTGCTGCTGTCTGTCCAACTCGTTCAATTTCGATACCTTCGAGAATGATATCGTCACCCTTTATTTCCACTGAAACGCCTGGCAGAATCTTAGCTTCTCGAGCAGCCTTTTCGCCGTAAAAGTTCTCGATGATTAGCCTATCATTTGCAACCTTAACATTTGGTGGGAAGTGCGCGAAGACGATTTTCATCTTGTATGTTACACCCATGGTAACACCCAACATCATATTCTTCAAATGAGAAGTAATCGTGCCCACAAGGGCAATTTGCCGACTACGAGGATATTCAACGGACACCCGAATTGTATTGTCTATGCGTTGAATGGCTACTTCAGCGTGGGTGAAGTCACGTACGATTTCGCCTTTCGGCCCACGCACTGTAACAACCATGCCGTCGATTTGGACCTTTGTACCCTCATATATGAGTGTCGTCAGTTCGTAATGAGTCGTTTTTGGAGGCATTGTTACATTCACACCGTTTACTAATAGATGTAGGCAATTAGTCGTCCGCCATGACCTTGTTCAACGGCTTCTCGATGGGTCATGAAGCCCTTTGGGGTTGATACTATGATGATCCCAAATTGCCTTGCTGGGAGATATCGTTTTTCCCAATATTCGAATTCCGTGCGTTTTACAGCATAATGTGGTTTTATTACTCCGCATTTGTTTATGCGGCCTAGTAGTTCAACACGGAACATGCCCGCCTTTCCGTCATCAATGAATTCGAATTCACCAATATAGCCCAGACGCTGCATAATCCGTAGTGCTGTTCCAACTTTTTTAGAGGCAGGGCGAAGTATGACCTCCCGCTTCCGTAGTAACTCGTGATTCATTATATTTGAGTAAGCATCTGCAAGTGGATCCGATACTGTCATTTCATTTTACCTCTTTTAATTAAACTTCCTAAAGCCTAGTCGTTCAGCTACCTCACGGAAGCATCGCCTACATAGCATGATTTTATAGCTTCGAATAATGGCGCGGTGGGTCCCGCATCGCCGGCACTTGCGGCTGCCTTTTCCTTGTCCCTTCTCTTTCGACATGTTATTCATCTTCCTCTTCTTCTGGACGAGTGAACTTCACACCAAGTTCCTGTGATAGTAATTCCATCGCTACCTCCCTGGCTATTCGGTGGCGGCGGGGAACTCGGCGGCGAGTGCGTCGCCTACGTTTTATGCGATATCCAGGGCGTTCTGTACACACGCAGACATCCATCCCAAATATGCCTAAATCCGGGTCGTATTTGGAACCGGGAATTTGGATGTGTTCTGAGATACCGAATGCTACGTTGCCTCCTTGGTCGACTGAGGAGACTGGAAGTTGGTTGTCTTTGACATCAAGAGCGCGCTTTGCGAAATCGATGGCTCGTTGGTCACGCAATGTAACCTTGCACCCCATTGGTTCGCCTTTACGCAGCGCAAAATCTCGATTGTGGGACTTTGCTAGCACATCTACTGGTTTCTGTTTAGTTAGTGTCTCCAAGACGGTTTTTGCTTTAGCTAGAATTTCGCCACCAGCACCCAGTGACATATTTACGACTACCTTGGCGATGAAAGGCTTACGCATCACATTATCTTTCTTTAATTTAGGTTTGGTTGGCTTTGGTTTTGTTGTCCGTTTCTCTTTGGGCTTTGTAGCTGCTTTGGTTTTAGCCTTAGCTGGCTTGGGTGATGGTTTAGCAGTTGTGCTACTCCGTTTCCTCTTTGGCTTTTCTTTTGGTTTATCACTTGACATTTCTAGCCAACCTCTGGTAATGAAATAAGGGATTTATCTTCTCCAATAGCAAAGACATATCGCATCGCGGTTTGGAATGTGGTTCCGTCAACCCCTTTTATGGTACCGAGTTTAATCTCAGAATCTATTTTCTCGAGGGTGCCTACGAATCCTGTGTGGACACCGCCCGTAATTATTGCTGTAACTCCTTCCTTTAGGGGTATCCGAGTGCTAATGGTCTGTTTAGGGATTGTAATGAGTAGGGTGTCGCCACTGCTATATTCCTGCTCTGGTTTTGATTTAGGGTCTTTAACAGGAATTAGGATATTTCGGCCGTCATGGAGGTGCAATTGGATATTGCCCTTAGCAACAGTGGTTTTTCCTACGATTTTACAGAGCTTTAAACCAACCTCGCCTTTAGGTATCGAATGAATGGCTAGAAGATGCTGAGAAGACGGTACCATACGGTAACGTGTCTTGATTTCAGGAATTTCCACTACGTCCATAAGTCCAACAGGATGTTTGTAGTTCTTTCGTACAAGACCGTCCACTTTGACTGCTCCTCGTGCGATGACTTGACGAGTTTCCTTAGAGGTTGTGGTGAGCTTGAGCATATCTCTTACAATAATCGCAAGGGGAACACTTTCTTCTAAGGAGTGGCTGCCTGGGCTAGTTCGGACGGTGAAAGGATGCTCCTTTCGTCGGATTTGCCAGTGACCTGGCGCTGCCAATCGTTTCAGATGTTTTCTAGATCCTTTGGGCATTTATTTGCACCTTCTATCATGTTTTGTTATTCTTGAGCCCCTGCCATTTTTCGATCGATAATAGCTTGACGAGTTTTGTCTATCTTTGCTAGTTTTGTGATAAGCACATTGGAGGGCGGAATGGGAAAAGGAACTGCAGAGCCATCGACTTTGTCAATGGTTATATTTTCGATATGGAGACGCACAGACTTCATATCTACTTTCAGTACCGCTCCTTCCGAGTCTCGGAAAGCGCCACGACAAACCAGCACAGTATCACCTTTGTGAACAGGCAAGTTGCGTATACCATACTTCTCAGCTAGTTCTGGGGCTAGGCGTGCAGCAAGTAGCTTGTGCCGCTGATGCCATGGCATTGTGTAAAGCCGTTTCCGCTGCTTGCTGGGTTTTCGTGTTACCATATACTTCTCTCTCCTACACTATAATGCTGGCAACGCTGGCTACTCGAGGCCATCTTTCTGCAGCTTCTCGAGCAACAGGTCCACGAATCTCTGAGCCTTGCGGATCGCCTGTTTCTGAAGTAATGACTACTGCATTATCTTCAAAGCGGATCCATTGACCGCTTATTCGGCGGAAAGGTCTGCGTTGGCGGACAATGATCGCCCGAAGAACTTGGCGCCGCATTTTTTCTGATCCTACCTTGCAGGAAACTACTATCATATCAGCGACACTGGCTGCAGGCTGGCGCCGCAGTCTTCCCTGCCAACCAATTACTGCAATCAATTCAACGATTTTGGCTCCACTATTATCTGCAACGGTTAGCCGGGCCCCCGTGGGGAGTCCTCGACATATTCGGTGTACTGATATTCCGCGTCCTCTGCCTCCTCGTCTAGACACTTTCTTTCTCCTCCAAGGATTTAATACGCTCTACCACTACAAAGGAAACCGATTTGCTCAAGGGTCGGCATTCCGCAATTTTTACTATGTCTCCTGCTTCTACTTCGATGCAGGGTGGAAGATGGGCTGATGTCATAGAGTGGCATCGAGCGGATCGTCTGTATTTGTTTATGAACTTCAAATAGTCCCTTCGGATGGTAATTGTTCCCTTCATCCTTGTACCTGCTACCTTGCCGGTTAGTACCCGACCCCTTACTGGTAGTGTACCATGGAAAGGACATCGTGAATCTTGACATTCACGAGTAGGCGGATTCACTTTGAGCCCTATGTTATTTGCCGTCATCGTCGTCTTCTTGCCCTCCTTATGCGTTCTGCGGGGTGACCAATAATTGTCTTGCCATTCACCTGGAATCTTCTACCGTCCGGAAGAGCAACCTCGAATGTTGCTACATCTTTAGGAATGATTATGTTTCGAGTACCATCAGATAATGTGAGTGTACCGTGGGTTTCTTTGACAACCCGACCGGTTTTGTTATTTTGACTTGAATTTGTTGAATGCACTATCTTCACTTGAAACCCGATAAGCGGACAAATTACAAGGTCGTTATACATTTTCTAGTCCTCACCGCCCTCTTCTTCTGGTACTTCTTCTGCTGTAAGAGTGCTTCGTTCGTTGATGTAAGTAAGAATGCGTGCTATACTTCTTCGAATTGCACGAATGACTCCGGGATTTTCCATACCAGCACCGGAAGCCATAGCAGCACGTTGTTTTGCCAATTCAGAGCGAAGCTCTACAAGTTTCCGATCAACTTCCTCTGGATTCATTTCACGGATTTCTGCCATTTTCAAGATTGCCATCGTGCTTCGTCTCCTCTAATATTATTCAGGTTTTTCAGCCGACTCGGATTTCGTTTTCCTTGTCCGACGCTTCCGCTTCGGCTTCTCCTCCTCCGGCGGCTTCTCCTCCTCCGCCTTCTTCCTTGTCCGACGCTTCCGCTTCGGCTTCTCCTCTGCAGGTGGTTCTTCAGTAACAACCTCTTCCGACGGTGTCACTTCTTCTGTAATTTTCTCAGTAGGGGTTTCTTCGACTTCTGTGGTTTCCTCGGTAATCTCGGTATATTCCTCAATCGAGGAAGCTTCTTCTATTGGAGCTTCTTCAGTAGCTTCAGCTTCAGTTATTATTGGGGTAGGAGGTATTTCGGGTTCGCGATGTTGGATTATTGGTTTATCAGGACTAACAGCACCAGGTTTCATAATTCTGACCTGAATGCCTATTACTCCTTGCTTCATAACCGCAGTTGCAATGCCATGACTCACGTTCGTTCTTACTGGCTCACCAGTTTTTGCAACGAAGCCACTACGGAATTTCTGGTACCGAGATCGACGGCTAGTAAGCTTCCCCTTAATGGTTATTTCACAACCTGTAACTCCAGTATGCATGATACGTCGTAGAACACCATAGGATGCTCGGCGAAAGTGGTCACCACGTTCTAATCGCTGAGCTAGGCGTTCAGCCATAACCGCACCGTTATGTTCAGGAACTTCGATTTCGCTGACTTCGATTTGTGGCGCCTCTAAATTGAATAATACTTCGAGGTCTTCAGTCAACTGCCGCACCGTTACCCCTCGCCGACCAATAACCATTCCTGGTCGCGCAGCATAAATAATCACCCGAGTACCCAATGGAGTCTTATGCAGTTCAACCCCTGAATAACCCGCTCTTGCTAACTCTTGGCGCAGGAAATCGTTAATCCTAACAAGTAATAGACCTCTATTAATGAAATGTACATCTGCAGGCATTGCTAGCCTTCCTCCGTCAAGACCACTTCAATGTGGACCAGCTGCTCATCATACGCCGTTGCCCGGCCATGCGACCGCTCGATTATCCGACGTAAAGCCCTACCAGGGTAGGCTGAAATGTGAGTTATTCTAAGGCGTTCAAGATCTAGCCCTTTAAAGTCAGCATTATTCTCCGCGTTTTCAAGCACTTTCAGAATCACCTGGGATGCTTTGACAGGGAACCGCCCAGAGTCAGATTTATGTAAACCCTTTCGGTGAGCGACCTTCCGGTCATGTCGCCGATACGGTACCGCTTTGCGCAATGCAATGACTTCCTCTAGATAACTCTTCGCTGCATCAATACGGAGACCACGCAACTCCTGACATACTTCCCGTGCTGCCTTTGGAGAAATACGAGCTTCGCGTCCGCTAGCCTTGGCGGTTTTATCAGGGTCTAGCCCAATGATTGAATAGCCATAATGAGGCATAAGGTTCATGACCTACTGCTGGTTATTTCACTCGCGTACGAGATTCAACATCAAGGAGCAAGGAACGGTATTTGTACGTTCCTTCCACTAGGGATGCTGAATCTAGGCATGGCGCCTAACTCCATCTGAAAGACGGAGTGGGAGAGGGAGAAGCGGTGTGCCCTATATAAAAATTCTGTTCAGCCATTCATTCCTATGACTTTAGAGCGAATGGTTTGGAGCCTGACAATAGTTTCTCCGGTAGTACATCTTTGTGTTTTCTAAGGAAGGCAAGGTCAGCTTCTTTGTCACGTTGCGCATCTGGCAGCAATTCTGGAACACCAACGATGCGGGATCCGATGGGATAGAACCGTCGACACTTTTCACAGCGTAGAATACCTTCAAGAACCTCAAGCCTGTGAAGGAAGTCAACGAGAGGCTGCAAAGTTGTTGGTGTGGGTTTCTGCTTCGCTAGACTTGCAAAGGCGTTCCGTGCAGCCGCTAGCCATTTATCGACATCTTTGCTACTTGACAGATTGTGAACTGGCTTGAGTGAAGGCTCGCTAAGGACACCCTTCTTGAAATGTATTACCAGTTCCTTTGCCAAGCTCGCCGAGTCCTTCAACACATTTGATTCGACTTGTATTATGTGAACAGTGAGGGGGTGCTCCTTACAGATTGGGCACGCTAGAATATTGAGTAACCATGGCTTCAACAAAGAACCCCCAGCAAACACTAGGTGTATTCCAGCCCTCTTCACGCACAATCCTTCTTAAAGTATGCTGTTGCCTCTAAGGCACTGTTCTAGCATCAGGAGAATCTTTTTTCGGTGTCACGCCAAGTCACACTAATGCCGTCTCTGCTGGAACACATCGCTTTCTCTGGCCTCCTCGCTCTACCCCTTTCAAAGAAACCTAAATGGATACTAGGACTGTGCTGGGTCGCTGCAATCCCAGATCTAGACATCTTTCTTGGTCTACACCGTGCAGCCTTCCACTCACTAATAACCCTGCTACCTGTCTGCACCGTCCTCGTTATTACAGCACATTATTTGCGCCCCACATTCTTCGCACCCGCCCTTTTCGTCTCCTTCTGTTTGCTCAGCCACACACTGTTCGACTTCCTTGGTGGATTCGTCGCAATCCTTTGGCCCCTCATCCCAGCCTCCTTCCAGCTCAATATCTACATATTAATCGTTAATACCGGAACAGGCCTCATACCTCAACTCGTAATCGAACCGTTCATTGCCCCCCTCACCGAAGTGACCGCCCCCAGCACAGGCTTACTGCTGGCCCCCTTTGATGTAGTCTTCTCCCTCATCTTCCTCACCCTAACAATCAATAAAGCCTGGCCCAACCTCTGGTCCAGCCTCCGCAGCCGCCTCCGCAGCCCAACCTAGCCAGCACAAGGCTCATCCACAAGACGGTATACTCCCCGCTTAACGCGAGAAAACACACCCTGATTCACCAATTTTGCCATCCTGTCCGCCAAATACGACTCGTAACGATCTGAAACCAGCTGACACAACACAGAATCAGACCTCAACTCCTCCAAGGACACATCACCACCCTTCGCCTCCGCCAAGGCACGAATGCGAACACG
Source organism: Candidatus Hermodarchaeota archaeon (assembly GCA_016840135.1). Taxonomy (GTDB): domain Archaea; phylum Asgardarchaeota; class Hermodarchaeia; order Hermodarchaeales; family Hermodarchaeaceae; genus YT-063. The sequence goes on from JAEOSX010000005.1 coordinate 11,605, forward strand.
AATCACACCCGAATTTTTCAGCTTCTCAGCAAA
>JAEOSX010000210.1 GCA_016840135.1 Candidatus Hermodarchaeota archaeon
GATGCTCCAGAGAGTAGCTAACAGCGTCATCTGGGAGCGTCTTGAAAAGGCAGTGATACAAGAGTTCGGTTCCTTCAAGGGACTAGAGTTCCTTGAAATCGGCTCAGGCGTCGGCATCTACTCCTCACTCGTAGCCCAGAAGGGGGCAAAAGTAACACTTCTGGATTACTCAGAAGGTGCACTTCGACGAGCCCGTGCCTTCTATAAGCGGCGAGGATTCTCAGCAAGGTTTGTGCAAAATGATGCGCTTTCAATCCCTGCTAATCTACTTGGGAAATTTGATGTCTCGATGTCCTTTGGACTGGCTGAGCACTTCTCTCGGGGGGACAGAGCTCGTATAATCAAATCCCACTTTGACGTGCTAAAGAAGTCAGGTCTTACCTTTATCTCAGTTCCCAACCGAGTTAACTTCCCCTACCGGCTCTTCAAGGTCGTCGCCGAGCGGACAGGGATGTGGCGGATAGGCCACGAGGAGCCCTATTCCCGCTCCGAACTAGGGATAATCTGCCAATACCTAGGGATAAAGGACTATGGCTTCTTCGGCGATTCCCTACTCTCCTCACTGAACTTCCTCAACCCATTTGCTCTAGTTAGGAAAGCCTTCAGACCCCAAAAGGAGAGTGACGCCCCTCGGAAACGACGGGAGCGGGGCACCTTCCTAGACCAATACCTCGCTTACGCTCTCGTCCTCTATGCTAGGCAAACATCAGGATAAAGGAATAGAGGTTCTTGCCTAGAGGGCGTAGAGTATTTTCTTGAACTCGACAGTCCTTTCGAGGACCCAAGCAACAATGTCCTTGAGGACGCAGAAGATGAAACCTGTTTCCGAATCGAACTTGGTTTTATCGCTGGTGCTGTGAGCCCGCCAGGCACGGTACTTTTCATCAGTATCCATTTGGGGGTCCTTCCAGATATCCTTGTACCAGTTCCTGAGGGTTGCCCACCAGTCGATGTATTCCTCGTCACCTTGCATCTCATTGAAGAGGTTTTCAACTTCCTCCGCAATCTCTGTAATCTCGTCGAGTATGTCCGTCAGTTTCTTGAATCGCTTCCCCCATTCATAAGAGAAGGCGCCTGATTCCAGCTGGTGTTCATCCATGTTTTCTTGCAGTCGTTCGATGTCTGCCGCGAGCTTCTGAAATGCTCGCTTCAGCTCGTGCTCTTCGTTCTTTTGGCGTCTGACTAGGGCCTGCATCCTCCTCTTTTGTCTCCCTGGATTCGAGAAGAAGAAGGAATCATCCCTCTTCCACCTACGAAGCTTAACCCATCTCTTCATGAGATCTTTTTGGTCATCTAAGAAATCCTTGACTCGGTCACGGGCCTTATCTAGGTCCTTGGATACCGCTTTTATTGCATCTTTTACAATTCCTTCTGCTGATGGCAAAGAAGTCACCGAATGTTAATCAAATTGTATAATAGACTTCATCCTTGAGGCTATATTAATTTAGGCTAATACCCATTGAACCAGTCACAACCCCTCTGGGAATGGTTTCCCGCTAATGGCACGCCCATCCAAAGGCAAGTTGGGTCTTGTGGTCTGGGCACTGAGTAATGTGACCGACGCCCATATCGCCCCACATGTTGGGCAGATTCTTCTCAGAGTCTATCTGAAAGACCAACTCCATTCGTTTCTGACAAACCGGGCAATTCGGGTACTCTGGGCTTTGCACCCAGAAGGGATAGCCTCCGAGTTTATCTCCTTGTCGTGGATAATCATCTTCTATGAATCCAAACTCTTCGAGTTCTAGCTTTACTCCCATGTCAGTTAGGTCATCGTAGTCTGGGTAATCGTCTTCTTGTTTCCATCCCACGATTCTTTTTGGAGGGAAGGGGTTCCGAAATTCGGGTATTTCGATTACCTCTGCTTGTTCCTTTGGCTGTATGACTTGGATGAGTTCAGATTTGGCAAAGGGCTCCCATGCGTCAGCCAATACTTCGCAGCAATCGGGCTCGCAGTTCAAGCAGTAAAACATCTGTAAAATTCCTGTGCCAACACGCCCTCTTGTCTCTTCTGGTAGCGTTTCGAGGTTTAGCTGCAGGAAGAACTGGATCGGTTTACTGCACAAAGGACACTTAGGCCATTGCTCGCCCTTGTTAAGCCAAGGCTTCCCAGCAAACTTTGAATCCGCTAGGTCTCCGTCGCCTTCCTCCACTTGGGGCAGCCAAGTTGAGCGTTTAAGGTGTGCTATTTTCTTCAGAACATTCTCCGACAAGAACGTTTACCTCAAATTACATTGACGTTCTAGCTTAAAACGCTGTATCAGGAACGCTTCGAAGAGAGCTCGAACCCGAACACAGTATCATGCGAGGCGGCTCGTCATGCCCATCCTGATTTCCTGTAAGAGCTTTATCGCTGATGCAAGGGTCTTGATGAATTCCTTATACTGTTCGTTTGCCTTCCCAAAGACTGAGCTCATTTCCTGTCGGGTTTCCCTGACCTGTTCTCTCTGTTTGTCAACCTCTACTAATCCATCATCGGGGGTCCCCGAGTATTTCCACTCAGCCAATGCTTTGGTTGTCTTTTCCGAGATTGAAGCGCTCCTATGTACGAGGTCCCTGATTTTGTGAATGCCGCTTAGAAGCTGATTTAACCTGGGTTTCCAGTCAGCATCGAGTCTGCCGCTAGAACCGTGGAAGTCTTCGATGGCCCCATGCATTTCCTGAAAAGCATCCCCAACCTTTTGGAGCTCCTGCTTGACGACTCGTCGGTGTTCCTGTTGCAGTTCTAGAACTGCCTTCGTTTCTATGACTAAAGCTCTCCACTCATGCCGGGCAACATGTCGCCCCAGCTTGTCACTAATATCCTCAAGCTCCTTTTGAGATTCCTGGATCCTACGAAGGCAACTCTGGAGGCCTGACACAAGGAACGGGATTTGCCCTTCCATTGACCGAAATGTCGCGGCACCTGATGCTCCGCCGCCACCGATTCTAGCTGACATAACTTTCATTCTCCTGGGGCTCTTCTAATAGCCTACTAGACTAGTTGCATAAATTCGTTATAAAGTTTCAGTCGCCGTCATTTTTGAGAAGAGGTTTTTTTAGGAATTATCTAAATCTTGCCCTTCTTTTCTATAGGGGATAGAGAATTTCATTTTGTACAAACTGTTAAAGAACAGTTTAGCCCATTTTTAGAGTATGTCAGTTCTTCGCACTGAGCTCTGTGACCTGCTGGGAATACCTCACCCAATTCTGCAGGGAGGTATGGGGCCCTATAAAACCGAGGACCTAGCCATCGCAGTATCCAACGCTGGAGCCCTCGGTGTGATAAGCACCATCGGGATGGCTGCCACGCTACTACCAGAGGCAGCACCAGTGGATGCTAAGCGTATGTTCGGGGATGACCCCCCGCTAGTACTTCTCCAGAAATCCATCGAAGCAGTAACAAGGGCAACCAAGGCGACCCGTGCCGTATTTGGGGTGAATGTGCCAGTGGCCTCGGAGTTCCTGATGGCCTCACAGATGTTTGTAAAGCAGGTCATCGAAGCCCGGGAAGCCGATTCAGACATAGAACGCCAACTCAGAGTCATCGTCACCTCCGCAGGAAACCCCAAACCCTGGGCGAAGATCAAGGAACACGGGTTGCTATGGCTTCACGTCGTCCCCTCAGTATACCACGCAAAGAAGGCGGAAAGCGCTGGAGCTGACGTAATAATCGCCTCCGGCCACGAAGGAGGGGCACACTGCGCGTGGGACCCCGTCCACTCGATGGTCCTGGTCCCAGCAGTAGCTAAAGCAGTAAAGACCCCAGTAGTGGGTGCTGGTGGTTTCTGCGACGGTTCAACCCTCGCCGCAGCCCTTTGCCTCGGTGCTGTAGGGATTCAGATAGGCACCCGGTTCATAGCAACAAAGGAGAGCGAATTCCAGGAGGTCTGGAAGGAGGCTCTCGTGAAACGCGAAGAACGCCAGACCCTGGTGGCTCGAGGGCTCTTCGGTCCAATGC
>JAEOSX010000040.1 GCA_016840135.1 Candidatus Hermodarchaeota archaeon
AGGGAGGCGAAAGACGCTGAGCTGTGGGTTTCACAGCAAGAAGGCGATTACCTAGAAAAAGGCGATGATACAGTGGTTTATGGGCGCCTCCTAGGGCAAAGTTTGGAGCCAATTCCTGTTGACCGAAAACTTCAGGAAGGCGATGTAATCAAGGTCGGTGATTTCACCTTCCAGGTACTCCACACACCAGGCCACAGCATTGGGAGCCTGTGCTTCTTCGAACCTCGCCATAAAATACTAATTACTGGAGATGTGGTTTTTCGTCAAGGATCATTTGGTCGAGTCGATCTCCCCACCGGTAACCCTCAACAGCTCATAGCCTCTATTACAAGGCTTGCTCAACTGCCGGTCGAGATTCTGCTTCCCGGGCACATGAGTATAGCGACAAGTAATGGACAATCAGAAATCCAGCTTTCCCTACAATTCGCGAAACAGGTTCTCTAAATCCAGATTGCAATTCAACTAGTTTCTCGAAATAGCTACTTTGTTTGAGACAAGAATTTAAATTAAGACCCATTGGTTAGCCAAGGCATGGCTATTGTTATTGGTAAAAACCGGAGTAGCTTCGTCGCGTTTACAGCAGTCTTTGCAGCGCTAGTAGCAGTATTCGACAGCATCCAAATTTTGCCAGCTCTTGATAGTGGAATCTGGTATTCCTGGGTGTTTCTTACAATCCCCCTTGTTGGAATAATGCTAGGACCTCTGGTTGGTGCCTTCGCAGTAGGGCTAGGAAGTTTCATTGGGCACTTCATTTATTTTCGAGGACCAACCGAGTTTCTCTTCATGTTAGGTGCCTCTGTCGGTGCGGCAATGGCGGCCCTAATATACCAGCGTCGCTGGCGTCCAGCCTTGGGAATCTATTCAATCATGTTAGTAAGCTACTTCCTAACACCAGTAACTAGAATACTTCCAATCTTTGGGGTTTGGGATGTATTACTGGGCTTTTCCCTGCTTCTAGCTTTCGCCCTCTGTACAAATCGTGGTTGGTGGCCTGACAAGGAGCGACACTCCAAATTACTTCTGATTATTTTCTGTGCTGTTATAGGACTAGAAGCTGATATTCTGTTCCGGATTTTCCTCCTAATCCCTTGTCAGACTTACTGGCTTCTCTTAGCGATGACGCCCGAAGTTTTACTTGGTTTATGGTTATCAGCAGGTATCACCACACCACTCGCAGTTATTATCGCCACAATAGTGACAGCCACTGTTGGTCTCTCATTACTCCAACTCCTCCCTCATCTCGGGGTATCACGACTACAAGAACCTGAAAGCTAAAAGGAAGTCTCGCATCAGAGATAAGTTGACAGCGCATGTCTGAAAACCAACAAGATACACCCACCTTCACCGAAGTCGGTGATGTTCTAGAAGTTGAAGTGGAAGGTAAATCAGTAAATTTCCGATGCGATAACGCTCTGCTTCGTCTTTCCGTCCGCGATGAGGGTGTAATTCGTGTCCGCATGACTACAGGAGAAGCCTTCACCAAAGATTCGTCTTTCCTGGTTCTACCATTACAACGCAGAAGTTCACCCTCCATCGAATTTTTTGAAGAGGAAGCTGGTTGGTGTCTAAAGACCTCTGCTGTGCAGGTTCACATCAACCGGTCACCCTGCCGTCTCACATTCTATGACTCTCAGGGTCAACGACTCAATGAAGACGTATTGCCGGTTGGGATGAGCGGAAACAGCTTCCAAGTCCAATGCAGTAAGGTTCTACCATCGAATGAGCATTTCTACGGTTTCGGTCATAAGGGAGGTCGACTTGACAAGCGAGGCTCCAAAATGATAATGTGGAATCAATATTTCCCTTATCAGCCGGATACGGATCCGCTCTCAGTGAATGTTCCCTTCTTTGTAGCAATTCGTCAAGGGAAAGCCCACGGACTGTTTTTTGATACAACTGTTAGATGTTTTTTCGACATGGGTGCGACTAGTCCTGAAACCTACACCATCACCATCGATGAACCCGAGCTAGACTACTACTTCATTTGTGGTCCATCACCAAAACAGGTGCTCTACAGTTACAGCCAGCTTACAGGCAAGATGCCGCTACCACCGCGTTGGACACTGGGATACCATCAGTGTCGGTATAGCTATCCTAACGAACAGCGAATACGCGAAGTAACTAGCGAGTTACGAAAACGCCGAATCCCTTGTGACTCCATTTGGTTTGACATTCACTATTTAGATGGCTACCGGGTCTTTACGTGGGACAAGGAAGCCTTCCCAAACCCCTCCAATCTAATCGAGGATTTTGCTGCTGATGGATTTCGCAGTGTGGTAATAATAGATCCTGGCGTTAAACAAGAGGAGGACTACCCAATTTATCGGGATGGATTGGCCTATGACTACTTCCTTCGCAAAGGGGATGGGAATCTCTTCGTTGGTACTGTGTGGCCAGGAGCTGTGGTTCTCCCTGACTTCCTCCAACCTAAGGTAAGACGGTGGTGGGGCAATCTCCACACTACTCTTATTGAACAGGGTGTTGCAGCTATTTGGAATGATATGAATGAGCCGCAGCTCTTTCTCTACCAAGAATATGACGAACTCGTGAAGGTGGTCCATTCAGATGGGCGCCAAACCTATCCGCACGCCTACATCCACAATCTCTATGCAAATTTAATGAATCAATCGACGTTTGAAGCACTACTTCGGTTACGTCCTAATAAGCGCCCTTGGGTTCTCACACGAGCAGGGTGGGCAGGAGTTCAACGATACGCCGCTGTATGGACCTCAGATAACAGCAGCAAATGGGACCATCTCCAAGTTACAATACCAATGCTACTCAATTTAGGTATGGCAGGAATTCCCTTCGTGGGGGCTGATGTTGGCGGCTTCTTCAACGATTGTACACCTGAACTGTTTACGCGCTGGATACAGATGGCAGTTTTCACTCCTTTCTGCCGCAATCACACATACAAGGATACGGTGGATCAAGAGCCTTGGGCGTTTACAGAAAAGGTAGAGACTATCAGCCGCCGTTATATCGAATGGCGTTACCAACTCCTCCCCTATTTTTATGATCTATTCTATGATGCATCAAAAACAGGAACCCCAATTATCCGTCCATTAATTCTTGAATTTCCAAGTGACGAACATTGCCACACCGTAAATGATGAATTCCTCCTTGGGTCATCATTACTTGTAGCACCAGTTCTAACCGAAGGCAAAGAAAGTCGAGAAGTATACCTACCTCCAGGTCACTGGATAGACTACCACACAAAACAGCGTTACACTGGTCCAGTAATAATCACTGTTTCCGCGCCGTTGGACCAGTGCCCCATATTTGTACGTCGAGGCAGTATAATTCCCCTCCAACCCGTTGTACAACATTCAGGCGAAGCTGTTGACCTATTGCACCTCGATGTTTACCCATCCCCTAACGGCTCGATTGAGTACCTGCATTATGAGGACGACGGTGAGACCCTGGCTTATCAGCACGGAGAAATGGCTACAACTCAATATTGGTGCCATACCGAAGCCGAAGAAATCCGTCTCGATATTCTCCCAAGTGAAGGTTCCTACACTTCAGACCAACGCCATTACATGGTTACTATTCCAACATTTGAAAAGTGTCCCACTCGTGTTCTTCTCAATGCAGGGCAGCTCCGCTACATGAAAAGTGTAACCGAATTTGAAAAAGCGGAAGCAGGTTGGTGCTGGCGTGAAAACAACCATACAGTCATCATCAAGTTCCCAGATACCCGAACTCGCATGGAACTATGCATACTAAGCTAACCATGACTTCTTCATCCTTTACAGGAGATTTACAGAAACTTTTTACAGCGGCATTCTAGACATTCCTCTGTTTCTATGTTTATGGTGATAAATAATGGCGACGGAGGACTTACCAAAAATCGACACTAAAATCACCGCGGTTACCGTCTACCGCGATGGTGCGCGTATCGAACGCAGCGGCACTATTACTCTGAAGCCTGGCACTCACAAACTACGAATTCCTGATTTAACCCGCTTCCTCGACAAGGAAAGCGTACGAGTGTCAGGACGAGGACATGCTTCAATCCTTAGCTTTGATACTATTGACTCTACAGTTGAAGCCAGTGGATACACGAAACTTGACGAGCTAGTAAAAGTACATAAGGACCTTGAAAAGAAGAGGGCAAAAATCAACCAAACACTAGCCCGCATAGCGGCCCGAGAAAAATTCTTTACGCAAATCTTGTTGAACTCTGCAGCTGAGTTTTCACGATGGATACCAGCTGGCGAATGCGATGTAGATCGTCTCACCAGCATTGAGAACCTAACAACTGCCAGCCTTGAAAAACTGGAAAAGGAAAGAGCCAAAGCCCAAACTGAACTTAGGGCACTAGAGAAAGAGCTGGCTATTGCTACCCGTGAAATCGAAAAGTTCAGACGTGATGTCCAACAATACGAAGTGACCCACACAATAATTCTCAACCTCGATTCACGAAAGGCTGGTAAGTGCGAATTCAATGTTACATATTTTGTTAGACGAGCAGCTTGGGCACCAACTTATGATATCGATCTGAAAGAAGAAGAAGCGGAAATCACAACCTTTACTGTGGTTATTAACAATACCCTCGAAGACTGGGACAACGTCAAGCTCACTGTTTCTACAGCAAGTAGTCGTCCTGCAGTTATCAGCGAACCCAACCCTCTTCTCCTCAAGGTTTACAAACCCCGTCCCAGAGTAATCGGACGTGGAGGCAGGCCAAGAACAGGAGCTTTAAGAAGAAAGAGAGATATGGGAGCCCCAGAGGAGGAAAGGAGCGAAATGGACGGGATAGTCGATGCATTGGCAACAACTACTGCGGAACAGCCAGCTGTTCTAGCACCAGAAATGGGACAAGCGACAGCGACCGCGGTGGAGACGGGAGGAGTACATGTCTTCGTTCTACCAGAGAAGGCCAATGTCCCAGCAGATGGAGAACCCCACGCCTTCCGCATTAACCATACAAAGCTTCCTGCCGAGCGCAAGTACTTCTGGAATGCTGTGGACTTTGCAGAAGTCATCGAAACCACACAAATCGAAAACAGCGAAACGGTATTACTACCTGGAAGAGCCAAGGTCTATAGTGGAGAAGACTACATCGGTGAGTCGGTGCTGAAGGTAGTAGCACCTCACGAAAAGTTTGACACTGGTATTCGATTCACCTATGATTTGAAGGTGGAAAAGAAACTAGTGGAAAAGAGTGCAGAGAAGAGCGGCTTCACAGGAGGAAAGGTCTCAAGAGAATACAGCTACGAGCTCACAATCAAAAGCTTCCGAAAGAAACCGAGTCCAATCAAAGTGATGGACCGGATTCCTCACAGCGATTCCGAGAAAATCAAGGTAGATGATAAGAGGCTGTCTCCCAAACCCTCAGAAACACGTCTCGGGATTTTAACTTGGGAGCTTGACATACCCGCAGGAGAAGAGATGAAGATATCCTACGAGTTTGAAGTCGAGTACCCCAAAGAGATACGGATTACACCCCCGCTACCTTAGCGAAATAGAAAGGAAAGGTGATTATTATGGAGAAATTACCAGAAATCAGCACAAAAATAACCGCAGTCACTGTTTATCGCGATGGCGCCCGAGTCGAACGCAGTGGAACAATCACCCTACAACCCGGCGTACACAAACTAAGTGTTCCCAAACTTACACAATTTCTTGATAAAGAAAGTGTACGAGTTAAGGGACGAGGTCACGCTTCAATAGTTAGTTTTGACACAGTGGATACCACTGTAGAGACAACAGGCTTTTCCAAATTAGACAATCTCGTCAAGCAGAAAGAAACATTGGAAATTCAGAAACAGCAAATTGAACGCGAGCTATCACGAATATCTGAACGGGAGCAATTCTTCGCTCAAGTACTGGAAAAATCAGCTGTCGAGTTTTCAAGGTGGATTCCAGCAGGAGAAAGTGATGTAACACAGATATCTACACTGGAAACGCTGACCACCACTCAGCTTGAGAAACTAGCGAAAACTCGATTACAAGTCCAGGATAAACTAGAGGCCACGCAAAAGGAATTAGCTATTGTTAATAGGGAGATAACCAAGTTTCGCCGTAAAGTCAAACAATACGAAGTTACAAACACCATTATACTGAATGTTGAAGCAGAAAAGGCTGGTAAGTGCGAGTTCAACATCACCTATTTCGTCAGACGGGCGGCTTGGGTACCTAGCTATGATATAGATCTAAAAGAGGAAGAAGCCGATATCACGATGTTTTCCGTGGTAAGGAATAATACTCTTGAAGACTGGAATGGTGTACGGCTTACAGTATCCACAGCCTCTAGCCGACCCGCTACAATCACAGAGCCACATCCCTACCTTCTAAGGGAGTACACACCCCCGCCTCCTGCAAAACCAAAGGCTGTTGGAAGAAGAAGAATGGCGAAAGAAGAAGCGACTGGTGGAGCGGCGGACGAAGGAGAGGAACTTCTAGCCGAGATCGACGACATGCCTACCCCTGCTCTAGCTGCGCCGGCACCAGAGATGGAACAAACGACAGCAACAGCTGTTGAGGTGGGAGGTGTCTTTGTCTTTGTTTTACCAGAACCAGTAAAAATCCCCGCAGATGGAGAACCACACCAGTTCCGGACCAGTCAAACAAAGCTTGCCGCAGAGCGCAAATATTTCTGGAACGCAACAGAATTTGCCGAAGCAATTGAGGTGACAACAGTTGAGAACGGCGATTCAATAATGCTCCCAGGCAAGGCAAAAGTCTACAGTGGTGAAGACTACTTGGGTGAAACAGTTCTCAAAGTAATTGCACCACACGAAAAGGTTGATGTGGGAACTAGGTTCACATACGACATCAAGGTCGAAAAGAAGCTAGTTGGAAAGGGCGCAGAGAAGAGCGGGTTGACTCGTGGAAAGGTGTCCCGGGAATATCGTTACCAGCTAGTTGTCAAAAGTTACAGGAAGAAGATGAGCCCAATAAAGATAATGGACCGGATTCCTCACAGCGATTCAGAGATAATCAAAGTTGGCGATAGGAAGATATCACCTAAACCAGACAAGGACCAGCTAGGTGTTCTCACATGGGAGCTTGAAATCCCAGCTGAGGGCGAAGAGAAGATTACTTACCGATTTGATGTCGAGTTCCCGCGCGGTACACGAATAGTACCTCCGCTACCCTAGACCTAAGAGGAGGAAATCATAAACCAAATGGCTTCACCCAATCCTGCAAGTGTACCTGAACAACAGCATTTCAGGTCAAAACACTACACAATTCAACCACAACCTCATCCTGGCGGGGGAGTTCTACGAGTTACTGACGACAAAGGGAATCTAGTTTATAGAATTGTACAGCGGCTACCGCCAAAAATCCGGTACCTTGTCTTTTCCATAGAAACTAACGAAATGAAGCCACTCACAGTTAAGATAATGCCCATAGGTTCTTCAAGGATTTACAAGTTATATGAGGAGGGTGAGGAGTGCCTTTCTCTTCTACACTCTTCTCAGGGGGTTTTTCCTCTTCGAGACGCTCAACGAGAAACAATCGCTCAATTCATTCATACAACACCTGCTGTAGCATTTCTTCGCACAAATGAATCTGTGGTTGCCCGCATTCAGTTCACAAAATACCCACCTCCAATCAACTTCCGAATTTCATGTAGAGTTGCAGAGGGTAGGCAATGGCTTTTCGCTGTGCTCCTATACAGTATTAGTCTAGTAGAGATTGTATCCGTTGTTGCGGCGGCTTCAAGTATGGAGGAACCCAAGACCCAAAAATAAGTCAGAATATCTTCAGCTACAATGAATCCATCAGATTGAGAAGTGTGAGAAATTGCAGGTCACTGTTCTAGGCAGTTCTTCATTCATTCCAAGCCTCCAACGTAGCTGGACTAGTCTGTTCCTCAATCTAGGGGGAGGCGATGCAGTTCTCGTTGACGCGGGCTCTTGGAGGTTAATGGGTTTCCGTTTTGACGTTCTTTACACCAAACGAGTGTATATAACACACAATCACCCTGATCACACAGTATTTATTGGAGCCCTAATCCGGCGGATGCGCCGAACAGGCCGAACTCACCCTCTCGTGATATTCTGTCCAACCAATACGGTTCAGCGGCTCCATCAATTCATTCGTATCTGGAACCACAACAAGATTCCTTCTTTCGTTCAGATTCGTGCGTTTACACCAGGTAAACCACGCACTATCGATCGACTCTCATCTTCAAAAACTGAAGTCAAAGCAGCTGCTGCCTGCCATACAACACTCACTGCAGGCTATGCCTTCTGCCAGGGTGATAAACGAATAATTATTTCCCCAGACACAGGTCCGAAGTGTCCAACACTCCTAACTATGGCACAAAGTGCCAACGCATGGTTTCATGATTGTACTTTTGCCACAGGCAGGTTGTTATCAATACGAAAGGGGCATTCAACTCCACAAAACGCTGGCGCTGATGCAGCCCGTGCTAACATACAGAAACTAATCTTAATTCACATCTCAGGTCTGCGCCTCAGGAACCCTCAGGCAATTATGGCTGCTGCACGTCTCCATTTTAACGGTGATATAGTTATTGCCAGAGATGAAATGACATTTACATTCTAGGACTGATGTGATTTTATTCTTGAGGGAAAGCGTTAAGGCGGGAAGAGCAAGGTTGAATCAGAACTATCTTGTCTTCAATGCCTACGAATCAATCATCAGTACCGACTGTTCTCTGCCTTGGTGAGGTGCTGATAGATTTCATTGCCGATGCACCGGGGTCACTGACGACTGTCCTAGGTTTCCGAAAATGTCCTGGCGGTGCACCAGCCAATGTAGCTGTGGGTGTAGCTCGCCTTGGAGTACCCTGTGGCTTCATCGGCAAAGTTGGTGACGATCAATTCGGTAGGTTCCTCACAGAGACGCTTCAATCGAATGGTGTTAATACCCAGAGCTTAATCTCAACATCAGAAGCACCCACAGCGATAGCCTTCGTCGCCCTCTCGGCCACAGGAAAGCCTGACTTCTCTTTCTACCGTGAAACATGTGCCGATCTTCTACTCTCTCAAAAGGAACTACCTAAAGATTGGCTAAAACAGACTCAATTACTCCATATCGGTTCAGTGAGTCTCACGCGTGAGCCGAGTCGTCAAGCCACAAAACGAGCGGCTGAACTCGTATCAAAAGCTGGCGCCATAGTAACATTCGATCCCAACCTTCGCATTGACTTATGGAACGGCGGCATCAAAGAGTGCAGGCAAGAAGTTCTGAGTATCCTACCGTTTGCTGATTTCTTTCTACCTTCAATTGAAGAACTGCTTTTACTCACAGAAACTCAGAATCTAAAAAAGGGAATTCGCAAGGTCTTAGAGATGGGGCCCCGTGTAATATGTGTAAAAATGGGATCTGATGGGGTACTCGTCGTGAAAGCCTCTTCTAATGGGGCTTTTGAAGAATACAAGCAGGCTGCATTTCCTGTAGAGGTAACAGACACGACAGGTGCTGGCGATGCATTCAACGCGGGATTAATCACAGGCATTGTTGAGGGGCTTCCATTGAAGAAAGCAGTAAAACAAGGAAATGCAGTAGCAGCCCTTGTAATTACAAGAAAAGGCGCAATGACTGCGCTCCCCACTCGTCCTCAGCTAGAGAAGTTTCTTGACACTTTCTAGTAACGAAAAGGTCAGGCAACGCAGTATCGGTATAATTCGTGGCGCCCTGCTGTTGGGGATTCCCGGACAATTCGGATGACGTCACCTGGGCGTGCGCCGATGGCTTTTGCGGCAGGATCACCTGCCTTTATC
>JAEOSX010000211.1 GCA_016840135.1 Candidatus Hermodarchaeota archaeon
CCAAGTACTATGAAACCGATGGTCATAACGGCAAAAAGCAGTAGGTTTAGCGGGTTCAGGAAACCCACCATTACTAGAAGCATTCCGACACAGAGAAAGTGGCGGGAATACCTAAGGATGAAGGGAGGTCGAGGTTGATACATCTTATCATATCCTTTTTTTGCTCAGGTCAATCTCCACCGTATTTAAGCCTTGGGCTTCAGGCTACCTTTGCAGGGTGATTTAAGACGGAAACGTTATCAGGTGAATGCTGACATATGGGGGAGAACAGTCGTTTGGAGATGAAGCAGATACTCTACTTGATCTGGTTCGTGTTTTACGCTCTAATGGTTGCTACCATATTGCTGCTCCACTGGCAGTTCAGACCAGACAGGGATGGCTGGATACGTATCCTTGGAGCGGCGGTACTATTTGAGGTGCCCTTCCAGGTGGGTAATATCTTGGGCATCACGGTTTTCGGGTTTTGGCAGAACAACGCCAGCTCCTTCTTTAGGATTCTGGGTTCTCCCATAGAGACAGTTCCCTTCGCCTTCCTAGGTGCTGTTGTCGCCTTGCTACTTTTCAGGGAATACCCCGACAGGAAGCGAAGGCTCCTACTCTGGCTGGTGATGACCTTTTTCTGCGTTCTCCAAGCTTATGTCACCACTCTATTAGGCTTCATGACCTGGGTTAACTGGAACATCATGTTCAGCTTCGTCTTCTGGCTGTGTCTACTAGGCATATTACAGGGGCTGTACCTTTTAGTAGGTTACATGTCCCCAGCCCCTCAGGGAGGTCGTTCTGGGAGATGATCCCGATGAACTACTCTTTCCTCCTTCCGTTGTGTGCTGCCATCGTTCTCTTCATCCTGGTAGTCTTGGTCCTCCATCGTCTAGTCAGAATCCGGCTTGTTACGCTTCTTGTACTGTCTGTGGTTCCTTTGGGCTTTGCCATATGGATGACTAACCGTGCCCTAGCTGCTTTGTTGCTGACCCCAGTGGATTTGTTCCGAATCAACAACCTATGCTACATCATAGGAATCTTGTTTCTAGTCTTCTTCGTTGATATTACATCAAAGGGCAGCTTGAGCTGGAGGAGCATCGTCTTTGCCTTCTGGGCTGGTAGTTTGACCATTGGAGCCCTCTACCTAGATGTCTACACTATTCAGTACAATCCCAGCGTGGGATGGGTTCAACTCTGGGAGCAACCAATCTTCTACATCTTCTTATATCTCTACGAGTTCCTAATTGCCATCTTTGTATTCGGTGTTCACATTACTAGAGCTTATCGAAGAAACAAGGGGTATAACAAACAACTCCTAAAACGCGTTGTTCTGATATTCTTCATTTCCATTCTGGGCGTTTTCATCTTCACTGCATTAAGACAGCTCCGATTCCTCGATTACCCTTACCTGAACAGCCTTGATGCCCTTTTCTTTGTCCTTGGTTTCGGTTATATTGCGTGGCAGTATGTCCGGCTTCCCCACCTCTTCCATCTGGATGTCCTTGACATTCAGCTCTTCGGATTATTCGTCTACGACAATGACGGCCCCCTCCTTTACTCCTACCAGTTTCAGCCCACTTCTGACTTTAAGAGCCGAGAAGACATGATCACAGCTGCACTCTCAGGGATAGATACCCTCATCAAAGACATTCTCTCCAGTGACGAGGTGCTCCAGGAAATACGCCAAGAATCTAATATCCTCCTCCTTGAACGAGGAGACCGGATCACCCTCGGCCTTGTCAGTAATCTCTCGACTCTAATTACACGTAACTGGCTGCTGCAGTTCCGCATGGCATTCGAAAAAACATACACAAAAGAGCTAGCACGTTACTTCACAACACACCAAATCCAATTCGACACCAGCCCAGATATCCTTGTTCGGAAAATCTTCCTCCACGAATAAATAATAGAATCCGGTCCAAGGAATCACACCTAAACAATTCCCAAGCAGGGCTACTAATATTGGAATAGCTAATAAACGAGCATGTTAATACATCGAAGCCCCTTTGACAACTCGCTATAAAGGTATACAGAAAAATTGCCATTAGAGGTGATGGGCCAATTGAGTGCGATTACAATAAGCTACCAAATAACAAGTGGTGAAGAAAGACAAGCACAAATCGCTAGACTGGTGAAAGATCTCTACCTCACTAATAGAGCGATAACATCGATTAGTCTTGACCCCCTCTCACGGTGCCCGGACCTCGAACACATTGACCTCTCAGATAACGGGTTAGAGCATATATCCCTTGAACCTCTTAGTCGATGTCCCAAGCTGGAAAGACTATATCTGCGTCGTAACCGATTCGAAGAGATAGACCTGTCACCTCTCCAGCATTGTGTTGCCTTTCATAGCTTCAACATCTCTCACAACAATCTGAGCAACCTCCAACTTGACCCACTCAGCCACTGCAGAAAATTAAACGGGCTCTTCCTTCACAATAACCAACAAGAACACATTGACCTTGGACCACTCTCAGCCTGCACAAACCTGAGAACACTGAATCTAGCTAACAACAGCCTAAGCCAGATTGACCTTGAACCTCTTCGACAGTGTACGAAGCTGCGCACCCTAAATCTAAGAGGAAACATGCTGCGGTCTATTGACCTTGAACCACTCACAAACAGCATAGGCCTAAGAAGCCTTGATCTATCAAAAAATCCCATTATCAGCCTTGATTCTAGACCACTCGCAAAACATGGTCGGTTGAGAATGATAGGTCCCTAGTTTACAAACTGTTTTATTGGTTGACTATTGTAAACAGTCCTCTATAACGTGGTCTGGAACGAGCAGAATCAACAATAATTAAGGGAAAATAATCAGTATGGACCCGCTTTAGGAGATTGAGAAAAATGGGTAAATCAGTAATTGTGTTTTATTATTCAAAATCTGGTAATACAAGAGCAATTGCAGAGAAAATTGTGGAGAGCTTCTCAGAACTAGGAGCCAGCAATGTAGATGTCACGCATATGGATGCTACGGAACTGGATCTTCAAACTCTGAAATCAGCGGATGGATACATTATAGGGACACCGAATTATTTCAGTGCCCCTTCGGGGTATGTCAAGGTATTCTTCGATGAAATATTCGAGGATAGAGCACTTCTAGAAGGGCGCCCAGTATTCTGTTTCATCTCCCACGGTGGAAGCGGAGATATCGAACATTTGAGATCACTCTGCGACTGGATAAAACTAAACACCGTAGGCCCTGCAATTGTAGTTAGAGGAAAGAATATCACATCTTCAGTTGAATCCGATATCAAAAGAAACATCACAAAAATGCTAGAGTTACTCTAGGGATATCGTAGTTCTTCAAGAGGGATTGAAACAGACGTTGTGCTTGCTCATTCCAAGTCTTTGGGTCGGAGTGGGGTTCGACAATTCGGGCAAGTACCTTTCACTCTAATCCATTCAAGCAGATGGGTCCTGTGGGCGAGCTCCTCGCAGTGGGGGCATTTCAGCCACTCCTCGCTGAAGTCTATCTGCCGTTTGCAGAGCATACACCGGTACCTGGGTTCTCCACAGACGAGGCACTTGACGCTCCCTGGCTCTAACTCTTTTCCGCAGATAACACAGCGGCTTGGTTGTGGTGTTTCCTTCGGGGCTGCTGGTGTTTCGATACGGTCGGCAAGCATTATCATGTGACCGGTTTTCTCCAGGTAGTCTAGGGCTGCGTGGCTCAGGTAGATAGACATCTTGAGATCCAGCACTAGCTGAGCTAGAGTGGGTATGCACTGGTGTTCAAGCCCAAAGGCAATGGCGCTCTGCCCTGCCTTCTCCAATTCCTCTTTAGAAGCCATCTCTTCCTTTCCTAGCGGGTTTTCGATATAGGCTAGAACCTTCTGATAGATTTCTTCTGGGATTTCCAGTGTTCCATAGGCTTCGATGTCGTCAGGTCGGCGACTGTAGATACGCTCAAACTCGAGAACCTTAACCCCGAACTCTTCTAGCTGGTCCTCCTCAGTTTTCACCCATTGAATTTCACGCATGGCTAGCTTGAGGCTCTCCGGTAACTCCCTGAACTTAATCCCCCGGTACCTGACACTGGCGAAGAGCTTCCCAGCATGGGTGAAATGTTTCAGTCTCTTACACTCGAAGAGGGGACTGATATCCAGATATTTCAGGGGATTCCCCGCTAGCTGAAGGTATTCGAGGTGCTGGTGAAAACGGAGCGCACCCAGCTCAAGCTCCTGGAGCTTATTGTATCGTAAATCGAGCATCTCAAGAACAAGACAGGAACGGAGGGGACCAAGGTCCAATTCGGAAAGAACATTCAATCCGAGCTTGAGCCGTCTGAGGTCAAGACAGGCTGCAAGAGGGGCTAGATCGATGGCTTCCAGCTGATGACCCGTCAGATCCAGAGATTGGAGGTTTGGGTGGTTCTCTAAGGGAGCAAGGTCAATTCCAACCATTCTGTCATTAGGTTTGACCTTTAAGGTATCTGCAGAGAGGTCTAACTCGGCCTCGTCTGCATTCACCTTAACTTTTCGTTTCTTCCGGGGCGTCCGGTATTCGAGGGCAAACTTTCCCATCTTGGAATCCCAGCTAGAGAATCTGCAATGAATAATAGTAAATTGGGTTTATCTTCTTTCGCTTTATAGCTAGTTGGTGAATTCTAGTTCATTTTTATCAGCCTAGCTTAAGGTTAGATGAACCAACTGATGGTGGGTAGTGTTGATTATTGTCTCTAAGCAGGGTGTAGGAGATTACCGGAGTATCAGTGAAGCCTTGGTAGAAGCTGAGCCTAACAGCCGTATTCTCGTGAAGCCTGGAATCTACAAGGAGAGCATCATTCTTGACAAACCCGTGGAACTGCTTGGGGAGGGTCCAACTGAGGAAATCATAATCCAAAGCAGCGAAGCGAACTGTGTCAGCATGGAGACGGACAAGGCTGAGATACG
>JAEOSX010000212.1 GCA_016840135.1 Candidatus Hermodarchaeota archaeon
GTTGGTTCGGGCATAGATAGGTCTCCTAGAGATAGAATTGGTCGAGACAGTAGGTTGTGGCTCATAAAAGACTTGCTTTTGTTGGATGCATGCACTATTAGTCGAAGGGAGTGCCTATCCTAGTCAGAGATGGCGGTACCGCAGCTGTCGCAGTATTGCCATTTACTGGGTAGGCTTCTACCACAACCAGGACATCGTATTTTCGGCATTGGTTTTCGTTTTGCCCTGGGCTTTGCTTGTAATGCCTTTTGTAGGAGCCTTCCTTGAAGCGTAACAGTCCAAACTGTAGCGATTACAAGTATCGCTGGGATGAAGGCGTAGAGTAGTGCTGATGCGAGGATGAGGAGGCTGATGTTTGATGGGGTTAGCTGCTCAATGAGTATTTCCGATGGGATTATTTCTAGTCCTATGAGTACAAATAGCATGATTAAACTGATGCAGAAGAGGCACTCGAGGAGCCCAGATATTTCGCTGCCTGTATCCTTGAAGGTTATCCTTCGCCCCTCCCGAGCTGCCACTTGTCGGATGTGCCTCCGATGTCCATAGATGATTGCCGCTGAGACGACAATGAAAATGAATGACCATAGGATTCCTCCATAGAGGAGATAGGCATAGTGAAAGGTTGGATTCTGTAACAGGTTAACTACCATCGTTTATTCAGTCTCCCTTTTGGTAGTTTTTATTACCAAATCATCTCGGCTAACTGAGTAGCTCTAATTATGTTCTATTTTCTAGCACGGGCATCACGAAGTGCGGTACGCTGATCTCGGATGTCGATGATGAACCCTGTGATCATGAGGGAGGGCCAGACACCGACAATTAATATCAACATGAAAACCAGCACTATACTGGTTAATGTTTCCTCAGCGGATTGTGTTAATTGGATTGGGAGTATACCTGCTAGGGTGAGTACAGTTCCTATGACGAAGATAACAAGATAGGCAAAGAGGAATACACAGTAGATTTTGTAGAATGCGGGGCCGCGGACCTTGAAGGTGATTTTTAATCCCTCCTCGGCAGCGACTTTTCGAATGCGCCGGCGATGCAGGTAAATGATACCAATTAACACGAAAGTGAGAATCAGATCAAACACTAGCATGAATAGCACAAGGCCAGCTAAGATACGGCGAATCTCTAAGACCAACTCGGCGGGAAACGGAATATTCTTGAAAGAGGAGTTGGCGAGGTTAATTCCTAGATGGGTCAGGAATGAAGTGTAGTTCATGTGAATCATATTACAGGACCTTCTTCAACATTATTTGTTTCGGGCGATGCGGAGCGACTCCCTATGATCCCGGACGCTTAGGATGAGGGCAGCGATCATGCTGGTGGGCCACAATCCATCAATGAGGATGACTAGAAGAATCATCGCAGCCATCATCATGCGATCTTCCATAGCGGGTGATACTTGGATTGGAACAATTCCGAATACGGTGAGAATAATCTCCACAACGGCGAGGATGAGATAGAATCCAAAGATGACGATGTAGAATTTGTGCCCAGGTGGACCACGGTACTGGAAGACGACTGTTTTACCTTCTCTGGCAGCAACCTTCCGTATATGTCGTCGATGGAGAGAGATGGCAGCAACGATTGTGAAGGTGAGAATGAAGCTAATCAGCAACCCAAAGAGAATCAGGGCAGCCAAAAGCCATCGAATGTCAAGGACTGGTTGCATCAGAGTACTGAACAATATTTCTGCCCTCCTTAAGCAGGGAGTAATACAAGCTTTCAAGTTATTTATATCTTTAAGCGGAGGGGAGAATGGGTCTAGGTGGGGACACGTGCCTGTAGGATGTCTTTGACCTTAAAAACGCCTAGAATGTTTGTTTTACCGGGGGAGAGGACAGAACCGCTCACGACGATGATGCGTTCCTCGGGTGTCACTATTTGTTCTTCGATGACGCGCTCTACTGCCTCCTTAAGCATCTGATCGGTGTTCTCAACCGGGTCCATCAACAGACATTCAACGCCCCATAGCAGTTTTAGCTGACGTAGGATTCGGAGGTGAGGTGTTATCGAGACGATTCGGGCACGGGGTCGGAATTTCGACACCATCCGGGAGGTGTATCCTGCTTGGGTGACTACAAGAATTGTTCCGATGCCGAGATGTTCTTCAAGTGTTACAACGGCTTCTCCTAGCTCCTCGGCGATTTCATGTTGCCCAGACTGGTAGTGGCTGATGCGGCGTCTTGGATAGGAGCCTTCGACATAGCGCCCGATTTTTTCCATTATACGCACAGCTTCTATTGGGTGCTTCCCTACAGCTGTTTCAGCTGATAGCATTAATGCGTCCGCTCCGTCGAGAATAGCATTGGCTACGTCACTGGTCTCTGCTCGGGTAGGACGTGGATCCTGCACCATTGACTCTAAAATTTGCGTTGCTACAATCACTGGTTTGCCTGCCCTGTTACATTTACGGATAATGGATTTCTGAAGGAGGGGCACCTGTTCCGGCGGAACTTCTACACCAAGGTCTCCACGTGCCACCATTATCGCGTTCGATACTTCTAGGATGTCTTTGAAATTGTCCACGGCTAGGCTGTGCTCGATTTTTGAGACAATGGGGATGTCGACGCCTTCTCCGATTAGGAATTCTTTTACTGTTTCTACCTCGCCTCGCCGTTTTACTGCGGAGATTGCGACGTAATCTGCCCCGAGCCCAGCTATGAAGCGAAGGTTTTCTAGATCCTGTTGGGTGGGAACTGTCACACCTAATTCTGCACCAGGGATGTTAACGCCCTTCCGACTACTAATTGGTCCTCCCGTGATTACTGTAGTGTGAACATCGTTACCCTCTATTTTGTCAACTCTTAACTCGATTATGCCATCGTTGACATAGATTCGCTGGTCTTTTGTTACGGCTCCAGGGAGGGTCTTCAGTGAAATCGAGACGCGGCTCCTCGTGCCGAGTATCTCATCAGTAGTTAATATGACCCGATCCCCTTCGAGTAGTCCCACTGGCTTTGTCATTTCGCCGATGCGAACCCGTGGACCTTCTAGGTCCATGAGGATTGGTGTGGTAGGTAGCAATTTGCGGATCCTAGCAAACTTTGTTTTGTTTTCTTTGATTGTCCCGTGTGAGAGGTTTATCCTAGCTACGCTCATCCCTGCCTTTGCCATAAGCATTAGCATTTTCTCGGATTCACAGGCTGGACCAATCGTTGCTACAATCTTTGTGCGGATAGGAACTGTCAACACTTTCACCCATCTAGTAATCAAACTTGATTTATCTCTCGGTTTCTGTTTACCTGTCCACGCCGCTATTCGCTTTAAGCTTTCACGCCTCGCTACTCAAAGTACTATCAGTTCCAAATTCCGAGCCACGTGAAGGCAAATCGCCACGCAACTCCTATAGCGAGGAGAACGAAAGTGGCATAGTAGTCAAGTCTGGAGGAGTTGCGCATCCTGTAGGGGAGCCAGCGCCAAGCGAAGACCATCGAGATAGCAAAGTACCCTATCACCGCGAGGAGGAAACCCACAACCTCCATGTTTTGCACAAAACCCAGTGTATGTGTTAATAGGAGCGGACAGTAGAGAAAGTGCATGATGTATGTGATTAGCATCATTTGTCCGTTAACTTCGCAGAACTGGGGGATTGGGGACCAGCGCCATCGCCAGAGATCCACTGTGGTCACCACAGCGGCTACAATCAGGAATGCCAACCCGTTGACCAACAGGAAATATCCAATAGTTAGAGGGGCTTGGGTCAATTTGTCACCTGCTAGGAATACAAGAGGTGGGAGGCAGAGGAGCTGGGCTGCGCCACCCACCAGAGATGCTTGGGTGAGTTTTAGTGGTTGTCTAGATGGGGCTACTAGTGCTTCTCCAACGAGCGTGCCAATCAGGGGAGAGGCTAGCCAAGGGAAGAGGGGTAACCTTCCCGTTGCTATCATCGCCGCTAAATGCTCGACTAGGTTCTGAGGGGGCAGGTATGTGACCGCGGTGGAGATTGCTGAATAATTAAGCCAAATCTGAAGAACTGGTGTCATGGCTATGAAAAACACTGGAAGTACCCAGCGGATTCGGGGAGGTATCATCACCGCAAGCTGAGAAACAATCATCGAGACCGCAATTAGCTGAAGGACGCTCCAGTCAAGTACCCACAGCAAGCCTCCCATCATTATTGACATGAGGTATCCCATAAGAAGAATCATGCCTGCACGAGGTAGCAAGCGCCGCCAGACCGCGCTCTGGGGGACACCCTTGGCTTTCATCTTGTGATTTACCATGACTGTGAGTACGCCGATGAATCCGTAGAAGAGTCCTTGACCCCATATGGCTGGGAACAATATAGTCAGTGCTAGGGGGGAGAGGGAAGCTGTTCCCACTAAGGCGTGGCCAAAGTGGTTATAGATCATACCGATTACTGCAATTCCTCGAATCACGTCGATTGAGCGGATTCGGCGCTCGTGTATTCTGAAGGTTTCATCCATGGCTCACGACATCATCCTACAACAGCATCTAATGGTGTAAGGTTAGTCCTTGTCCAAATAAATGAAGCTAGTTGTATCAGAATGCCACTGGTGTTGCCTGGATTCGTTAAGAAGCTAATCTTCTTGTTTTGGTTCGAGTACAAATTCGCAGTGGGGGTCGCCCTTTGCGATACATTTGGTCTCTGTGACTTCTAGATTGGGGAACTGCTCTGATATAGCGAAACCGGCGATTATCGCCATCACGCCCAAGTATAGATAACAGCGGGACTCTTCTGCCGAACCCTTATAGGTGTTTTCAAAATAGGGGTCCGTCTTTCTCACGACGATTCGTGGAGGAGCATCATTGAATTCGACTAGTTCCGATTGCCCCCAGCCTTTGAAGTTGTAGGTTTCGAGTATGTACCTAGTTTTCTCTTCGAGGGTCATTCCTTGGACTTGAGGTGTGTAGATGGCAAGCATTCGTTCACCCCAGGTTCTTGCAGCTGTCTTGATTAGTGAGGCGGTGCCCATGGCACCTAGTGTATTCTCAAGTTCTAGTTGCAATGCAGTGAACCAGGGACAGCTGATCATGAGGAGGTGTTGGTTCTGAAAGGTCAGATGTCCCCCCTCAACACGGAGTTCTGTTTTCAGTTTCTGAAGGTGGTCTTCCATTTGTAGCATCCTCCTAATCGACTGCTTCGGGTTCGATGACCCATTCGCAGTAGGGATTCCCTTGGGCTTTGCACTTAGTCTCGGTAATCTGGAGCGTAAGGTCTTGCTGCCTCATTTTGACAAATGCATCGATAATGTCTACCAAGCTGGAGGCATAGTAACAGCGGGGTCCGTCAGCTTTGCCCCCGTAAGCATCACGAACATAGGTAGACTTGTTTGTCAGCACTAATCGGAAAGGGTCTTCACGGAGTTCAGTGATCTCGTAGGGTCCCCATCCCTGAAACTGAGCTATTCTCAGGATGAAACCGATTTGTTCGGTCATGGGCATCCCTGTAAACATCTGAGTAAAATTCTCTTCTTGTGCGGTGTCTTTGGCTGCCTCCTTTGAGGCGTGGTAGAATAGCGCGAAGGCACCATCTGAGCCCACGACGGTTTCGATTTCTTGCTGCAGTTCTAACAGCAAGGAGATTTCAGTAAATAGGTACCGAGTAGTTGTTATGTAGATGTTACTATTTTTTGTGTGGAGCATAGAAAGGAACATATTGACATCATTTACACTAAGCATGTCTTTCAATCCCACGATACTTCGGA
>JAEOSX010000041.1 GCA_016840135.1 Candidatus Hermodarchaeota archaeon
GCTTTGACTGCGGCGGTTCAGGTGGGATATCCTGTTCCTGACGTTTTGTTATCGATGGCGGTGTTGGGAAGTATAGGCACCGGACTTACGATTACGTCTTATAGCCCCTTACTGGCTGAGAGTAGCACTCGCTATGAGCGGGTGCATCTTTTCGGCACGAGCCAAGCCGTTTCCATTGGCTTTAGCTTCGTTGGGAGCATCATGGGCGGCTTTCTTCCTGGATGGTTCGCCCTATCATTGGCTCTGCCAGTGGATAGCGCTCCAACATTCCAGCTGGCACTAGTCACCTGGTTTGTCCCTGTCGCCGTCGGTGCCTTTCCCTTGTTGTTCATACGGGACAAGGTGAGTGAGGAGCCCGAAGAACCTGAGGTTGAGGTTTCTCCTCTGTCTGAACCAAAGGGACGTAAAAGTACTGTTGTTAAATTCGCCATTACAAGCGCTATCATTGGGTTGGGTGCGGGGTTCATAGTGCCTTTCATGAATGTCTGGTTCTGGGAGCTCTACGATCTACCTACCCATGTCGTTGGGATTATTACGGGGCTTGGGCAGGGAACTCTTGCGGCGGGTGTCTTACTGGCTCCTGTGCTTTCCAACCGGATTGGTAAGGTGAATACGGTGGTGATCACGCAGGCAATCTCTCTTCCCTTCATCGTGCTGCTTGCAGTAGTGATTAACCCCCTAATTGCCATCGCTTCATATCTCCTTCGTGGGGTCCTGATGAATGCATCGCACCCGATGAACAACGCGCTTAGGATGGAGATAGTGCCGAAGAGCTGGCGACCTAACATGAATGCGATCCACACCGCTGCTCACAGGCTTACCCGGAGCTTCAGCATCCAGGTGACTGGTCCTCTCTTTGACCAGGGACAGTACCTACTGCCTTTCTGGTTTACACTAGCCTGCTACACCGCCTCTACCGGACTATTCGCCGTATTCTTCCGAGGAGCTGAGAAGCGCCTTGACGCTGAACAGAAAGGAACCCAGTGAGGATTTTATTTTCATAGTTACTAGGAAGACAGGGGTTGTAATAGAAGGAATGGCGACTTCTTATTTGGCTTCTACTTGAATTTAGGGTGAAGGGTAGTGACTAGTGAACAGGCAGCCGAACGAGCTAAAGGTGTTAAGAACCTATTGTACATCGGGAGTGTACTAGCTTTCATTTTAGCTGGTTTGTGCCACTAAACTATTCGGTACACTGTTCAGAATTGGGTTTTAGGGATAGGTTTTCTTATCTTAGGAGGGTTTCTGGTTTGCTTGACCACGGATTCAGGTGTTAATCGGAGGATTCGAAGAACACTTCAGACTAAAGTACCTCACTCGTCGAGAAGTAGGAGTTCCTCTAGTGAACCTGGAACCCCAAAAGCCCCGGCTGTCAAGTTTGAGGAGTTTGTCAGTGATGGCACTGAAGGGGCTTGTATCATTTGCCGCCAGCCCGTTTAGGAAGGGGAGGAGATTATCGCGTGCCTCCATTGTGCTGGTGTCGCCCACAAGGTGCATATGATAGTTTGGCTCCAGGAAAATGAGGCTTGTCCCATGTGCTGTCGAGAACTTCGAATTAGTTAGAATGAACTCCTTTTGATTGGTTGTCATCTAGAGTGAAGGGAGATACAGCTTTCTTTTACCTCTTCCATAAGAGTTATCTCTTGAATTGATGTGGTTTCAACGATTATGCTTGGGTGTGGAGCTGTTGAATGAATCTGTCCATGAGACGCATTCATATTCGAGGCGGCGGTACGCTAGCAGACGTACACCGAGTGATGATCCCTGGAATCCCCGGAAACGGGATATCATCTTGTTCTTCGTGGCGATTGTCTTGGTTGGTGTGGTTTTTCTTGTTCTCAGCAATCATTGGAGAACCCTTGGGCTAGAAAACATCGCATGGTCTGCCTGGATACTTGGCGTTATCCTCTTATTTGTGAGCATCGGATTCGCTTGTCTTTTTGGGATCGCCTTCTTCACAACTGATATATTCATTCGGAGGGAGGTTGATCGTAGAGTAAGAAGAAAGGAAGAGGAGCAACGCGCTCTGATGCAGAGGATGTCTGGAAGGAGCGAAGAACGACATGAAGAGGAAGAAGATTGAACAGGTTAGAATTGAAAAGGTGAGTATGTTTTGGAAGATTTAGCGCAAATTGCTATCGAGGCGGCGCTCAAGACGGGTGTGAAGTTTGCAGATATCAGAATCGAGAAGA
>JAEOSX010000042.1 GCA_016840135.1 Candidatus Hermodarchaeota archaeon
GCGTCTGGGCAGTACATCCAGCATATTTGGCATTTGGTGCATTTGTTTCGGTCAACGACGGGTCTGAATATGCGCCAGTCGCCTGTGTTGCCCATGGCACCTCTTTCTGGGTAGGTGATGCATGTTATTCGCTGACCGGGTGGTTTTCTTTTCAGTTTAGTCATTCTAATACCCCTTTACAAGTTCGTCGTAGGCGCGCTGGGATGCTTCGACATTAGTTTTCACGACCTTATCTGGGAGGTCTTTGAGTCCCTTTTGTATGGCGCGTTTCACGTTTTCGATTTTTACGATGCTTGTTGCGCGCGCAACCGCTCCTAACATAATCGTGTTCACAACTGGAATTCCTGCGACTACAATCCCAGAATCCAGGGCAATTTTGGTGGCGTCCACGGTTGAGATTTTTGCCTTGACTTTGAGTTTAATGTCCTTGGGTGGTTTTGGCGTATTCACGATTACGAAGGTGTCCTCTCTGAGGCCGTCCTGTATGCTTGGAATTTCAAGGAGTGTTTCATCAAAGACGACTATTGCCTCGGGTTGGTAAATATACGAATGAATCCTAATGGGCGCGTCGTCAATTCGCGTGAAAGCCATAACTGGGGCCCCCCGCCGCTCAGCCCCATAGTGTGCAAAGGCTTGGAAGAACTTGTCTTCGAGTCTTGCAGCACTAGCTAGGATTTTAGCACCGGTGACACCGCCTTGTCCACCACGACCGTGAAATCGTATCTCGAATAATTTCATGACAGAATCCGCCCAGATTCTCTGCCTGTCAGAGAGCTAACAGCTTATCTCTAAAAATGCTTGTGAAGTTTCAGAAAGTATGCCTTAATACTAGTGAGTTATGGGTTGCAGGCTCCTTCAAGTTTGACATGAGCATAATACGCGGTAATGGAATCGATTTATGCGTTGTCTGATTAACCAGCCAACTTTGAGCTTTCTATACTAGAGCGAGGAGTAAAAGAGAGAAGAAAAATGCGCTCCCAAATGCCGCTAACCCAACACGCTTAGCCGTTCTCGCAGACACTGGAATCAAGCTCGTCATTGCCTCGACTGTACCTTCACCCATTATTTGTAGTGGTTGTGTTCTCCCAACAGTTACACCAACGCTTGCGGGTTCAATCTTGGCAGCTGCTTCTTGAACAACATCTCTCACTGCATTGATGATGACTTCTTGGGGAATATCGAGCCCAATAGGGCTGTACCCCTCGCCCTTCGTTGAGATGGCGGCCACCTGATGCGTGTCGGTAGTGAAGATTTCGGCTGCGTCAACGATATCTGGTACTAGGGTTTTCAAGAGTTTCTCTCGGAGCCCAATTGCCATGTTGTTTCCGTCGATGATTACATACGCCATCCGCTGTCCTTCTATTTGGATTACGGAAGCTGTGATGCCTTCAGGACCCATCCCAACTGCAGGACTGTACTCGGGCATTTGTTTTGTGGCTATGCCAAGGCCAACGGGTCCTCGTTTAAGTTTCAATGCCTTTTTTGTTGCTTTGATTGCTGCGTCCACCATTTCTTGTACAAGTTTGGAGTCCTCAAAGACTGATTCCCGTAGTTGCCCAATGCAATTGTGGGTGTCTACGACAATGCATCGATCTACAAGCTTCTCGACGGCTTCCTTGATTCGTGTTCCTACGCCTAAGCTGATGTCATCCATCTCTTTTGGTGAACGCGAAATAACGACAAGTGCGTTTTCTCCGAAGAGTTGGCATCCCGCTTGGATTGACCCCGATGATGCGCGCGCAAATTGTGATACAACCTCAACTTCTTTCGTCTGGTCATAGGCTTCTTGAACATCTTCGAGCAATAGACTGACCTCATCACGCGAAACAAGATTGAGCGCGTGTGTTGCAGTTCCATGTGGCGCACAAGCTATAACGCCCAAGTTCTCTCGACCCCATTTAGCAATCACACTAGGTAGAGCGCTGCTTCCTGTATTTCTGAAGGGACCAGGGTGGACACCGGCGATGACGAAGACGAGTTGTGGCCGTTGTTTCTCAGTTGTGAATCGTAAAACCGCGAGGGGAAGTTCTGTTCTCGCCCCTATCTGTTTGAAGCATTCCTCAATCTGGTCTGCTTGACCCTCCATCCAGGTCATCAGGAATCCTCGGAAGAGCTTGATGCCATCAACATTCAGGGCTTTCTTGAATTTTCTTCCAACAGCAAACAATAGCACCTGAACACAAACGAGGTACGAAATAGAGAGTATTAGATAGATTCCCACGATCTGTAGCAATGCTGGTGAGGTGAGAAGTGCTTGCTCTGTAAGGAAGAAGCAAATGAAGCTTGTTGCGGGGAAGACTATACTAAGGAAGGCTCCTTTGATATTCCCTACGTTTGTGGTAATCAGAACCACGAGATATGTGACGGATAAGGCGAATGAGGCTCCTAGAAGGTAACCTCGGAGGAAAAACAGAGAAGTAATTCCAGTATTATAGATGGTAAGAACTGAATATACAAATTCGATGCCGAACCCTATCAGTGTGGAGATGAGCCAAAGAGCGAGAAGAAGTATTGTAGTTACTGTGATTATACCTACAAGTCTGTGAGTTCGAAGAATCCCCTGTTTACGAGTCCCTAGCCAAAGTAGCAGAGAGGCAAGACCTGCTGCGGGAAGAATGAGTACCAGTCCCCTTACTGCTCCGAACACTATGGCGTTGATATCTCCAGGTGTACGTAACAGTTCGGTAATGCCGCCCACCAGAAAGGAGGATAGCACAATCACTGAAAGCATTGTACGAGGTCTTGGTAGACTGAATAAACGTGTGTACAGAGAGATGGTTTCCTTCACGTCGTGGCTCATAACGCTACTTTCCTTTTCTTCTTCAGATTAAACTCTATTGTTTTGAGGAAGCTCTAAATGCATAGAGGCTAGGACATTTCCCCTGAATACAAGCTCTGCATTGAATGCAAAGATGCTTTTCGATTCTAGCGCGCTGATGTTCTAGAGCAATAGCGTTCTTATCGCAGAGTGATAGGCAAGTGCCACAACCTGTGCATAAAATTCCTCTCAGAACTGTTTTTACCAGTACTTCCGCTGTTTTCTCAAGAATAGAATCTACTCCTGAGATGGTGAAATCGCCACTCTCAAACAGTATGCACTTTAATTGGATATCATCATCTCCTATGCTCACTTGCACAATTCCTCTATTCGCGTCGTAAAGAACCTCTCCAAGAGTGGGCAGAAAGGCAATAGCCAAATCCAGTGGGATAGGTTGAGTAAATCGCCCCCGCAGTGTTTTTCCACCTTCAATATCCTTACTGATGGAAGAGATCGTGTGTGTTAGCCCATCTCCGATTGACCTACTAGTGTATCTAAGAGGAATGCCTAGTTGTCGAGCTAGTATTTGTACTGGTTTAGGGTGATTCCTCCATCGCCAAAACCCGTACTTGACCCATTCCTCAGGTAATCCCTCTTGTTTAGCAATTTGTATAGCGATTTTTTGCCAACGAGCCCAAGCTTTAGGGTGAGAGGATTGGATAGTTGTAAACTCGCTCATGTCTGAGGCTGGGCAAAACATACATCCGATGCGCTCGAAGCCACGACTATACAAGACGTTAATAGGAGCCTTTTCTTGAAGGAGATAAAGCCAAATCATCATTGCGGTCCAATTATGAATCGGGCTCGCCCCAATTTGGTTAGGAACCCAAGGATTTCTCCAGATCCTTCTAGCCTGTGACCGGCGCCGCGACTCGTAGCGACGCTGCCCAATGAAACTTAGGCATCCTTCTGGAAAGTATTCGTCGATTAATTGAGTGGTAGGCCCTAGTTTCACTGTTTTACAGCAGACCCTGTAATCTCTAGCAACGAATCCGTATTGTTTGAGAACACGAAAGAATTGTTCTTCACCGACATTTCCGACTAAGAGCTGCTGTGTTAATCCTAGTTTGGATACTGCAGCATATACGTTCTCAACAGTTTCAGGAAATTCGATACCCGTATTGATGAACATCACATGGAATTCCTGATCAGTGATTGCCTTCTTAGCCAGTAACAGCACCACCAAGCTATCCTTCCCCCCCGAGAAAGCAACAACTGGTGGTCTCTTAACCTCGGAAATGGTGTTGCGGATGAACTTGATTGCCTCCATCTCCAATTGCTGAAGGAGTGGAGCGTTCGCCTCCACAGCCTGTTCCCAGGTTTGCCCGCTTGGTAGTATCTTGGGTTTGGCTGGTGGTCCACGGTAACGTTTTCGAACAGCAACCCCGCGGGTCCGAGCTAGCATTTCCTCGCCAGTCATCATCGCTGTTCCAGTAAGTACAACCATCCCCTGTTTATCGATAACAAATACAACATCGCCAGGCTTTATTGATAAATCCGCCTTCTCCACACCTGGTCCCATTAGATTCGCGCCACGGACTAAGGCCTGTGCAGCCGTATCATCGACGACGACGCGCCTACCAGAAATCAGTTGAGCTAATCTTCGGGCACCCTCTAATTTTGGTATAAACTCCCACGCTAGCTTATCGAGCACAAACCTATGGAGCCCGATTATTTGCCCATCAAGTATCACTTCCTCGCAACGGTCCAACTCTGGAATCGAGTTCAGAAGTACAATCTTGTCTGAGGGGACCAGCCTTCGCGCCACTTGCTCTCCAAACATGGCTGAAATCGAGGAGAGTAGCTGTTTGAGATCACCTTCAAAGGCAGGTCGTGCATCGCCAGGAGGTGTGACATTGACCCTCTTTGTCTTTGATCCGCACCGACCACATTGCTTACCCTTCGCAATGGGCAAGTTGCACTCGTAGCACCATGCGAGGAATAAGGGCCCAAGATATGGTTTCCTTTTCTTCTTTCTTTTCATTTTGGTGTGCATCGATTATGTGAATAAATGCGTGCTAGAGGTTAGCGCATTATAGCGCCTTGAATCTCCTTCCAGGTCTCGGAGCGAAGTCGCTGAACATCCGCGATGCTAATCTCCTCAGCTTCCTTTACCGTCTTTGTAAGTTGGATTACGTTTCCAACAGCTGAAATGTTGGCGACGTCAATTGGAAGTTCAACACCGAGACCTTTAACTTGCAACTCGACTTTCCCAGGGGGAAGGGTGATACGCATGCTTCGGACAATGCCGATACGGCGGGCGCTTCCGTCGATAACCTCCTTACCGATGATGTTTCCAGGTATCTGCAACTCGTAAACTTCTGCGTTAGTAGTAGACGCGTACTTCTCAGGCAAATGAAAAACTCCTTTGAATGATAACACTCCGCTAGTGGGATATAAATTCAGTCTGACAAATGATACAGTAGTTATTAATTAATTCGCTGATAAGCATGACAGCCAAGGAACACGTTACACATCCCCTGATAAAACCGCACGCTATCGAGAAAAGGTTGTATCAAGAGACCATCATTGGTACGGCGATCAAGTGGAATACCCTTTGTATTTTACCAACTGGTTTAGGGAAAACTCTGATTGCTGTATTGGCTGCCGCTTACAGGCTGAGAAAAGTACCAGATTCTAAGTGTGTACTTCTAGCTCCTACTAAGCCATTAACCCTGCAGCATCAAGCAACATTTCAAAAAACTATGAACCTTCCCGACGAAGGTTTACAGCTAGTGACCGGAGAGGTGCCCCCCACTCGTCGAAAGAAACTATGGGAAAAAGTACAGATCGCCTTCATGACACCTCAGGTTCTTGAGAACGACATCCTTGCGGGGAGGTACACGTTAAAAGATGTCTCTTTGCTGGTGGTGGATGAAGCGCATCGGGCAGTTGGAGACTATGCTTATGTCTTCATCGCAGAACAGTATTACAAGCAAGCAGCTTCGCCACTTCTCTTAGCCTTGACGGCTTCGCCTGGCTCTGAGATAGAAAAAATCCGTGAAGTTATCAGTAATCTAAGAATCGAGAACATTGAGCTTCGCACGCGAGAAAGTCCAGATGTAGCACCATATGTTCCACCTGTATCATTTGAATGGAAAGAAGTGGAACTCTCCGAACGGTTTCGTGAGGTTGGTCGTCGTCTGAAGCAGGCTATGAGATCTCGGCTTCAGCCTATTAAACAAGCAGGGTTCATTGAAACCCGTGATCTCACAAGAATCGGGGTTCGGGAGATTTTAGGGCTTCAAAGAGACCTTCAACGACGGATTGCAGCTGAATCCCAACCTCCCAGTCACTTGTTCCAACTTGTATCGCATTGCGCGGCGCTAATACGGTTATATCATAGCGTGGA
The DNA here is from genome assembly GCA_016840135.1 of Candidatus Hermodarchaeota archaeon. GTDB lineage: Archaea > Asgardarchaeota > Hermodarchaeia > Hermodarchaeales > Hermodarchaeaceae > YT-063. The sequence continues at coordinate 6,171 of JAEOSX010000042.1, forward strand.
GCTGTTAGAGACGCAAGGCATCTCTGCACTGGCATCGTATTTATCGGGAGTCTTCAGTAAGGCTAAAAGTAGTGGTGCCTCCAAAGCAATTCGGGGACTAGCTCAAGATGCTGATATACAAGAGGCTAGACTCCTCACAGAGAAGCTGTTGGCAGAGAAAGTAGAGCACCCAAAGATACCTATCTTAAGGCAGATAATTCGCCAGCAATTAAGAGCCACTCCACAATCCAGAATAATCGTTTTTTCGCGATTTCGGGGAACAGCTCAACTCATAGAAACAGTGCTCAAAGAATTATCAGGTGCACTCCCAATCCGGTTCGTCGGGCAGGCTAGCAAGACTGATGACCCAGGCCTGACCCAAAAGGAGCAAGCCAGTATTCTCCAGTCCTTCCGTGATGGGAGCTACAATGTTTTGGTAGCCACTAGTGTGGGTGAAGAAGGGCTGGATATCAAAGAGTGCAACCTCGTAATCTTCTATGAAGCGGTTCCGAGCGCTGTACGATTAATCCAGAGGCGGGGGCGCACTGGTCGTACTCAGCCAGGAAGAGTTATCGTGTTAGTAGCAAAGGGAACCAGAGATCAAGCGTACTATTGGACGGCTATTCGTAAAGAAGCTCAAATGAAGGAATTATTGAAGGAGATGAGGAAGATGTCTCGCGATGTTGCGCGCGATAGGAAACAAGCGACGCTCAAGGACTTTATGACGCAGCCCACCCAAGGAGAACGAGAGGCAAGCTCTCAGTTACAAGTAAAAATCGTCATAGATAGCCGCGAACTCCGTTCGGGAATCGCAAAATCATTAAAGTCTCTAGGTGCTGAACTCCAAGTGGAAACCCTTGAAGTTGGAGATTACATTCTCTCAGACCGAGTCGGAGTAGAAACAAAGACAGCAAACGATTTCGCCCAGTCAATTGTAGATAAACGCCTATTCACCCAGTTAGGAGCATTGCGGGATACATTTCCTATTCCTCTTTTGGTGATCAGTGGTGAAAGCCTGTATGGTGCAGGCGGGGTTAGTCATCAAGCAATACGAGGTGCGCTTGCTAGTGCAATGATTGATTTTCGCGTTCCCTCAGTGAACGTCGCGAGTGCAGAGGATGCTGCCAATCTCCTTTTCACCATCGCTCGCCGAGAGCAACAAGAAAGGAAACACACCCTCAGTGTCAGAGGAGGCAAACCCTCTCTGAGCACATCTGCACTCCAGGAATACATAGTCGCAAGTCTACCCGGTATCAACACAACCTTAGCTAAACGGCTCCTTACCAAGTTTGGAAACGTGTTTGGAGTCGTCCAAGCTTCACTCGAGCAATTAGAGGGTGTTCACGGAATAGGTAAAACAAAAGCCAAGGCAATAAGACTAGCCCTCGATTCACCCTATGAACAAGATGAATCAAAATAGCTCAAGAAAGAAGACTACGTACACTTTTCAGGGTCTCGACAAGGTCCTTGGCAGTAGCGGCAAAGGCACGAATTTCATCAAGATGTGGCTTTTCTCTGAGTGTTTGACAAAGACTATCAATACTCAAAAGTAGCTTGGCGGTTAATCGTAATAATACATCCTTCATTGGAAGAGTTGGCTCTGAACCAGCCGATTCCATGGTTTCTCCTTCCTTTTCTTCAGTATATCTGACATGACACTTTGCGCAGTATAAAGTGCCCTCAGGTAACCTGAGTAATGGTGTGTCACACTTTGGACAAGCTTTGTCAAGAATTGCCGCACCTTTTCGGAGCAGCTGACCCATCCGTCTGGTTACTTCTTCATCTGGCATATTTAATCAGATACAGAGGGGTGAAAAAAGCTTTTAAGTAATCTTTCCGTTTCCACGCCTACCCAGTGTTTGATATGCGAGGGGCTTGAATATGTCCAAATCAGGTAATGAAGAAATCTCTGAGGAAACAATAGCGAAAATAGAGCAGGTCACAATAGTCCTTTCACAAATTGGAGAAGACAGTACCGTTCCCCGCAATATACGCCGGGCTGCAAATGAAGCAATTGATGCGCTTCACAGCGAGATAGGATCTCCTGCGGTTCGAGCCTCCAACGCCATCTCAAGATTGGGCGACGCAACCCTCGACCCTAACTGTCCGAGCCACGCCAGAACTCGTATTTGGAACGCGGTATCCATTCTAGAAACTATCAACGATTAGTCCTTTCTGGCAATTCGGATGTATTATTTCTCCTCAATTAGAAGTAACAGTTCTCGTGCTAGCTCTAGATTGCTTGCAGCAATGAGTGAGTACTTGGCTTCGTTCGAGCACCTGCCTAAGATAGGTTTCTTTTGGCGATCAACCAAGACAGCCCCCGCTTCTTTCAAAATCAATTGGGCTGCTGCCAAGTCGACACCACGAAAGGAGCCCCTCAAATCAATAAACGCATCAAGTAGCCCAGCTGCCACGTAACACAGTTCTAGTGCATTGCTTCCCAGATGCCGGGTAGACCCAATACGCCTTGTAGCGAGCTGTTTTCTAGCAATTATCTGGGGTGGATATTCATCGTCAACACCGATAAGGCATTCTTCTAGTGGCTTAACCTCCGCTGGGTGAATGCTCTCCTCATCTCGGAATGCGCCCTTACCCTGAACAGCATTGAAGCATACACCAGAATAGACCTCCAAAACCACAGCTGCTTTAATCGCTTCAAGTTCAGGCTCAGTACCGAATGCAGCAGAAATACACGCGAACGGTAGACCATGACTGATGTTAGTACTACCATCAATCGGGTCGAGTATGACATACCCTTCAGGTTTTACCCCAATCTGCTGAGTTCCTACCTCCTCACTAATTACGGTGAAAGAAACGCGCTCTTTGAGGAAATCTACTATTGTTTGTTCTGCGACTCTGTCGAACCGCTTTGTTTCATCGCCACCAGCTCCAACCCCGACGATTTCCATACACTCTGGTTCGCTTCGAAGACACCGGAGAACACGCAGTCTAGCAAGAGACGCAGCTTCTCGCAGTAAATGATTCCACTCCCTCCATGCATTATCCGAATTCAACACGTCAGTCAAATACCAGCTTGAGAAGAAAAACTTATCTCCAACCCCTTCTAGCCTAGCCTGCCCTTCATTATTTGCGGGGGTGTCAGAGCATGGTCAAAACCCGATACAAACCCGATATGGGTGATTGTTTCTGGTAGACTACATGAGCCGGGTTCAGGTCCCGGTGGCGTAGGCCTGCGCGGGTTCGAATCCCGTCCCCCGCACCAAACTACACTTCTTTCAATATTACTTCCAGAATCTAAATCAGCTGGATAGAAAAAAAGAGTTGTGGCGGGCCCCGCGGGATTTGAACCCGCGACCATCGGGTTTCTTTAAAGAAAAGCTTGGTTCCCAATGGAACCTACTCTTATTTTTAAAAGCCCGACACTCTAACCTGGCTGAGCTAGGGGCCCATTTTTTTGGATTGTCTATGGGTTCAGAAAAAATAGGCTATAAAGCTTTTGAGTGATAGTGCAGCAATGAAATATAGCAGGTTTCTCGGAGTTGTTGATTAGGTGTTGGTTTTGCGTGTGGCTGGTGAAGGTTATATTCTAGTTGAGGCGCAGCACCGCGAGCAGGTATTAAAAGATATTCAGGAATTGTGGGACGTTATTTTCGAGGAGGCGCGCTGGGGGTCAATCAACCAAGCTATGAAGTTATACGCACGATTGTTCAAGCGAGTTGACCAAGCTGGGCGAAAAGTAGAGAAGTACAGCTATGGCGCCGATGTTGTTCTACCACCGCGTGATTTGACTGCTGGTGAATTAAAGGATCTTCTAGAAAAAAGTGAAAGGTAATCAATGTCGAGCGAAGTTTTTCCACATCTAGTTATCCGCTGCAATTAAAGTGACTGTCTTCTCTACCTGTGGGAGCTGCCGGATTTTACTTATTATTGTGTGTTTCAGTTGCCTAATGTCTTTCACTTCAATCTTTACAACCACATCAAAATTATAGAGTGTCATATACGCTTCTTTGACTTCGTCTATTTCCATTAACGGTTCTAAGAGCGCGTCTTTATCAACGGTTTTCTTGACTATGATAAGCACGTAAGCTCGAGGAATCTAGTTCACCCCTTATACCATTAATTCTAATAGTGCTTTCCGCAAAAAGCTTTGTATTGCTACAATTTTCATGGAAATGGGCGGAAAATCAATGAAAATCACTAGTGCAATTTCTGCTGAGGATATGGTGGCTATTGAGTGGAATGCCGAGTATCTTGGAGTTAGTCGTCTGCTTTTAATGGAAAATGCAGGACGTGCTGTTGCGGGTGAGGTTCTTAAACGAGTTAAGCTGGGGTCTCGTGTCGCAATCTTTTCAGGGCTGGGTGGGAATGGTGGCGATGGTTTTGTAACAGCGCGGCATCTGGCTCCACACTGCAAAGTTCATCAGGTTGTTCTGGGAAATCCTTCATCAATTAAACACCCTGAGACCCTGATTAACTGGGAAATCATTAGTAAAATGCATCATTCCCTTCGTCTCTATATTATTCAAGATGCTGCTGAATTACCTGAAATCAAAGCATCCGTTGTTGTAGATGCACTTCTGGGAACAGGTGCGAGAGGCGCTCCGAGAGGGGCAATGCTTCAGGCGCTCCAATTAATGAACCGGATGTCGGGCGTCAAGGTTGCAGTAGACTTGCCTACTGGCGTTCACCCAGATACCGGAGAACGAACAACAGAAGACGCATTCCAACCAGATGTTACTGTAGCATTCCATCGTCCAAAGCTAGGTCTTCTACGAAAGAAAGGAAACATTGGAAAACCTGTAGTCGCGAATATTGGAATCCCACCTGAGGCGGAAATCTATGTTGGACCTGGTGATGTTCTGCGTGTGTACAAGCCTCGCCCCCCCTTTACGAAGAAAGGCGACTTCGGTCGTCTCCTAGTCATTGGAGGAAGCAACCAGTATGTCGGTGCGCCAATTTTGGCATGTCAGGGGGCACTTAGGAGCGGAGTAGATATCATCTATTTGGCTGCGCCCCCTAATGTCATTTCTGCGGCGACTAACCTGTCACCAGATATCATCCCTATTCCCTTGAAAACAAAAATCCTCAAAAGAGCCGCCATTTCAAAAATCAGAGACATAATCAAACAAGTAGATGCACTCCTGATCGGCCCAGGGCTTGGCGAAGACAGCGAATCTCTGGACGCAACAACCCAGATTCTTACTCTCGCAGATCAACAAGACAAACTGGTTGTCGTGGATGCAGATGCGCTCAAAGTAATCCCAAGAGTAGAGAAGCTTAGTTCAAATACTATCATCACGCCGCACGCAGGAGAGTACCGTTATATCACAGGGGGCGCTGTTCCACAATCTCTAAAGAAAAGAGGGAAAGTAGTTCGTGCGCTATCCGAAAAACTGGGCTGCGTGGTCCTGTTAAAAGGACCCATTGATGTCATAGCCGAACAAGAAAAAACTCGTTTTAATTGGACAGGCATTCCAGCAATGTCTGTAGGAGGTACTGGTGACGTGCTGGCTGGTATTTGCTCTGGTATCTGTGCACAAGGTATCCAATCTTACCTTGCCGCCTGTGTTGGCACATTCATCAATGGTGCAGCAGGGCAACTCGCCTTCCAAGACAAAGGCGTTGGACTTGTAGCCTCCGACTTGATGGAGTATATACCAAGAGTAATTCAAAATCCGATGGCTAGCCGTGCTTCATACTACTCACAGACTTCAATACAAGAAGAATAACTACGAGTCTTCTATCAGCTCTGCGGGTCTGGCATAAACAGCCGCTGACGGGCAATTACATCACTACTACAAGTAGCAGCAGCATATTCGGATAGCGGCTCTCTGTTTAATTCAAGAAAGTGGGGTCCCCATTTGAAGAGGTTTAGCATCCGCTGCGCTTCTTCAGGGTATCCGATGATAAACAAGGCACTCGCCGCTGCTTCTATTGAGCTAAGCTTCCCCACTCGACCGTAGTTCACTGGGTTTGCTGCAACAAGATAAGGGAGGCAACGCTGTTCACCTCTAAGGCGGCCCTGAAAGCGCTCCTGCGCTTCGCTCCAAGAACAATCCAGCACCAAGATACCTGCCTGCTCAGCAAGTTTCCTATCTGCAGGTGATAACGCCTTTTCTGAAAACGGATTCAGTGCTATGGTTTGTCTTCGAATTTGGCGTGGATTTCGTATCAACTGTGCAAGTCCATGCCGGGCTAACTTCAGCGCGCTACACCGTTTAGGGTCGCAACCTGGAATCCTTAAAACTAAGATTCGCGGTAAACTCAAGACTAGCACCGAAACAGGAAAGTAGGGTGGCTCAGTGAGGAGAATAGGCCATCTTCTGTTAGACCGATCGAGTTACCTCGAACGGTTTAGCGGCATTCAGCTAAGCACCCTACCCGCCAACTCAGTGGGTTCCTCATCGTCAGCCTATTTGGGCTTGCTCCCACGGTGATGGGCCGTTTCAACGGTTCCACCGCTGTCCTCAACAGGTTAACCAACGCACCGTTACCGGATTGTCGCTCGGACTCCACAAAAAGTGGAGTCCTCGACTGCATCATTGTCATCTCAGCGGAGGGCGTGTCGTTTCTGTTCCCAGAGCAGGGCTCTCACCCTACGGTTTTCACCGTACCGCCACCCAAGGGAGGACGGACCTTCCTCAGACGCTATGCGCCCGGCAGCCGCCCTTCCTCTCTGAACCACAACCTGATTTGAGCATTCTGAACTTTTTAAGGGTTACTTACTACCTCCTAGAAATTGGGAATACTTCTTGTAACAGAGGTAAAAGGAATACACACATCTGTGGGAAAATACTTTGACTACTACTGAACCCATTGAACTGCGGGCGATGAAAATCGTCCAGTTGCTTGAAGACACTTATCCCGAGAGCCGCTCCACACTAATAGCTAGTAATCCTTTCGAGCTATTAATTGCTACCATCCTTTCAGCCCAGTCTACAGATGCCCAAGTGAACAAGGTAACTGCATATCTTTTTCAGAAATATCGGACAGTGGAAAGCTTTGCAACTGTAGCCATTCGTCAACTGGAATCAGATATCTTTACGGTTGGATACTATCGACAAAAGGCCCGGTATATCCAGAAAACCTGTCAGATGCTTATTCACAATTTTTCTGGAAAGGTACCACGAACTATGAAAGAGCTTCTCAGTCTGCACGGTGTTGGGAGGAAAACAGCAAATATCGTATTAACTCGTGCGTTTGGAGCTGTAGAAGGGATTGCAGTAGACACACACGTTTTCCGTATTTGCCGCCGCCTCGAACTATCCCTAGGTCAAACTCCTGACAAAGTAGAACAAGACCTAATGAAGATACTCCCCCAGGAAAACTGGGGAATCGTTAATCGTCTCTTCATCACATTCGGCCGCAATATATGCAAGGCTCGCAACCCTAGCTGCGACATATGCCCAATCCTTTCGCTCTGCCCATTTGAGAAACTAGACACCTAGATACCTGTGATTTCTGCTAGGTTTTCGGTATCCTTAAAGGAGAAATTATAATTGACTTGATATGGCAGCCATGGTTAAGACGAGGTCAAGATTGTTGACAAGAGAAGAAGCAGAGACGTACCTGTTCAAGGTGATAATATGCGGGGATTATGCTGTTGGAAAGACATCGCTAGTACGACGTTTCTCTACCGGGAAATTCACCTTTGATTATAAAACCACCCTGGCTGTAAATCTTATTAACACCGAAGTAACTATAGAAGGATTCCGCATTGATCTGACAGTGTGGGACACTGCAGGGCAGGAGAGATTCCAAAACCTGCGGAAAGAGTATTACAAAAACGCGAAAGCCGTAATCTTCGTATATGACCTGACACGTCCGGAATCATACCATCACATCGAAGAGCGGTGGAAACCTGAAGTTGATAGCACTATTCAAGGATACACTCCACTCTTAATAGGCACAAAAGAGGACTTGGTTGAGCAGCGCGTCGTGACTCAACGGTCTGGTGAGAATCTTGGGCGCCGTATTGGTGCTGCTTACCTTGAAACTTCAGCCTTGTCGGGGAAGAATGTAGAGAAAGCCTTCCACGACCTCGCTCGTCTTCTCCTGACAAAAGCGCTCACCAAACCCAATCAAGAATGACCCGGGGAAGGTGCTTGCTCAAATAAACTAAAAACCGAATGTATAATAAATATAGGACGAAGAAGAATAAAGCACCTCTTCATTCAAGCTGAATCGGTGTAGACGTTATGGGCAATAAGACACAGGCCAGCTATAGATTCAAGATCGTCATTTGTGGCGACTGGGCTGTGGGAAAATCCTCATTAGTACGCCGTTTCTCAACCGGTATCTTCACTCACGACTACCTAACAACTCTAGCTGTTAATCTAGTGATTAAAGAAGTCAATCTTGGTGGAGTTCATGTTACTCTAGCTCTGTGGGATACGGGTGGTCAAGAAAGATTTCAATATTTGCGGCAGAAGTATTACCAGGGCGCGGATGGCGTTGTTTTTGCTTTTGACTTGACAAGATTAGAATCCTTCCAACACATAGGTGAACGTTGGTTGCCCGAAGTTAATCGCGCGATCGAAGGCTATACTCCTACAGTCTGGGGAACGAAATCGGATCTTAGTGATCAGCGTGCAGTTAAAACCAGTGTTGGAGAAGAACTTGCCGGCAGTATTGAAGCCAGTTTCTACGAGACTTCAGCACTAAATGGACAGAACGTCGAAACTGCTTTTCACGAATTAGCACGCCTTGTCTTAGAGAAATCAGTTAGTGATTCCTAAACCCTGCACACTTTGAACAGAATTCTTTGTCTCGTAGAGATATTTCATTTTTGTAAGAGAACGTGTTGTAGAGTAAATGAGGTTCTTGAGTAATGTCCGATAAGTCTCGTCGAATGAAACGGCGACTAAACGCCTTGGATGGAAAAACTTGGACGCGCTATTCAATTAGCATCTGGAATATTTCTAAAACAGTAGAGGAAACGCGGCTCCGTCATCCTGCCCTTTTTCCAATCGCTCTAGTAAAACGATTGCTCGAGATTTTCACTCACCCAGGAGATGTGGTTCTTGACCCTTTCACAGGTGCGGGCAGCACACTCGTAGCCGCCCAGGAACTCCAAAGAAAGGGCATTGGTTTTGAGATTTCCTCTGAATTCATATCACTTACCAAGCAACGCCTCCAAGCTATTTCTACCCCAGAAGACGAGGTTTCCGCTCCAGTCATTTACTGTGAAGATGCTCGCCATCTCGGGCATCACCTAGCGTCAGACTCTGTAGATTTTGTTATCACATCGCCTCCCTATTGGGACATTCACTGTCAACGCCGTACAGCAGATGGGAAAACACCTAGACCTTACAGCACGTCAGAGCAAGACCTAGGGAATATGACAGACTACTCTCAATTCCTAGACGCGCTAGGTGCGGTGTTCAATCAGCTATTCACTGTCTTAAAGAAAGGGCACTGGTGTGTCCTCATCGTGATGGACATTCGGAAAAGAAGCCAGTTTTTCCCCTTTCATATGGACTGTATCCAACGGATGACAAGAACTGGTTTCTCCCTTGAAGATATAATTATCTGGGACCGTCACCGCGACTATCATAGCCTTCGACCACTAGGTTACCCCTACGTTTTCCGTGTGAACAAGGTCCATGAGTATATCCTCATCTTCAAGAAGCCAGATTCCTAGTTCCTTAACCTTAAGTCATCGAAGCAACCAGCTAGACATCGAGATCACCAACATGACTGATGATAGAACAGTAGGCGAAGCAGCGTGGGAAGGGGCCTTGACATGTACTTGCGGACGCCCCTATATACTGCTGAAGGTTGACGAGGCGCAAACCTCGAAACGCCGCGAGCTACAACCCCTAGCTGTCTATGTGCGCTGCCGCATTCACCGGAAGGCAACTCGAATCTTGCTTCCGTACAGCCAGCTAAGCGAGTGGATTGGTGCCGCCGCTGACCGTCTTTTCCGCTGTAGCACGTGCGGTGCCCCCGCCTTTCCCCAGAAAGTAGGAGTCAAGGGTCACTGGACTATCTTATTATTGGAGTGCCCGACCCACGGTACCAAGGACAATAAAAGGATTCTTTGGACCCCTATATTTACTGCTGCTAGAGCCGTACAAGAGATCGCTAAAGCAGAGGAGACCCTAGCCGAGGAAGAAGCGTTCTTTGAGGAGGAGGAAGCTCTCCTTCCCCGAGTATGTCCACATTGTTATCGGGATAACGACCATGATGCACGGTATTGTGCATTCTGTGGACAAAGAGTAAACCTTTGAAACCTTGTCTCTATTCACCAGCCAAGCGGAAACAGTATACTAACTCTTGCCACCCCAGACTTCAATGACTTGTTTAACCCTTTCAAGCGGAAGCTCGAGAGCAAAGTTGTCATCCCGTCCAGTCATAGAAGTTGCCATACACAAAGCGTTCAGTATTGCTTCTTCAGTTACCTCTACTGCAGCCCCGAAGAGCGGCGTTAAAAGATGATCATGTAGCTGCTCCCTTTGAAAAGAACGTTCTTGGGCTTTTCGTGGTTCCTGGGTAATCGTACTAAATACGATGACAAAGTCCCCGCTGCTATGGCTCACCACGCTACCTGTTCGCCCAATTCCCACTACCGCCCGTCTAGCTATTCGCCCTAGCTGACGCGAGGAAAGGGGGGCATCGGTTCCCAGCACTACAATTATCGAGCCATCCTCGGAGCTTGGTTTTTCCCGTGTAGCGGTTTTCGATTCTTCGAGGAGGCTTCCGATAGGTATTCCACCCATTATGAGGTCTCCACGTCGCCCGCAGTTTGGGACCGCTAGACATCCTACTGTGTAGCCGCCGCGCTTCTCGGAGAGAACACGTGACGCTGTTCCAACACCGCTCTTATACCCGTACGCGGTCATACCAGTACCCGCCCCAACACACCCCTCAAACACTCCGGAACTCGCATCCTTGATAGCCGAAAAAACATACTTCTCCCGCACATGCCTGCCCTGAGCATCGTTGAGGAACCCATCATGACATTCCATAACGACCGGGTTGGGTGTAGGCGAAGAAATTGCCGCCGCGGGGTTTTGGCTGATGAGGAATTGAACAGCCGCGTCCCAGACTAACCCAACATTGAGGGTGCCAGTGATTAGTATAGGTGCTTCAAGTACACCAAGCTCTTCTAACTGAACTAAACCCAACGCCTTACCGAACCCGTTAATGACATGGGCTGCTGCAGCTACTGGTTCAGCGTATAGGTTTCCTCCATGGGGAAGGATTGCAGTAACACCCGTCCGTACTGGACCTTTCCCAGGCACAAGTTTTCCCTCTCCTTCACTGAGCGTGGTGTGACCTACTTTAACACCCGGCACATCTGATATCGCGTTTTGGAGTCCAGGTGAACCCGAACCAATAACGAGTCCTAATTCGCGTACACGTTCACGAGACATAGAAGACACTCCACTCCGATTTTGGCGCGTTCGACTCTTAACAATGTAGCTGAACCCCCGCCCCACACAAGGTTAACCAAGCTTGGACCTATGAAGCCGATGACTTGCATTCTACGCCAGACCATTTAATTTGGGGCACTTGTGATGCGCGCGCAACTTTAACTAGCCGGGCCATCCGTACCCCGCTAACTAGAGGAGTGTCCGCACATACGAAATCCATGCCAAGTCTTTCCCATTTAGCCACGCACACATTGTTAAAGCCCAGCAAATCCCACCGCTCCACCGAAGGGAGACCTTCTCGAATGAAACGGGCAATCGCGGAAATATTCCGGGTAGAATCAGTAAAGCCAGGAATTATTGGTGTGCGAACCCACACACGTTTAGATTGGGTGCCAAGCCAACGAGCATTCCTCAAAACAGGCTCCACTGGCACCCCAGTAGCAGCCAAATGCTCAACAGAGTCCATTAATTTCAAATCCAGCAAAACCAAATCCGCTAGCTCAACCAGAGCCCGGAACTCCTCCAACCCAGAGTAACCAGCCGTATCCAAAGCCACATGCAACCCATTATCTCGGAAGGAAGTCATCAACGCCCCAGCGAACATAGGCTGGAAAAGCGGGTCACCACCACTAAGCGTCACACCCCCACCCGACTCCTCAAAGAACACTCGGTCCCGCAGCACCTCCTCCGTCACATCCTCAACCGATCGTTCGACCCCAATCAACTCAACAGCCCCCGCAGAACACACCCGAACACACTCCCCACAGCCATCACACCGCCCCCGCAGAACACGCATACCCTCCTCCTCTAACGCTAAAACACCACTCGGACACACACCAAGACAACGGCGTGCGCCAATACACCGGTCCGCATGCCAAACAAGCACAGGCTCTAGCGACCAGGACTCAGGGTTCTGACACCACCTACAACGCAACCCACACCCTTTCAAGAACACTGTCGTCCTAATCCCAGGACCATCCTCAACGGAAAACCGCTGAACATTAAACACACAACCAAGCAACAAAGACCCCAACACAAAACAACAAGGCACCACCCTCAAAAAAACCTCCGCCAAACACCACACCAGACACACAAACCCAAACATACACCTAAACCCCCCAGATTTGCCTAGTCTGGCGAAACCTTTATTTACGTCGAACCATCAACCCAAAGGTTACAGCGTGCATACGGCTAGTCGTATGTGCGCGAAGGGTCTAGGCAAAACAACTTGCCGATGAGACCGATCATAGGTCGTGTATCCTGGATAACGCCAGTCAGAATCAGTGTGGGTTCCAAGTAGTGATAGCATAACCACGCTGGATGGTGGATGACTAGGCTTGAGCACCGACGAAGGTCGTGGCAAGCTGCGATAAGCTGCGGGGTGGCGCATGCTGCCTCATCCGCAGATAACCGAATAGGACTTCCTGACGTGGGCTAATAACTCGCGTCGATCATTTCGTATGATTGGGAACGCCCCGAACTGAAACATCTTACTAGGGGCAGGAAAAGAAACCAACCGGGATTCCCTGAGTAACGGCGAGCGAAAAGGGAAAAGATCAAACCGAATCCGCATAGGAAACTATGTGGGGATGTGGTGTTGTAGGGCCCGGCCTCTACCTCTCCTCGGAAGCCGAATGTCTCTGGAAAGCTAAGCCAAAGAGGGTGATAGCCCCGTAGGCGTAACGAAGAAGGTATTGGGCTGGAGTCCCTGAGTAGGGCGGGTCGGAACTCCCGTCTGAACCTGGGAACCATCGATTTCCAAATCTAAATATGTCTCAAGACCGATAGCGTACTAGTACCGTGAGGAAAAGTTGAAAAGCACCCCGAGAGGGAGGTGCAAAGCGCCTGAAACCATCCAGTTACAGTTGTCCATGGCGTGAAAGGGTGGATCCTCCGCGAACGAACCCCGAGTAATCGGGTAGTAGGAGTGTGAGGGGACCAGCGTCATGGAATCCGTCTCGAAACACGGGCCGGGGAGTTCACGCGTGTGGCAAGCCTAAGGCGCCATCAAACGCCGGAGGCTTAGGGAAACCGACAGTCCGCAACGGGGTGCACCTACTCGAGAAAGCTTGTTCGAAGACATCGGCTTCGGCTGGTGTCTCTGACCTTCGGGTCGGTCGGGCATCGAGTAACGAGCAAGGGACTCCGCCAGGGACGAGGTCTTAATCGGCCTGCAGTCACCCGTGTGACACTAGAAACCGGGCGATCTAGGCGTGGACAAGGTGAAGCGTCGGGAAACCGACGTGGAGGCCTGAAGCAGTTCTGATATGCAATTCGCTTGCATGATCTGCGTCTAGGGGCAAAAGACCAATCTAGCCCGGTGATAGCTAGTTCCCCCCGAAGTAGGTCGCAGCCTAGCCTGGCACGAGGTTGTTGGTGGGGTAGAGCACTGATTATAAAGTAAGGAGGCGGAAGCCTTCACTTTGTTCTCAAACTCCGAATCTGCCAACGCCGTAGACTGCCAGAGACGGGCGCATGCGGTTAAGCCGCATGGCCGAAAGGGTATCAACCCGAACCGAGGTTAAGGTCCCTAAATGCTGGCTAAGTGTTAAACTAAAAGGCGTCCGCTGTCAAAGACAGTCGTCAGGTAGGCCCAGAAGCAGCCATCCTCTAAGGAACGCGTAACAGCGCAGCGACCGAGACAGTGGGCCCTGAAAATGGACGGGGCTCAAGCCAGCTACCGATACCCCGGAAGGCGCCGATAGGCGTCATTTGGTAGGGGGGCGTGCTGCTTGGGTGGAAGCAGGGCTGTGAAGTCCTGTGGACCGAGTAGTATTGCAGATCCCGGTGGTAGTAACAGCAAAGCCAGGTGGGAATCCTGGCCGCCGAA
>JAEOSX010000213.1 GCA_016840135.1 Candidatus Hermodarchaeota archaeon
ACAAGAACCAGTTGATATGTGTCGTCGACCTTGGAACAACGGGAAACCGAACAGTTCTCTTTGACCTTAAGGGAAGAGAAGTAGCAAAAGCATATCGTGAATTTCCAACTGTGACAGTGGAGCATGGTCAATCAGAGCAGGATACAGAGGACTGGTGGCGAACAACTCGGGAAACGATGCAAGAAGCGTTAAAGCTAGGAAAAATCGACCCAAAGGAAATAACCGCTGTTTCAGTTGTTACACAACGGGCAACACTTGTGCCACTAGATTCCCAGGGAACCGCGCTGGCACGAGCCATCACTTGGATGGACACACGGATATCTCCTTCTGCGGAAAAACATGCAGAGCAGATTAAGCAACGAACCAGTGTTCGCCGCGCTCTTTGGATTAAAGACAAACAACCGAAAATCTTTGAAAAAACCCATAAATTCGCGACACCCGATGCCTTCCTTTATCAACATCTCAGCGGTGTTTTGGCTTCCGATTTATCTAATCATGTCTTCGGTATTCTTGATAGACAGAGCTTGAAGCTCTCAGAACCACTTGGCGAAGAGCTAGGGCTACACGTTTCTCTATGGCCCGATATAATCACATCAGGCAGTGTTGTGGGAGAGATTACCCAAGAAGCAGCAAAACAAACAGGGCTAGCAAAGGGTACACCCGTTGTGGCCGGTGGCGGCGACCAGCAATGCTCAGTTGTCGGACTAGGGGTACTAGAAAAGGGTGTAGCAAAAGGAACTACAGGAACTGGTTCCTTTGTAGTAACCCCTGTTGAGAAGGAAACCAAAGACCCAATGGGGATACTATTCTGTCACCCGCATGTATTACCAAATCAATGGGTACTAGAAGGGGTGTTGCCTGGTACTGGTGCCATACTCCGTTGGTTCCGAGACGAATTCGGTCATGTAGAGAAGACAGTGGCTGATCGTGTTGGACGCGATCCCTATGATGTAATCTGTGAATTAGCATCCAAGGCACCTCCAGGCTGTGATGGATTAGTGCTCTTTCCCTTCTTCACCTTCAGCCTCGGCATCTTACACGGACTTGGGTTCCAACACTCACGGGCTCACATCTCTCGTGCAATCCTGGAAGGTGCAGCATATGCGTCAAGATTCATGATAGATACTGCCTTCGGCTCTGGTATCATGATAGACGAACTAAGGCTTGACGGTGGTGGTGCTCGATCAGAGTTGTGGCGACAAATCCAATGTGATGTCACTGGGAGAAAGTCGCTCTACACGCAGGTCGATGAGGGAACAGCCCTCGGTGCTGCTGTTCTAGCGTCAGTCGGTACAAAGCTGCACTCCAGTGTAGAACAAGCGGTCAAGGCAATGGTGCACATAAGGCAGGTGCACACAAACAATGAAGAGAATAAAGAGACTTATGATAAACAGTATTCAAAGTGGCAACAGATTCTAATGAGCAACCTTCAAGAAATACTCAAGCACGTATAATACTGACAGCAAGATACTAGGCGATTTCTTTGAGTGAAGAAAAGGAGCGACGTATACCAGTTGGAAAGGTGAGAAACTTCCACAGCCAAATGGGACTATGCGTAATAGAATTATCAGCACCCTTACAAATCGGAGATAGAATAATCATTAAGGGTACTGTAACCGACTTGAAACAAAAAGTAGAGTCAATGCAAATTGAAAAGAAAGACATTGAAGCAGCTGAAGCTGGAAAGGTTATTGGACTCAAAGTCAAGGATAAAGTGATTCCTGGAGATATCGTATATCGAATCGAATAGAAATGAGAAGAAAACCACTTCAAATATGAGCAGATGTGAGGTTGAAAAACATGGATGCAATCAAAGCTTTGTTAACTAGGGCGAGTATCCGTTCCTTCACCGACAAACCGGTGACAGATGAACAAATTGAACAACTCTTAAAGGTGATGATCGCTGCGCCCAGCGGAGGTAACCGACAGCCCTGGCGGATTATAGTCGTACAAAACCAAGAAGTGAAAGACGAACTGGCAATAGCCGCACTGAAACAGCATTTCATCGCAACCGCCCCAGTTGTCTTCGCGGTCTGCCGTGCACCTGAAGAATCTGCAGCGAGATATAAGGAAAGAGGCCGCAACCTGTATTCGTTTCAGGATACGGCGGCTATGACAGAGAACCTCCTCGTTGCTGCCCACGCCATGGGTCTCGGGGGCTGCTGGATTGGAGCCTTCAAAGACGAAGAAGTATCACGTATCCTCGAGTGCCCTAAGGATGTATATCCTGTTGCCCTTATTCCCATTGGCTACCCTGAGAAGGTTAAGGGCAAACCAAATCGGCGTCCTTTGAAGGAAGTCGTCCGCTTCATCCGCTGAAATAGGAGGAGGCGCAGCTCAGTCGCCGCGCAGATAGAGTCGAATGCATAGAGGGATAACCCAGACGATTACAGCGGCTGCGGAGACGATTTCTGGGATAGCTACTCCTGTGAAGGGGACAAGATTAAGAAAGTATGCTACCCAGAATGCAGCACCAGCTATAGCTAGTATGAATGCTGTAAGACCGAACCAGCGAGTTTCTTTGGCCAGGATCATTGTAATTCCATAAATCAAGCCAAACAGTAGAACCGTTACGAAGAAACCGACGGAAACTAGGAAATGGAGTTCTCCGAAAGCCTCATTTAATACACCGATTCCGATGAGGAAGAACTGGCTTACCAGAAGAAGGACACCACCAATACTCCCTAGAATGGATTTGTGGTCCCGCTGTAATACGAGCCGTAGTGCCAGTGGGAGTGTTATGAGGCCGCATGCAATCAGACCACCGTTAAAGATTGGTGCAGCTAGATTCACACCAGGAGTACCACTGGAACCCCCGAGCCTGAAGGGATGCCCTAAATCACTAAGCGCATTTTCAAACCAGTTAAACCAGCTAGCAGACACACCGATCGCGACGAGGATGGCTGTTAACGCTATTATTGGTCCAAGAATACCACAAACTGCTGCGAAACGAGATGAGGTGAACTTGCCTAGAAGTGAATTTTCTTTCATCATATCTCAACCGTTCGAGAATGTTACCTAGCCTAGCTTGATACCTATTCTGCTTAAGATTATTGGAATGAGCCAATTTCAGCTACCAGGCGGGTCCTAGGGAGCCTAATTTGCCGGTATAATGGTATAGTCTGAAGCAGATTGGAAGAAGCCACAGGAAGCCGGCGACCGCGATGATCATTTCCGGGATTGCAGCACCAGGAATCAATCGGAAGCCAAAGAAGAACGTGAGTGCGATTATGATGCTAAGAAGGAGTGTAAGCATTCCTTCTCGTCTGGTTCCCACAAAGCGGAGAAGTGATATCCCGTACAAAATGCTTGCAAGCATCAACGAGATAAAGAAGCCGCCAGCAGTTATGATATGTGGAAAGACTAGTCCTTCGTGGAATATACCCACACCAGAAAGGAAGATCATAGAAGCAATGAATAATAATCCTCCAAGTTTACCGATGAGTGATTTCTCAGTTCGCTTTACTCGGATCAGCTGAAAGCCTGGGAAGAGGGTGATGATTCCTGTGATGAACATTCCGACATTGAAGATCAGAGCAGCCGGATTGAAACCTGGTACACCGTTAATGCCACCTAGCATTGTCGGGTGTCCCAAATCAGACAGAGCATTAGTGAACCAGTTAAACCAGCTGGCAGATACTAGTACAGCTAGCGCGATGCTGGCAAACCCGATTAGCGGTCCTATAACGCCGCAAAAAGCGGCGACCTTCGGAGAAAGGATATCTCTCATTTTAGCCATTTTTCAATCTCCCATTAAGAGTAGGTAGTAGGTAGGAACACGTGACTTATTCTATTTTTTGGTTTCAATCTGTATCAGAACTACACGTCTAGGGGGTTCTCTCCACTGGGGCAAAGGGCAGAAGCTCAGGGAGAAGCGGCTCACCAATGGCTAGAAATTCGTCAGTAATCTGATGCATAAAGGAGACAAGGAAGTTGTGGCGTGGCTCAGCTAGCATCTTACCAGTTTTAGTATACATTCTGTCTCGAAGTTTTAGGAGTTTCTGGCAAATGTGCTGAATTACACCCTCAAGCCCACGCTGACGAACAAGGCTCTCTGCGATGGTACGAGCTAACCCCAACGCGCCCATGGCGTCTAACTTGTCTGCGTCACTAAGGATTTCTCCCTCCAGCGATTCAGGGGTCAAGTTCTCTGAGAACCTGTGGGTACGGATGGCGCTGGCAACCCTTTCCAATTTTTCCTTCGGGAAAGCAGTAGTTGCCAAGAAGGCAACCGCCATGTCTGCACCGGTTATTGCGTGTGAGACACCAGTTATTGCTTCGCGGGGGCGACCGATATCATGGAGCAGTGCCGCTGCCTCGAGCACATCAAGGCTCGCTTTCTCCTTCTGGCCTATACGCAGGCAGAGCTGGCGTACACGAAGAACATGCTCAAAAGAGTGGGAGCCTTGATCCCCCTCCTCTAAGGCTCGACGCGCGAAATTTTGGATAACATGTACTAGCTCAGGTTCCATGAGTGACACCTAGATTCTATCACGGGTTTTACGGGTGGTTATTTTGGTTCTTTGTGGCGTTTTAGCTTGAAGACACTGTAGGCTACAGGTAATGCGGCGAAAGTCAGAGATGCGAGTAGTGTGGAGAGAGCAGCAGAAGCCATGCTGAAGGACTCGACTTGCATCCAAGCAGTTGGTCCAGGGCTAATCATCCAAATCTGAAAGAATACAAGAGTTCCTATCATTAGGGCAAAAAGACCGAATGGATTGGCAGAGATGTCTTGCTGGTATTTGGCTATACCCTGAAGGCACATGAGAAAAGTTATGAGAATCATCACAATCTCAAGGATTGCTGTGCCAATGTTAGGTCTCGGACTCAGAGATAACTGGATATACATCCAATTGATGAAGTACTGGTAGACGCGGTAGTGGTAATAGAAGACAAGGGAAGAATACAGGACACCGAAGCCAGCAAGAGCAAGAGATAACTGGCTACGCCCACGCCAGAGTACGATTATCGATGCAGCGAAAATTACTGGAGAGATAGTCCAAAGAAGTAACTGATATCCGGACCCCAGCCAATATATAGGGATAAATGTGTTCAAGGGCGGGACTACCATAAGAAAGACCTTATACAAGGTTAAATCGAAAGTGATTAGCCACTGAATGTAAACTGGGAGAGAACTCAGATTCGGAGGAGTAATTTCGAAGGGAGGACTAGTACCAATTAACAGTGAAGAAACGATGAAGGGCCAAACGAAGATAACCAGGGGCACAAGGAGCAGAAGAAGTCCTGTTCCAATCCGATGCCTTACAGCAGTTCCACTGAATTCAGGGACCTTCACATAAGACCACACCCACTTTACGCTCTGGATAATAGTAAACCCAAGAAGGACGACCTGGAGCAAGATCATAGCAACCCAACAACCCCGATAGAGAAGGGCGAGTACCCCGTTTGGACCGATTATAAGCCAAGTCAAGGAAATTTCTTTCAGTGGAGCGGGGGTCATGCTAATGATGGAGGGGATTACAATAATGAAAAACAAGAGAAACCCGCCAATCACTAGGGGCGATATGGTGTGACGGATACGAGACTCGTAAAGGAGGTTTCGACCCCGACTCGTTAGGGCAATGAGCCCAAGAAACAGGAAGCCAACAAAGACGGCACAGCCAGACAAATAAACTAACGCCACAACATTACTGATTGTGGGAATGAAAACAATGATGATTTGGAAGACGGTCACCAGGAGTCTCTGGAAGATATGAAAGACTAGGAAGAAGGCAAGAACCACTATGAAGATGACGCCATGAGACCAGGTTTGCCGGTTAAAGAAAAGCGATAGACCTGAGAAATAATCCTTCACCGCCTTGATTGCTGCAGCTGGGAAACCCCTAATTGATTCACCTACACCCAATTTTCACACACCACAATTACTTCAGTATTAAAAGCTAGAGATAAGATGTCAATAATCTGTTTTTAAGGTTAACACAAGCATTCAGAAAAAGCATAAACTAAAAGAGGGCGTAACACCGAGCCTATAGATTATGGGTAAATTTGGCTTTGCACTACTTCTCATTGGCGGTGTCTTGCTGATTCTGACTGGACAATCCCTTACCATTCAACCAGATGTATCCCAATTTATCGCCACGCTAATCAATACCCTCCTCGGACCCTATGTACCGGGCATAGGCTCAACTATTGTGAGCGCCCTGTACTGGGCCACAAGCTTCGGAGGCATTGGAATCGTGGTGGGTGCCTGCATCTGGTTTGCCGCGGGTTGGGGCTGGAAGGCGAGACTAGGTATGCTGATAGTGGCTCTAAGCTCCTTTAGCGCCGCTTTCATCGTGGTATCTTCCGTTTATACAGCATACATTAGTGGCGTCTTTGACCCCCAGACTGGTCTAGCCTTACACGAGATTCTCTCCTACTTTGCTGGTTTCGGCATGGGCTTTGGCGCTGCAGTACTTACATTCATCGGCTCAATAATTGGAGCAGGACGCAAGCGTCCACACACTCCAACGACTGAATACCTCCCCACATACTAGTACTAGACACCTTTGTCTTGGCTGGTGTGTCGTAGCGACTCAGGTATTAACACCAAAATGAGAAGCAAGGCAGTTACGTTCAGTGCAGCGGCGAAGAGCATATTCCCCCGTAGGGAGCCAGTGACCAGCTGAGCTATTACGCCACCAATTAATGGTCCTACTCCTGAACCGATGGATTGGGCAGTGGCGATAAAAGTCATAGCCCGACCACGATAAGCAACGGAACTCACATCAGCTGCCGCACTATAACTTGCAGTGTAGACGAGGGGGTAAAGAGGTATGAACCACAGGGCCATGGCAAGCCATGGGTTAATGATAGTAGCATAGACCAGCCAGAAGATCGTGTAACAGAGAAAGCCCAGAAGAATTATGGGTTTGCGCCCAATTCGGTCACTGGTAAACCCAGCAGCAAGAGTCAGACCGAGTCCTGCCAGCGATGCGACACTATTTGCCAACCCCACCATTGCTTCAATTCCAGCAAGTTCTACTACTATGTAGACACCGAAGAAGTAACTGAAGGAGTGGACACCCACACCACCAATCGCCACGGCAGCGCAAAGCACAAGTAGAAATCGGTTCCGTGACATGGAAAGAACGGTGAGGGGAGAAGGTTCACTCTCTAACAGCTTTGCGTGGGCTTTGGAAGCCGTATTCGAGATGTCACGAACGAAGACAAGGATAATCACTCCACCAAGGAGGGTACTAACAGCACAGATCAGGAATATGCCCAACATGCCAATGATGCCGATTAATTGGCTACCCGTGAATGCGCCAATGGACCAGCCCAGACTACTGGCAGCCATCAACAAGCCTACAGCGCCCCCTTTCTTCGGTCGTCCCTCAGTGAGATAGGCGTTTGCCAGGGGCACAGCTGAAGAAGTGAACAAGTTGGCAAGACAAGTCACTATAAGGAAAGGCCAGAACTCTGCAATACCAAGATAGAGGAGGAAGACGATTCCCTGGATAAGGAAGCCCAACAACATGATGGGTTTGCGGCGACGCCAGCGATCCGACGCTGCCCCCCAAAGGTTCACAGCAGCAAGCCCCACCAGAACAGGCAAACCGCCCACAAGACCCACAAAGAGAAAGCCTGCACCGATACCCACCGAGAGATAAAGGGAGCCATACTGCCAGAAATTAGACAAAGCCAAGTGAAGCAAGCCATACCCAACCAAGAGCCCAACAAGGCTCCTCATAGAAATCAGGGTCCTAGTGGAAGGGTCAACTGACACTGCCTCAACTGTCATACACCGCCTTCCTGCCGACCTTGCAGATAAAGCTTGTCGAAACGAGAAACAACTGGTAAAGATTTCCTTCATCGGTACTTGGTGTTATTTCTTTCTGGGTACGCGTTTAACTCGACCTAGTATGAAGGTAA
>JAEOSX010000043.1 GCA_016840135.1 Candidatus Hermodarchaeota archaeon
ACATCCACGAAGAAACTTCGCCGCTTCAAGCCCGTCTCTCCTTCGTTGTTCATCTAAAGAAGGATAGTTTCCTTGGAAAAGACGCGCTGGTCGCGGAGAAGGCTGCGAAGCCCCAGAGGGCCAGGGTAGGGCTGATTATGCTGGAGAAGGGGATACCACGTCCAGGATTCAAGATCTTCGCTAAGGGCCAAGAGATTGGGGAGATCACCAGCGGCTCTATTTCCCCACTTCTTCGTAAGGGTGTCGCTCTCGGTTATGTTAAGAGGCCTTACCGGAAGTCAGAGTCTTTGGTACACGTGCAGTTTGGTAAACGTCATCGCTGGGCTGAAGTCGTCCACCCAAAGCGTATGCTGTCAAGGATAAAGAAACTGGCAAGTAAATAGGGATTCAACTCACTAATCGCTCGAAGGATTGTCGATTTTTTGGATGAATTCGACGAGTAATTGGGCTATAGAATTCTTAGGATTCAGGTGAAAGATTCGGCGTTGCTTGAAGAAGCGAATATCCGAAACGATACCTTGCTTGATTAATGGTGACAGACAGCGTTCAACCGAAGAGACTGAGACCCGTGCTCGCCGCGCCAGCATTGAAAGATGCATAGTTGTATCCTTGTATTTTACAAGTACATCGAGTAGCCGCACCTGAGGAGTATCGCCAAAAATCTTTACCAAACTCGGTCCTTTCGCCATGTCCTTCCCTCTTTTATCCTGAAATGAGGCGGGTTCCTATTTTTCGGTGGGTAATTGCGTGAAGAATATTCTCTGGATTTGTACCATTGACAAACCAAACTTCGATTCCTGAGCGTTCAACGATATTCAGGGCATTTTTGTCAAAGAGTGGATACGTACCGGGTTTGTCGCTCAACGATGAGACTATTTGACGCAATTGGGTGACTGTTATGGTATCAAACAGTTTTGCATGAGGGAAACGGTCTGGGTCCATATCGTATACCCCATCAACATCAGTAGCATTGACTAACACTTTAGATCCCGTAAGTTCCGTTATACGTGCGGCAACAGCGTTTGTTGATTGGCCTGGCTTTAACCCTCCCACGACAAGTAGCTGTTTCCCTTCTATGTTTTCCTGAACACGTTCCTCGGAAAACATTGGAGTAGGATATGCAAGGTCACCTAGAGCGGTAATCATTAACTGAGCGCAAACCCAGGTAGAGGCAATCCCAAGTCGGTCGAGCGCCTCTCTGCCTGCGTTTAACTTGGAACCTCTTTTAATCAGGGATTTTGCCAGGGCACCACCACCAACTACAACAACAAGCTTGTGACCTTGTGCTACAATCTCTCTAATTATCTGAGCGTATTGCTCAAACCGCCTAGTATACAATCTCTTACGTCGATCGAATAGCAGAGAACCACCAATCTTGAGAACTAGCTTCATTTCTGGTACCTCGCGCCGCGGTAGAAACCTTTTTTGCTACATATTTACGCTGCGACCTTAAAATCATCGATGCTATTAGTAAACCTCGGTTGCGTACACCAAAGAGCTGAAAAAAGTGTCTACGTCTGCAGATTCATTCGAAAGGTTCAAACTGAAGAAGCTAGTGGAGAAACTAGCTTCATTGAAAGGCCAGCACACTAGTTTGATTACCCTTTTCATCCCACCAGACCGACAAATGAGCGATGTCATTGGCAAGCTAAGACAAGAGTTGGGAACGGCGGTCAACATCAAGTCAAAGACAACGCGTAAGAACGTTATGGACGCTCTTTCAACTATAATCCAGCGGCTGAAAAACATCCCCAAGCCACCGCCGAAGGGATTAGCTGTATTCTGTGGTGCAATATCTCAAGGAGCCCCAGGAAGCGAAAAAATAGAGGTCTTTATCTTTGAGCCCCCAGAACTCGTCGGTGTTTTCATTTATCAATGTGCGGCAGAATTCTGGCTAGACCCACTGCGTGACATGTTACTAGCGAAGGTTAGTTTTGGCCTCATATCTCTTGACCGAAGTGGAGCCGCTTGGGCTATTCTTCGTGGCACGAACCTCCAAATCACAAAGACCATAAAATCCTTCATCATGGGGAAACATCGTGCAGGTGGCCAGAGCCAGCGCCGCTTTGAACGTCTGATCGAACAGGCGGCCCA
>JAEOSX010000214.1 GCA_016840135.1 Candidatus Hermodarchaeota archaeon
CCACCGACAAAGACCCGTGTGTAGGGCTTCTGCGCACCGCCTGCGCCGTCAAGGAGGTTGTCCGCTTTCATGTGGATACCGTCGAAGGCGTCTGGTGCGGTGCCCATTACGACGGATTCGATGTCGTCTTTGGTCATTTCCGCTGAATCAAGCGCCATCTCTACGGCATAGTGTGATAGTTCCTTTCCGGTTTCTTGTAGGCGTCGTCGGAAGAGGGTGATTCCCGCGCCAATTACTGCTACTCGTTTCTTTACCATTTTCTTCTTCCACTCCTGATTTAAGGTTCGTTGCTTAAAACGGCTACACAGCCAGTTTGAGTTGGCACTCCACGCCAGCTTTGCGCTACAGCTGTTGTTGCGCCCTTTAGTTGTCGCTTTCCTGCTTCGTTGCGAAGTTGAAGCACGCATTCTAGTACGGACTGAAGCGCTGAGGCTTCTAGGAGGTTGCCTACTCCGAATCGTCCTCCAGATACGTTTACGGGCATTTGGCCATCGCGGTTAAAGGCGCCCTTTTGAAGTAATTTGCCTGCTTTCTGTTTGTCGCATAGTCCAAGGGTGGCGATGTGCTGTAGTTCCTTGTAGGAGAACCAGTCGTCGACTTCAGCGAAGTCGATTTGCTTCCTCGGATTCGTGATTCCTGCCATCTTGTATGCTCGTTCCTTGGCAAGGTGAGTGTAGACTGCTGAGCCCCATTCTCGTGACTCAAGCCAAGGTGTGTCCGAGCACCAGCCTAAGCCCTTCATCCAGATTGGTTTGTCTGAGAGCTTCTTGGCTTTCTTTTCCGAGGCGAGTACCATGACAAATGTTCCATCGGCGAGAGGGCTGACGTCAGACCGTGTAAGGGGATTAGCGATCATCTCTGAACAAAGAACGTCATCAACTGATATTTTCGCTGGATAGCAGGCAGCTGGGTTAGCGATAGCATTTCTTCGGTTCTTGACGACTACCTCTGCGCACTGTTCTCGTGAGGTTTTTGTGTCGTGCATGAACTTCCGCATTTCCAGACCTGCCACAAAGTAAGGATGAGCATTGAATGCTCGATTATAAACTGGATCAAAACCGTGGGTCAATATGTTCTCGAGCGTGAGTATGTCGGAGGCTTTGCTGTGGGCTTCAACGGCAACCACGTCAAAGACTCCGGTTTCTATTTGCATTGCGCCATTAATCAAACCGAGTAATCCGTCTCCTCCAACAGTACAAACTGGACGGAGAACCGCACCAAGCTGATCAGGGACGAACTCGTCAAAAATCGAGTAGCCCTCATAATAGTCCTCGGCTGCCGTGATGAAGCTGCCAATATCCTTTCGGGGATTAACACCAGCATCGTCGTAGGCCTTCATCGCTGCTTCGAACATTGACTCCTTAAATGAAACGTCGGGAGTTGTAGACCTGACATCAGAATACCCGACACCTACAATACCAACAGTCAATGATGAGACCTTCAAATATTTTGTTTCTCCGAGGTGACCTCGAAGGGAGATTTTCCACGGAGCGGCAGAACTTCACCCCTATACTACTCAAAAGCATTGCGCAGGTTTGGTTTTCACATTCAATGAAAACACCGAGTCCACTCGCCATTAAACAAGATTCAAAGATATCCCCAATAGGAATTGATAAAAGATTCTTTGATTTAAGGAGCGCCTGTTTCCTATGAGGTAGTGAGAATGACTGATCCACGGATTGTTAAACATGCACGGATTCTTGTTGAATACTCTACCAAGGTCAAGGCTGGAGATATGGTGTATCTTTGGTTAGACTTGGATGCCCATCCTCTTGCTGTAGAGGTTATCAAGCAAGTTGCCAGTCGTGGCGCTTCATCGCTATTAATTCTAGATTCCTCCCAGTTATCCCGCGGTTATATAGACGCAGTCACTGAAGAGGGACTTGACCTTTTCCCGAAGCACCAGTTTGAGGCTGTCAAGGCCTCAGATGTTTTGATTCGTCTCCGTTCTCCATCCAATACTCGAGCTTTAGCTGGTGTGGACCCAAAACGGCTTATACATCGGCAGAAAACCACCCGACCAATTTCCGATGAGATTCTTGAGAAACGATGGTGCCTAACAATCCATCCGAATTCAGGATTAGCCCAAGAGGCGAAGATGAGTCTAACTGATTACCAAGACTTTGTTTATGGAGCAACGCTTCGTGATTGGGACAAGGAATCTAAACTGATGTTTAAATTACGTGACAAGTTGCACGAGCATACGACGATTCGCTTCATTGGAGAAGATACGGATTTACAGGCCTCTACCGAGGACCGAACATGGGTTGCATCAACAGGTACACACAATATGCCTTCAGGTGAAGTCTTTACATCCCCTGTAGAATCAACAGTAGAAGGAGACATCTTCTTTGACATTCCGTTCCTCTATCAAGGAGCAGAGATTCAAGGTGTTCGCCTCAAATTCAAGGAAGGGAAGGTCGTGAAGTTTTCTGCAGAGAAAGGGCAGGAAGCATTAGCCGCGGCGTTAGATGTTGATGACGGGGCACGTTATCTAGGCGAGATGGCGATTGGCACTAATCGCGGCATCAAACGGTATACTCTGAACATGCTCTTTGACGAGAAGATTGGTGATACAATTCACTGCGCCCTAGGCAACGCCTATCCTGAATGTAAAGGCACGAACAAGAGTGCTGTTCACATTGACATCATCAAGTCGATGAAGGATGGCGGTAAGATTCTAGCTGGCGATGAAGTTATCTATGAAAACGGGAAATACTTCTGGGAATAATCCTTCAACGGAAGTGATTCCATTACAATCAATGATAGAGTGATGCATGGTGTCGAACACGGTGCCAGTCTGGGTGCGGACTATACTGAGTTACGGTATGTCCAGACATTAATGGAAAGCTACAGAATTAGGAACGGCGACATCATCGCTGCTGGCTCCACAGAATCTGAAGGGATTGGAATCCGTGCTCTTGTAGAGGGCGGTATTGCTTTTGTTTCTACATCAAACCTAACAAAAAGGGAAATAGAGAAGGCAGTCAAAACAGCTGTTAGTCTGGCGAAGGCGTCTCGCCGACGTACTCCCCTTGTGCTATCGGAAGAGCCAGTTGTACAAACACGTTGGAGTGTGCCTGTAAAGACATCATTTACTGACATCCCATCAGACACAAAACTTGGTCGACTATTGGAAGTAGAACGTGAACTCAAAGGCATTTTCGAGCCAAGTGCTTTGCCCATTCGAAGCGCTCAGATTGTCACTGAGATATCGACGAAATTCCTTGTCACTAGCGAAGGTACTCGAATTGAATCCGAATACAGTCTTGGTAGGTTTACAGGAATGATGACCGCAAAGGGCGCCAGAGGAACTGAGCAGCGATATTTTAGTCGTGGATCAACAGCTGGCTGGGAATGGTTTGCTGATCAACAGTTCATAGAAACCTTCATTGAGGAAGCAAAAGCCGTACATCGTGTAGCGGAACAAGCTAAACCTGTTTTCTTTGAGAAGCCCATCGACGTTATCATCGGACCTGAAGTTGCGGGGATAATTGCACATGAAAACTGCGGCCATCCATCAGAGGCTGATCGCATTCAAGGACGTGAAGGAGCAAACGCGGGAGAATCCTTCTGGATGGACATCGAGGTTGGGAAAACAAGAGTGGGTTCACCAGCAGTGACAATCATTGATGATCCTACAATCCCAAAGAGTGGCGGCTACTACCTCTATGATGATGAGGGAATAAAGGCACGACCAAGACATCTAATCAAAGAAGGGATAGCGAATGAAATTTTTCATGACCGCCTAACGGCCGGGCGAATCGGAGTCCAGTCAAATGGCTCATCCCGGGCTACCAGTTTTGACCGAGAACCCATTCCCCGGATGGCTAATACCTACTTCGCAGCAGGCGATTACTCAATAAACGAGTTAGTAGAAGACATCAAATACGGAGTCTTTATCGATAATTTCACAGAGTGGAACATTGACGACCGCCGCTATCAGTCTAAATACACTGGTTCCCTTGCTAGGATTATACGCAATGGCGAAGTAACTGATGAATATGTTCGCCGACCTGTACTGGAATTGACATCACGGGGACTCTTTGAGAGCGTTGATGCGTGCGCAAAAGGTTTTGTGGCGGATCAGGCGATTTGCGGCAAGTCGGATCCTGGACAAGGCATTGCTGTGTGGACAGCTGGCCCAGAGGCAGTTAGAATGCGGAAAATCAGGCTTGGGGGTGTTCAATCGTGACGAAAATGGGAGAAACACAGAGTCTCGTAGAACAAGCGCTTAAGCTTGCTTCCGCGCATGGCGAGGCGATTGTTAGAGGACAAGATGTTTTGCGACACCAGATTAGGATTAGCAACTCAGAGATTGACATCTACAAGCAATGGGAGTCAAAAATACTAGCCATCTTTGTTGCCATAGAAGGCCGCATTGGAACAACAGAAATCCTGAATCCAACGCAGAAGAGTATCAAAACCCGTGTTGACCAGCTGGCTTCTTTTGTACGCGGATTGCAGCCTACCCCATTATTCACTGGTTTACAGAAAGAGTTCAAGCCACCTTCTAAGGTGAAGCACCTCTACGATAAGCGGGTTCTTGATTTTCCTGAACGGGCTCCAGATGTTGTAGAAGCAGCCCTTGGAGAAGCGCAAAAGGCGGGGGCTACACGTACAGCGGGCACTCTTTTCTTCGACGATGTCAAAACCAATCTTGCGTCCTCTGAGGGATTTGCCGGAGACTACCGTGAATCTTCTTATAGAATGACATTACGGAGCTTTGTTGAGCCTGAGAGTTCAGGCCAGGGAATCGCCGTTGGACGAATATTTGATGACATTGAGGGGAAGCTTTCACGAGCGGGTCAAGAGTCGGGAGAAATAGCATCAATAGCTGTAGGCGGCAAACAGGGAAAGCCAGGCACCTATGACCTAGTATTACATCCAACAGTAGCTGCATCGATTCTTGGGGAACTAGTGACGGGAGCTAACCCCTTGTGGATATTGATGGGCATGAGCCCACTTAAAGACCAGATAGGGCAGCAGCTTGGTCCTGAGAATTTGTCCATCTGGGATGATGGAACAATACCTGAAGGGTTAGGAAGCGCCCCCTTTGACTTCGAGGGAACACCAACTCAGCGTACTCCTATTTTCAAAGAAGGCATCCTCCAGAGCCTAGTGCATAATGCCTCAACTGGTCGCATGATGCAGGCTACGAGCACCGGTAATTGTCA
>JAEOSX010000215.1 GCA_016840135.1 Candidatus Hermodarchaeota archaeon
AAGTTCTTTACAGGACCCACCTGTATTATCAAAGCTCTCGATTTGGGTATCGCTCTCGGTAGTGCAGTCAAGACGGCTCAGATTCACAACGTTGACAATCGACTCTTTTTCAGAGCAGGTGCAGCCGCTTTTCGACTGAAACTCCTGCCAAATTGTAGTATAATAATTGGAATTCCCCTTTCAGCGACTGGTAAAAGCGTCTTCTTCGATCGCTAAAAAACCCTTGGAATAAAAGAGTGGTAGCCCGGCGCGGATTCGAACCGCGGTCCCAAGGTAACTCCACAGCACCTATCGCACTGTTCCAGAGCCTCGGATGATTGACCACTACACTACCGGGCTTCCTATTTGTTTTCTCAATACGGGTTCTTTATAGACTTTTTGGCTCGTCTCAGCCGTAACTAATCTTGTTAGGGTGATTCGACAGGAGGAGGGTCGTTTGTGCTTGCAGAGACACGGCTAATTAAGAGACCAGAATCAAGATGAACCGTGAAACTATGGTCCCCGTGGATTACCTTGAAGGGTACGGGGAATTGTACTGCATTCTTTACGACTTCATTTGTGACTTTGAATGCGACACGTTCGCCGCATACAGGACATTTTAGTGCTTTCAGGGGCAAGTTGAGGAAACCTCCATCACACATTCAGAGTATCTTTCTAATTGCTTCCTTGATTACAGGAGCCACGGAAACTAGACCGATTGGTGAGCTTACGGTATCAGTACCAACAACATACTGAGCACCCGCCTGATAGATGCGGATAAGCGCGTTTTTGACTAACAAGGGGTGAGCGCAGCCTACATAGATATCCCTGGCGCCATGCTGTTTTAAGACTTCGATTGCCTTAATGATGGTATTACCTGTAGATATTATGTCATCGACAATTAAAACATCCCGCTCCTTTACATCAAGTTTGCGTGGACGGACTTCTACAGTCTCTGCATCAAAGCGTTTCTTTTCAAGAGCATCATAATCAGCGTTAATTGTTTCAGCAGCGATTTTTGCCCAAGCTTCGGCCTCTGCATCGGGACCGATAACAGCTGGATTTCGCAAGTCATATGTTCTCGTAACATGTTTTGCTAATTCACCCATTGCACTAACATCAACGAGTGGAATTTTAGTGAGTTTAGCAACATCTATGACTCGGTGGCGGTGGGAGTCAATTGTGAAGATGTGATCTGCGCCAGCTATTTCGATTAATCGGGCGATAGTCTGAAGGCTTATCGCTTCACCAGGCTTGAATCGTTCATCCTGCCGGGCATAAGCAAAGTAGGGTGTAACAACTACCACTCTTCGCACTTTTAGATCCTTTAGCGCATCAAGCATGAGGAATAGCTCGATTAGATATTGGTTTGGTTTGTGTCCTAAAGATTGGACAACAACAATATCTTCCCCTGAAACTTCGCTGAGAAATCGGATATAGAGTTCGCCGTCAGGGAACATTTTGACTTCAGTGTCTAAGTATTCAGCATTTAGCGCCTGAGCCGTTCTCCAGGCAAGTGTTTTTGATGGGCTGCCACTTGTTACTAATACCATTGTTTAATCCCTCGCGGGCTTCCACTAAAAAGTAACGAACACAAATAAGCTTACTGTCTGGGAGTTAAAAATCTCGGATTCATTATTTTACTAATAACATTCCTTCAAAGAAGTTAAGAAGAGCACGAAAAGCCTTACCAGATAGCCTAGGACCGTATATCAGTACTGAACCCCTAGCATCAAGACGGCACGCATAAGATCGCCCTGTTTCCCTGATTAGAGGACTTATGAAGTTAATGGAGCGTATTTGGCGTGCCCCCTTCTGGATAGTCGCATAATGAGGCTGCGTATGCAATTCTCGAGACTTCAGACTTATAGCCTCCAGTTGGTTTTGGCCAATTTTAACATCGCCAAATACTGCACGGACTAATTCACCAGCCCCACCTTTCCCTGGCTTTGTAATATAATCAATAATTGCACGCATTTGATTAGAGTCTAGCTCGTATGGACTAAGCCTGCCTGGATACCCTAATACTGCTGTCGACAACAACCAAGTTGCTGCACCAATTGATCTGCGTGGAAGGTCCTTAATGAAACAAAAGCCCGTTTCAGGACGCCAAAATATCTCAGAAGTCATATTGAAACTGATAGTTCTGTAATGTCTTTCCCGAGCTAGAGATTGGGGTACTCGCATTCGACCTTCATATGAAAGGACAAGTTCCACAAGCTCCCTTGAAGCCTTCTGACAACGAAGTTCTGCCTTGGGAATCAACAGACTTAGTCGCCGCGCACTTAAACGACCACGAGTCGTTCTGCTAGATGTCTCTCTATCTTCTGCTGCAGCATCATCAACACCGACTAAATCCTCCAAAGAATATCGTAGAGAAGCAAGTGTTCGGGTAACAGAAAGAATGGCTCGGGATTGGGTAATATGAACCGTTTGCATGCCTAACCTCACTCCCTTGGTTTTGGGTATCCCTTCCTTTTCGTGCTCATTCTATATATTTCTGAGCTTATACCTCGATTACCGCTTCTCCACACCAATCACCATTGAAAAATGGAAACTCTGATAAGGTGTTGAGCAAGAGCCTCTGCAAAGTCAAATCCAAGAGGCTAAGAAATGTCACCACCCAAACGAAAAGGAAAGCGAATCGTAATTACGCCTGATGAAGGAGAACATCATCACGATCATCATGGACACCACCATCATGAACCGCCCTCATCGTCAACTACCATTGATATCGAGTTACAGGAGAGCTTCCTAGAATATAACCGAAGGCTCGCCCGAGAAAACCGCACCTTCTTCGATGAGCATGGTATCCGAGCTTTCAACATTCTTGGAAGCGTTGGTTCAGGGAAAACCTCACTTATTGAGGGGATAGTTAAGCGCCTTAACAATCGACGTGAAGAAATCCTAGTCATCGCAGGCGATGTAACAACTACAATTGATGCAGATCGTATAGGACAACATGAAGTACAAACGATACAAGTCAATACTGGAGTCGAATGCCATTTGGATGCCCGTCTGATTAGAAAGGCCCTCGAGTCAGTTGATTTGGAAGGTGTGAAGATTCTTATTATTGAAAATGTTGGTAACCTGATTTGTCCTGCTGATTTTCCATTGGGTAGTCATCTGAGAATTGTAGTAGTCAGCGTCACCGAGGGTCCTTGGATGATCCAAAAACACCCGATTATGTTTCGTGATGCAGAGTTACTTGTAATCAACAAAATTGACCTTGCCGAGGCAATGGAAGTTGATGTTGGCCAGTTAGAACGAGACGCAAAAC
>JAEOSX010000044.1 GCA_016840135.1 Candidatus Hermodarchaeota archaeon
GAGCAAGATGTTTTGGACCAGTTAGCGGAGATGAATCTCTTTCGAGTAATCAATGAACAATTTCTCGACGCAATCTATATTCCTAGAACAATCTTCAACTCTTTCGCCACCAAGGTTTTCGAAAACAACCGAAGTAAATTCGATGAAATATATCGAAACATGGGCACCCAAATAGCTAATGCTCTTATGATACTGTCAAAACATGACGAAGAAAAACTTCAACGCTTTGCTAGAATGTTCATTCTTAAGCATTTACAACAAACTCACCCTACTGCGGAAATTCGCTTCATAGACAAAGAGAACTTTTCAATAGTGTTTCAGCAGATGGATCTTACTACACTTGCCAGCCAGAGAGTGTTAATTGAATCAATGTTACAAACTTTGGGCTATGAGGTCTCAATGACTACTTTCCAGAACCTATTAAGTGTCAAGATAGCCAAGATGGAAAGGCCCTTGTTAGGGCAGTTGCATCGTGCTGCAGTGGTTCAAATGGTGATAGATGCAATGGCAGCTAGCTCCCTCGAAGAGGCGCTTAAACATGCCAAACCAACATTGGATGAATTGTACCCGATTGATTATCCTTGGACAATTCGAGAGATTGGTAACAGATTATTAGATATGTATCGTGAGTTGGGCATCGAAGTGGAAATTGAATACTTCGAAGGTGGCTTTACACTCAAATACCGTACATGTCCATATTTCAAACTCGTTCAAAATAATCAGAAGATATGGCTCTGCGAATTCCGTAAATTCACGATAGAATATATTTTATCACGTGTTGCTAGAGGTGGCAAAGGTAAAATCAAGATAATCAAATCCCTAATTAAAAATGGGGGGCACCCCTGCGAATATGCAATCTTCCTCACTGAATTTCTAGCCGATACATAGCCTAGCAACAACATACAGTCTCCATTAGATGTAGGGCTAATGCTACTTCGTGTAGTTCTCATAGTAATTGTGAACGGCTTCCTAACCAAGGGCGATAGCGAATCCAACTTTACGTATTTTAATTTCATCAATCTTTAACCTACATTCTGGGAAATTAATATAACCAAAGTCGA
Source organism: Candidatus Hermodarchaeota archaeon (assembly GCA_016840135.1). GTDB lineage: Archaea > Asgardarchaeota > Hermodarchaeia > Hermodarchaeales > Hermodarchaeaceae > YT-063. The sequence goes on from JAEOSX010000044.1 coordinate 1,062, forward strand.
GAACCACCTCGCCTCAGGCGGCAAAAACATTTTCTTCAATTAAAGTTGTCTTGATTGCCTATTCCGAAACTGTTTTTCAATCAAAAAAGAAGGAGTTGCTTACGTGAGTAATAATGAATGTAGTGTTCAAGAGGAAAAAACTCCACTACCTGGGGTTTGTGATCTGTTTTGTTATAATGGTACAATTTATTATTCCTAATCCACTAATGCTGGGTACCGTTTCTCCGAATGGTTTCACCACCGTTGAAGCTCAATCAGGATTTGAATGGATTTGGGACGAGTACCAAGGTGCCCCGGGAGCCCTAGCCTACGATGATGTTCTCCACCCAGGATGGGGAGCTACTCTAGGTCCCTACCATAACTTCCAAGAAATCAATGAACATCTAACAGCACTTACTACAGCCTTTTCTGACTACATCTCTGTACAAACTATCGGTCTCAGCTTCCAATCTCGAACGATTCGTTGTGCCACAGTCACAGCTCCAGGTGATTCAACTGGCCGCTTAGGAATCTTGCTGGTGGCACACCACCACGGTCGCGAAGTAATCACAATCGAGAACGCCCTATACATCCTGGATTACTTGATGGCCAATAGAGCAGACCCACATATATCATACATCTTGCAGAACTTTGTGATTTATCTGATTCCTACCCTGAATCCCGACTCCCTCTTCGAGGTCTATGTGAATCCCTGGCACCGCAAGAACCTACGCCCTGTAGATGAGGACAGTGACGGGCTTCTCGATGAGGAACCGGCACAGGATGTCAACGGTAATTATTGGGTCGAGGGAAACGAAGGGACAGGCGTCTATGAGGGCTATGACCATGACGGTGATGCCATAACAGGTGAAGACTTGGTTGGCGGCGTCGACCTAAACAGGAACTATCTTGTTGCTTGGGATGACGGAATAAACTCGGCGCATTCAGCAGCCTACCACGGTACAGCGCCTTTTAGTGAACCCGAAACACAAACCATGCGCAACTTCGTGCAACCTCGTGCCTCTGAACTAGTCTTTGCTATGTCCCTCCACAGCGGCATCGAATGTATGTTTGCTCCTTGGTTTAACAATGGATCACACACTCCTCATGAAGCGCTTTTCGCTCAGGTCGCTGTAGCAATCGAAGATGCCTCAGGCTATGAACGTTTTGATTCAGGTGGTACTCCTGGTATCTGGGACGACTGGATGTACGGAATTATGGGAATACCAGCGATCACCCTAGAGACCTTTGGTCGAAACTCGGCAAGTATTTGGGATTACTTCAACCCTAACGCTGATCGAGTCATAAGCTACTGTGAACGAGTTTGGCAAGCCTTTCGCGCAATGATTGAAGTCTTGATAGACTATCATGAATTACCACCACCCGCTCCTCCCATCCCGCCTCTAGACCCGCTTATGCTCGCGCTGATAATCGGAGCCACCTTGGTAGTAGTTATCACAGCAGTACTCTTGGTAAGGAGAATTAGGCGAAAAAGAGCACAATAGCTGCATTCAAAACCAACATATCTTGGTCTAACAAAGCCATACTAGATGGTAATCGTATTCACTGGGTACTCCGTTGGAAGAGAACATTGTATTTCATCGACGAAATCGTTTAAACCCAACAGTGATTAGAGCTCAGGTGAATATAGAGATGTGGAGATTCTATTATGGTAACTGTCAACCTGGATAAAATCTTCAATCCAAAGGTTATAGCCCTTGTAGGTGCAAGTGACAGAGAGGGTTCTGTTGGCTATACTCTCATGAGGAATCTCATTGAATCCGGCTTCGAAGGGAAAGTCTATCCAGTAAACATACGGAAGAAAAACATACTAGGTGTTCAAGCCTATCCCAGCGTAAGTGTGATTCCAGAACTTGTGGACATGGCAATCATCGCCACGCCTGCAAAAACGGTACCCGAAGTCTTGGAGGAATGTGGAAAATCCGGTATAAAGGGAATCATCATCATATCTGCAGGCTTCAAAGAGGTTGGACCAGAAGGTAAAGCGCTAGAAGTACAACTTCTGAAACTAAAACAAAAATACAATCTCCGCATAATTGGGCCGAACTGTTTAGGCATAATCTCTCCAGGTAAGCACCTAAACGCCACCTTCAGTCCAGAAATACCACAGGCAGGTAACATAGCCTTCATCTCGCAGAGCGGTGCATTAGGCTCAGCAATCCTTGACTTAGCAATCGCTCAGAACATTGGGTTCAGCTATTTTGTTTCCGTCGGCTCAATGATTGATGTGGACTTCGGTGACCTTATTGATTACTTTGGAACAGATCAATATACACGGAGCATTCTACTGTACATTGAAGGCCTCACCAATGCTCGTAAATTTATGAGCGCTGCACGACACTTTGCAAGAACAAAACCAATTATTGTAGTAAAAGCAGGCAAATACGGGGCGAGTGCAAGAGCTGCAGCCTCCCATACTGGTTCTCTTGCTGGGGAAGACAAGGTGTACGCGGCTGCGTTTAAACGAGCTGGGATGGTTCGTGTAGATGTTATTTCAGAATTGTTCAACTCGGCTGAAGTTCTAGGAATGCAACCACTTCCACGAGGTCCCCGCTTGGCTATTATCACAAATGCAGGTGGTCCGGGAGTGATGGCAGCTGATGCCCTGATTGCTCGGGGAGGAACATTAGCTACTCTGCCTCCTGTTGTTATCAAGGAACTCGACAAGATTTTACCACTCCACTGGAGTAAAGGAAATCCAATTGATGTCCTCGGAGATGCCACAGATGAAAGATATCGAGAAACTACAAAGATTCTATTGGAATGTGATGCTGTCGACGGAATACTGGTAATCTATACTCCACAAATGGTGGACTCAAAGGAGATTGCAAGAGGAATTGTAGGTCTTTGTGAAGCCCGAGGGAGTTGCTGGAAAACGATTCTAACTTCATTCATGGGAGTCGAGCAGGTTCGAGAGGCAAACCAGTTTTTCACGGATAATAAAATCCCCACCTTCTCCACTCCAGAACAAGCTGTAGACACGTTCATGCATATGTTCCAGTATAAACGCAATCTTGAGTTGTTATATGAAACACCTGAAGAGTTACCAGTCGATAGCATACCACCACGTCGACCTCTAACAGTAGTAATCCGTAACGCAGCACGCGAAAATCGATGTGCCCTGACGGAGGCTGAGGCAAAACAGCTGCTAGAGCAATATAGTATCCCAATTGTAAAAACTCGAATAGCCAAAACCACAGACGAGGCAGCAGGTGCCGCAGCAACCATCGGATACCCAGTTGTCCTGAAGATTCTCTCATCTGATATCCTCCACAAAACTGATGCTGGAGGAGTAGTACTTGACATCAGTACTGAGAAGGAACTCCGTGAATCCTTCGACGAAATAATGAAACGTGCTAAGGTCTATAGCCCAAATGCCACGATTCAAGGTGTAACCATCCAACCCATGATAAAACAGAAGGGTTATGAAGTAATAATCGGGGCGAAACGGGACCCCCTTTTTGGTCCAGTCATCCTGTTTGGGATGGGAGGAATAGGTGTAGAATTCTACAAGGACACAGCACTCGGACTACCACCACTAAACCAGACACTTGTCCGGCGAATCATGGAAGAAACACGTGTTTATGAACTTCTGAAGAAAGGCTATCGGAACGTGCCACCAGCAAACATTGCTCTACTGGAAGAGCTTATTGTTCGATTCTCCCAGATGATCGTTGACTTCCCCCAACTTGAGGAGGTGGATATCAATCCTCTATTCATCGACGACAAACAAGCCTTCGCATTAGACGCCCGGATTCTCATCGACCCAGAACGAACCTTCTCAAAGACAGAGCCTTATCAACACCTCGTAATCAGCCCCTACCCCAAAAGGTATGAAACACTATGGAAGATGCGCGACGGACGCACAGTCCTTCTTCGCTCAATAAAACCGGAAGATGAGCCACTTTGGCTAGAAATGTTTCAGAACTTCTCCGAAGAATCAATCCGGTACCGCTTTTTTGAAATCATCAGGGATACCCCACATGAGGTGCGCGTCCGATATTGTAACATTGATTACGACAGAGAAGTCGCCATCGTGGCAGAGCTGACTGAAAAGGGTAAACGAAAAATCCTTGGAGTTGTAAGACTTATCGAGGACCCAGATGGAAAGAATGGAGAAATCGCGGTCATAGTAGTGGATCAATATCAGGGCTTAGGATTAGGCTCGAAGATGATTGACTATATGCTCGAAATTTGTATTGACCGTAAGCTAGAAACAGTATATGGCGTGATGCTACCAGATAACTACCGAGCAATCCATCTTATGGAAAAAATGGGTTTCACCACAAAGTACCAAGATGATGGAACTATAAAAATCATAGTCAGCCTGAAAGAGGAAATAGAGGGCAAAGACCAACCCCCTAGTACATCATCAAGAGCAGATGCCAGTAGCAAACCAGGGAAAGGTCCAAGACAGAAAGGAAGGAGAAAACGAAAGACATGAACAGTGTGAGTGATGTCATCTGGCGCCCTTATGGTGACTACGTTCAGAAAAGTAATATCCGGCGGTTCATGGTCAAGCATGGAATCAAAACTTACGAAGAGCTTGTTAAACGTAGCATGGACATTGAATGGTTTTGGGATGCTGCGCTAAAGGACTTGGGTGTCGAATGGTTCAAACCTTATTCTCAGGTTCTCGATGTTTCTGAAGGTATAGAATGGGCAGAGTGGTTTATCGATGGCAAACTAAACATTGTACACAATACTCTCGATAAACATGAGAAGAGTAAAAGGGCGTTAATCTGGGTTAGCGAAACAGGAGAAAAACGCACCCTTACATTTGGAGAATTAGACGAGGAAGTGTGTCGAATTGCTAACGGACTCAAAAGCCTCGGTATCAGAAAGGGGGACCTGCTTGGTATTCTGATGCCAATGATCCCTGAAACAATAATGGCTCTATTCTCCGCTTTCAAGATTGGCAGCATTGCGGTCCCAATATTCTCAGGTTTCAAATTTGACTCGGTCAAGATACGGCTCAAGGATGTCGGCGCAAAGGTTCTGTTTACCTCGGATGCTTCAACCCGGCGAGGTCGTCATCTACCCATTAAAGAAATCGCCGATAAAAGCGTGGAAGGCGTTGACACCATTAAACACCTAATCGTCACTAAAAGAATGGGGGTCGATGTTCCTTGGACCGAGAACCGCGACATCTGGTGGCACGAACTGGTCAAAAACCAAAGCACGGAGTGTCCTACAGAACCGATGAATTCAGAAGATATAGCTATGTGTCTCTACAGTTCCGGCACCACTGGAAAACCAAAGGGAACCATTCACAGTCACGCTGGAATCCTAGCTCAGGCGACAAAGGAAGTAGGCTACTACTGTGACGTCAAAGTAGGAGACACCCTCTTCTGGCTTAGCGATTTAGGCTGGATGATGGGACCATGGGCAGTGGTGGGGGCGCTGCATCACGGTGCGACCAATCTCATATTCGAGGGCGCAATAGATTACCCGGAACCCGACAGGCTTTGGGCAATCATCGAAAAACACAAAGTGACAGCCTTTGGTATTGCTCCTACCGCCATCCGGTATCTCATCAGGTTAGGCGATGAGTGGGTTACCAAACATGACCTCAGCTCTCTTCGTATACTAGGTTCCACCGGTGAACCTTGGGACGACACAAGTTGGCTTTGGTATTTCAAAACGGTTGGGAAGGGCAAGCTCCCGATTATCAACTTTTCTGGTGGCACCGAGATTTTTGGGTGCTTCCTTAGCCCCTTACCGATTACTGAATTGAAGCCACGAACAGTCCGAGGGCCCGGTTTGGGGATGGATATTGATGTTGTTAACGATAGGGGGGAAAGCGTCCGCAACCAGATAGGTACGCTCATCTGTCGGAGGCCTGCTCCCTCGATGACGCGTGGATTCTGGAACGCGCCAGGGCGGTACATCGACACCTACTGGTCAACCCTTCCTGGGGTCTGGTACCACGGTGACCTAGCCATTGTGGACAAGGATGGCTTCTGGTTCTTACTCGGTCGAGCAGATGACGTCATAAAGGTCAGTGGAATGCGTGTTGGACCCTCCGAAATTGAAACAGCCCTCACCAGCCACCCCGCGGTATCAGAGGTGGCAACCATTGGCATCCCTCATCCTCTGAAGGGTCAGGGAATTGTAAGCTTTGTCGTGCTAAAGACAGGACACAGTGCTACGGACGAACTCCGTGAAGAGCTCAGACAACATGTCGGGAAGGTTATGGGTAAACCTTTCATTCCTGAAGAGGTTCGGTTTGTAACTGCCCTACCTAAAACACGATCAGGGAAAATCGTGCGGCGACTAATCAAACGGGCATACCTTGGTGAAGATGTCGGCGATCTTTCCTCTGTAGAGAATCCCGTAGCTATCGATTACATCAGTGATTCACAATAGAGTGTACTGTGAGAGTTAAACAGGACCTATTAGCCTAGAGCGTTTTCGCTCAGCTACCTATGTTTATTAGAGGGGTTTGAGGAAACGGATTGTACCATTGCCTCGGAGTTTAATCCAGCCTTCCTCTTCAAGATTTCCGATGATCTCACCAACGGCTTCCTTAGACGCTCCACTAGCTTCGCATAACTCGCTTACAGTTAGGTCAGATTTTTGGATTAACATCGCGATGAAGCGTAACTCCTCAGTATCTCCCACTGCCTCTAAGAGAAAGTCTGCGACTGCATTTTCCTCTCTGAGTGTTTCAAGTTCTTGCTTGGTTTCATCGCGCTCGAGATTCTTTGCACTTACTGCCCTTTCACTTTCTTCTCGGGCCTCAACGACGTCTCGTTCAACCCTAAGGATTTGATTAGAGACATCCTCTAAATCGGTTTTGAAGTCACGAAGCGAGCTGCTAATCGTTCGAAACCGCTCTTCAGAATCGGCTATCCGCGCTTCAACTGATTCGGTTTCTCCCTCCAATTCATCAAGTTGGGTCTGAATGGTAGCTATCTCCTCCTGCCTTAGAAGATTGAGTCTTTCTACCTCTTCAATCCTATTTTTTAAATCATCCATGGATTCTTGGTTTATCTTAATCTGTGTAGTTAATCCTTCAATATCTGCTTCAACTTTTGGTATAGCTTGGCTGATTTCTTGTATGGCTCCTTGAACACTATCAAGCTGCCCTTCAACCAACTCCCTATAGGCTTGAAGGCGGGTTCGAGTTCTCTCTACGATTTGATTTAACTTCTCTATATCCTTCATTCAATTCACCCACAAATTCTGCATTAAATCTGGATCTGCCTCTTTATGGTAATTTCACCGCTTGCTGAGGAATAATCGAGAACACCACGCTCTGTCAACAGCTTCACTGCCTTCTCAACGCGATAGGTAGTTAGAGATGTTTCGCGTTTCAGTTCATCAATACTGATTGATGCCTTCCCCTCAAGGACCCTGAGAATTTTTGCTTCGGGCGCATCGACGAAGTCCTCTCGTAATAAGAATCGGACTGCGTAATATTTCGAAACTAGCATCTCATGCGTTTCTCGAATCTCTATGCGCTCTTCTTCCAGCTTTTCCATCAAATCCTTGTGGTCTTCAAGCAGAGAATCAAGAAGGTCTCTTTTATCCGAGAGCTCCTCCTCTTTCTCGTGGAGTTCACTTTCCACCGAGCTGTGTTCACTCTCCATTGCAGATATCTTATCGGATAACTCGTCTAAAGCTGTTCGAAAATCCTGAAGAGTCTTCTGTTTCACAGTAAGATCCTGTCTCTTACCCTTGACTCTGCTCTCAAGGATATCCTGCGCTTCCTTTGCTATCATCAAATCCTCTTCTAATTCAGCAACCTCTTTTGTCAAAGCCTTAGCTTCAGTTGATTGTACATTCCAGTAATCCTGGACTCGCTCCATTATCTCTAACAAAGCTTCATGCTCATCTGAAAGCTTCTCGATTTCCTTGTTTGTTGAACGGTCCAAAGAAACGAGTTTGCTACGGTTTTCCAGCAGAGATTTAGTTAAAGATGATAATGTCAAGGTCACACCACTAATCTAATCCTTTCAAAGTAAGTTCGATTACAGCCTCCAAGTGGGCGCTGTAATATCGCATTCGATTAATTGTATTCACTGTTCAATCACCGAATACGACGAACCTATATAGTCCATCCAATTATTACCACTCAAGCTTTTAAAAGCTGTTTGGGTCACCACTGGACTAGGCACTATCTCTTAATTTTCATGAAGGAAGTGAAAAGGATTAGAAATGCAGCTGAATTCGTTCCAGGCCTCAAGTTA
>JAEOSX010000216.1 GCA_016840135.1 Candidatus Hermodarchaeota archaeon
ACACACGGAAACACCATTTTCTTCGATGCCGAAGAGGACATATTCTATTATAACCCTAGGAACATGAACACCTTCTACAAAATTGACCATGGAACAGGAGAAGTAATTTGGAGCTTGGGGGAATTCGGCGACTTCACAATGTTCGACATCAACGGCAACCCCTCCACCAGCCTTTTTCACCACGCCCACGCAGTGGAACAAATAGATGACAACGTGTTCATCATCTTCGATAACCAGTACCACACTGGCAACCAATTATCCCGGATACTTGAAATCACCATCGATGAAAACACCATGACCGCCAATGAGAGCTGGTCCTGGACCGCCCCCAGCAGCTACTATGCAGCCTATTTCGGCGACGCCGACAGGCTTCCCAACGGGAACCGTCTAGGCACCTTCGGAGCCATCGGCAGCGCGAGAATAGTCGAAGTCGATGAAGCAGGCGAGATAGTCTGGCAAATGAACCTGCCTGAAGAGGTGGGAGTCTATGGAGCTGAACGGTTCCGGCTCAGCCCAATCCTCAGCATACCAGAGGATATCATCTCCCTCACCGGAAGCGATGTAGAGGTACAATGGCAGACTTGGTACAACTTCCGCCCCAAACGCACAATGGAAGGACCATACAAACTATACCTAGATGATACCGAGATAGAGAGCGGCACGGTTTACTTTGATAAATGGTGGAGACCCACAAACCTGACCTTCAACCCGGGAATCCTGGCAGAGGGCAACCATAACCTTACACTCTGGGTCGAGGATGGAGAAGGACACGCCACCACCGACAGCCTCAACATAACTATCGGGTCCTACTATATTGAGCGTGAAGGGCCCCAAAACGTCATCTTGGGTCATGAGGGCAATCAAATTGAATGGGACGGAGCAACCCTCAGCCCCTTATTCGTCAACATCACTGTTAACAGCACCCTTCATCATAGTTCAACCTGGAACGGTGAACCTATCACCCTTAATCTAAATACCCTAGAGGTCGGTGACCACAATGTCACCCTACACCTCTACAATGGTACTACGCTAGAATTTATCGATAATTTCTGGATAACGGTCTATCCTTCTGGACCTCCCCTTATCACACCCACGCAATCAAACCAGATATCAATAACTTGGAATGAAACCTTCCAGTTCTCCTGGGCGCTTTTCGGTTACCTCCCCTCCTCTTGGAGCGTCTTCCTTGATGGGCAAGTTGTGGCCTCGGATGCCTGGCCCTCCCAAAACTATCTCCTCAACTGGACCACACACGTGCTCGATGAGGGCTTGTACAATATCACCGTTTCTGTGGATAATCTCGCTGGTGGTTACGCATCAAACACCACTTGGCTGTCAGTCCTTTCCCCTAGCCCACCCATTGTTCTTCCCCTCACGGTGGAAACTGAATTCCTCTGGGGACAAGATAACATGTCGGTAGCCTGGGAGGTTCACGGCGGCACTCAATGGAGCCTCTGGAGAAACGGAACCCAGATACACCAGGAAGTGCTGACCGGGCACATCGTCAACCACGTCATTGAGAGCTGGCAAGCAGAACTTTGGTACCTAGGCAATTACAACTTGACCCTTATGGTGGTCGACGAACACAACAACAGAACAACGCACACCCTTTGGCTCCAGATTGTCATAGCGAAAGGGGATCCCTATGCGAACTCCCTTATCACAAGTCTCTCTCAATGGTATCTCTTCGGCGAAAATGCTCTGGGAGCACCCGATGATAACTACGCCCAAATCTACATGGACTATGGAAACGGGCGCCTAACCTTGGATATGGGCATCTACGAGGAAATAGGGGACGGAACTGGTGTCGATTTCCAAGTAGTGGCCCAAGGTGCGAACTACACCGTGTCAGTTAGTGATAGCCTCCAAAACCCATTTGCCATCCTGGGTCATGGTTCAGGAATCCTGGAGTTTGACCTCACCGGTTCTGGATTCAGTGCCGCTCGATACGTGCGAGTTGAGTACCGCGATGGCGACACAGTAGAACTCGACGCGGTCGTAGCCCTCCAACTCAGTCATTCAGGGAGCGACATTGATAGTCCACTGATATCCGGTCCTGATGACTTCTGGGTCTGGGAGAACCAAACAACCATCACCTTCACTTGGAACACCTCAGACTACACCCCATGGAACTACACCATCCTCGTCAATGGAGCATTTCACGAGTTTGTTCATTGGAACGGTTCAAACATCGCATTCAGCTATCAGGGCGCTGGTGTTGGAACCTTGGTGGTGACCCTGACTCTCTTTGATGTCTGTGGGAACAATGCTCAAGACACCGTCATCGTCGAGATCCGATCTCTCCCACCACCCATCCCTCCAATATTCATTCTCCAGTTGAGCTTGGCAGTGTTTGTTACTGGAACCTGTATTGCTATTAGTGTAATTCTGATTTGGGTTCTAAAAAGACGCCCTAGTGCCACTTGATTCTCTTTTGGTGTTCCTTGAGGGCTGGTGGTGTCTCCCGATCCTTTAGGAGCTTCTGGGCGGTCAGGACCACCTTCTCATCCACCTTCAGTGCTTCAAGGTTGGGGAGGCTAAAAACCATCGAGACATCTACCTCCCTGAGCTGGTTGAAGCGAAGGTCCAACTCCTCAAGCTTGGCACACTTCTCTAGCGGGGAGAGGTCAACTTCCTTTAGGGACTTTCTAAGATATAGCCGCTCAAGCCGTGCACAATCCCTCAGAGGGCTAAGGTCTATTGCGTGCAGTTGAGGTCCACCGATGAAAAGGCGGCGGAGACGAGGGATTCTCTGAAGGGGTCCCAGGTCTATCCTGTCTGCCTGGATGCCAAGAAGATCTAACGTTCGGAGGTTCGGGCAGTTCTCCAGTGGTTTCAGGTTGATTTCCTGGATTTCATTACCGCTAAGGTAAAGCCCTCGGAGGTTCGGGCATCCCTTCAAGGGTGAAAGGTCTATGTTCTTCAGCTGGTTCCCTCGAAGGTCGAGTAACTTGATATGGGGGGAGTGCTGGAGTTGGTCTAGGTCTATGATGGAGAGTTTATTTCCGGAGAGATATAATCGCATCAGGTGGGGGAATCGGGGTAGTGCTAGGCTCGAGAGTTGGTTCCCTCTGATGTCGAGTTCCTCAAGCCCTGGGCAGTATTGGAGAGCCTCAAGGTTGAGTCGGGTGAGCCGATTACCTAGAGTGAGACGGTGCAGGCTGTTATGTCCTCGAAGGGGATCCAAATCAATCTCGCCCATCAGGTTCCCGTCAAGCTCCAAGGTGTGGAGCCGCGAACAATTCCCTAGTGGTGCAAGCTCCAATCCTGTAAGCCGGTTCTTTTCAAGGTCAAGGTATTGTAAGCTACTACAACTCCCCAATGGTTCAAGATCCAGAACCTCTAGCTTGTTCTCACTAAGAAGAAGGTCCTCAAGAGCCTTACATTCCCGAAGAGGTCCCAGGTCAAGGGTCTTGAGCGAGTTCTCATGAAGATCCAGAGTGTGGAGTTTCTCAAACTGAGCAAGTGGGTAAAGGTTGATTGAAGCGATTTCGAACCCAACAAAGTCGATTATGGAGGCGTCCGCTGGTATCGTCTCGTGGTGCTCCATTCCTTTCTCTGTCGAATAAGAAACAGTGACGGTATCCATATGGTGGATACTAGCAGTCTGAACCCTATTTTAATTCATAGCTTAGATGAGGAGCAAACTTAAGAGCTGAAGAGAAACTAATCTGGGCTAGGTGTCAAAAAACATGACTGAAGCAAAAGACGGTGACACAGTAAGGGTCCACTATGCCCTGAGCTTCCCTGGCGGTAAGGTCTTTGAGACCTCTATGGAAAAGGAAGCTATCCGCCGAGGAATCCACAAGCGGGGCTATGACTATAAACCTCTCACTATCACAATCGGAGCAGGACAAGTGATCAAGGGGTTCAATAATGCCCTCATAGGTATGAAGCCTGGCGAGGAAAAAACCGTCACCCTCCCCCCAGAGCTAGCCTATGGGAAGAGGGGTAAGCACCCCATGGCCGGCAAGACACTGCAATTCCGCCTCCTCCTCGTCGACATCATCGGAACAAAATCCGGGCTAGCAAGTTCCTCTTGAGCAACAAGAGGAACAGGTTTAAGAATCGAAGAGACGACTCAAAGGTAAGGAGTATATTTTCATGGCTAAAGCAAAAAGCGGTGACACGGTACTCGTCCACTATCATGGATCCTTCCCCTCTGGAGAGGTGTTCGACACCTCGCTGGAAGAGGAGGCAAAGAGCGCAGGCCTTTATGACTCACGCCGAGATTACACCCCCCTACGATTCACGCTAGGCGCTGGGCAGGTTATCTCGGGTTTCAACGACGCTATTATCGGTATGGAGCCAGGAGAAGAAAAGACTGTAACATTACCACCAGAGGAAGCCTACGGACGAACGGGGTCCCATCCGATGGCGGGTAAGACCCTAGTGTTCCGGGTAATTCTCGTCGACATAGTCTAGCTATTCCCCTACACTCATCTTCATCTCTCTTTCTGAGTGTATCCTACTGGTAGGAGAAAGACTTATTTTAGTGGAAGGTAATTTCACGCTGGTATTTGCTAGGGAAGGCAAATACATGGTTTCAACTTTGCAGGTAGATACGATAGTTGTTACTACCTGAAGTAGGGATATGCAACGCAATGGTGGTAGGAATTGCGTAAAGGTCATAAGCTACCAAGTCCTCCTTGAATGGGGATAAAACATCTAAGGTGTTGGGCATTGGCGATTCATAGCTTCTATGTCATTGCTTGGGAAAGTGGAATGCACCTCTACAATAGAACCTGGGTAAAAATGGGTAAGGACCCGGTCCTACTCTCTGGGCTCATGGCAAGCCTTGAGATGATGGCCCAGAACATCGCGTCACAGTATGTAAACACGATAATCTTAGAAGACTCTCGCTTCTTTTTCCGCGTCGATGAGAAAAACAAGGTACTCTTCGTTTTCATCACAGATATCACTGGGGATGAATCCCGCTTCAAACAGTATCTTGACCTCCTGAGCACCCGTTTTTTACAAATCTTCCACTCAAATCTAGAAAGTTTGCAGCCTCTGCAGGGAACCCTACCCACTCAGGCATTTGACGAACTCGCGGACAGCTTGGTGTCTGGATGGGAACAGGGTGAAACCACGCTAGACAAGGCAAAAGCAATGGATGTCCTTGAGGTCTACTCCCTATTCCTCAATGTATTCCTGCAAAAATTCCTCACAAAAGAGATGAGGGATCACCACTGGACCTCCATTCAAGCCATATTCAAGGATAACATCCCAGGTAGTGTTCCACTTCACCGTCTTACGGTAAGCCCTCAAAACGGTGTACAGTATGGCATTGGAGACCTTCAGAGCGTGAACTTTACACTCATGTTGGACTCTCTCAGCCGAACCCTCATCAGTTTAATCAACTTCATTACGAAGACAATAACAAAGCGAAGCTACCAAGCCCTCTACTTCGGATACATAATTCCCCTCATCCGCTCAGAACAGGCACGTCTGAATGCTTACAACCTATTTGAACCCTTGGTGATGCTGCTCCTATGACAATCCCCAGCCCAGCTTCCTCCAATACTTCAACTGCCACTCCATATTCACATGCTGCGAAGGTCCTCGTTGTTGGCGAAGCTACCGTGGGAAAAACCAGCCTAATTGTGAGATATGTGAAAGGCATCTTCAACCCCTCCTATATTCTAACCATCGGCGTGAATTTTTTTGTCCAAGATGTTCGCGTAGGAGACCGGATTTTAAGGCTCCAGATCTGGGACTCTGCAGGCCAGGAGAGGTTTGGACCAATCAGAAAACTGTATTATTACGGCGCAAAGGGGGTTATCCTAGTTTATGATAAAACTAATGAAAGGACCTTTGAGCGGCTTGGCTCCTGGCTTAAAGAGATTGAAGAGCACGCCGGTAATATCCCCATAACCCTTGTAGGGAACAAGGCGGACCTAGAAGAAACAATCTCCCATGAGCGAGGGATGCGATTCGCTCAAGCCCATGGACTCACCTTCCTAGAAGCTAGCGCAAAGACCGGTCATCACACAATGAAGATCTTCAACCTCACCGCCTCCCAAATAATCAATTACCTAGCTCGCCCACGATGAGATTTATTTAACGGCAAAGTACTTTTAAAAGCCAGTCTAAGGATATTAGGAAACGCTACCTCCAGGGGAAAGAAAAGAAAAGGTTGAGCCTCCACTATGGTGATTCAGAGCTTCTACATCATTGCATGGCGGGGAGGGCAACATATCTACAGCCGCACCTGGGTAGAGTCTACAACAAACCCGGTGCTATTGTCAGGGCTCCTGGCCAGCCTTGAGATAATGGCCTTGAACCTCACCTCAGAATATGTCAATGTCGTCACGCTCAAGAATTCCAGATTCTTTTTCCTGATTGACGAGTCCAACAAGCTCCTCTTCGTCTTCATTACAGACCTCAAAGAGGATGCTCCCCGTTTCAGGGACTACCTAGAGCTACTGAACCGCCGCTTCGTAGAAATGTTCAACCCAAGCGCCCGAGACTCCTTGGGTTCCACACCACTTCTTGACAACTACGCTCAAGAAGTGTACACCCAGATAGTAGACAACATGGTCGCAAACTGGGAAAAGGGCGAAACAAGCCTCCTCGACGCAAGGATTATGGATGTCCTCGATGTTTTCACTCTTTTCTTCAACGCCGCCCTACAACGATTTCTTGACAAAGCAACAAGGGAAACGCACTGGGAGCGAATCAGAGACATCTTCCACGACAACACCCTAACGGATCATCCCTTCCACCACCTAAGCGTATCCCCAGAAGGTGTAGTGGATTACAGCTCGCTCAACCCCAATGAGCTAGAACATGAT
>JAEOSX010000045.1 GCA_016840135.1 Candidatus Hermodarchaeota archaeon
GGTGCCATAGCGATAAAACGATCAGCACAATTGAGCGGTGAGGGTTTGCTTCTGCAGGCATTGAGAATCTTAGCCCATAGGCTTATCGCGTCATTGGAGAGGTAAGCAGTCTTCTCAAGTTGAGCCTCATCATAGGAACGGTTGAAGTGCTTGCTCAGAAATGTGATAAGACCTTCGAGACCACTCCGCACGTAGGTAAGGTGGTGGCTAGGCTGGGTATCCTTAAGGGGAGGCGTATCAAGAGCATAAACAGGCGCGCCTGTCATTTGGGATACCGCTTCGTACCAGCGAAGAACGGTGCCACAGATATTGTTGCAGGTGAGAAGTGCTTGAGGGCTTGGGAGCCCATACATAGGGCTCTGATCGGGTTTTTGAACTGAGCCGATGCTGCATCGCGCGTAGGAACACAGTTCCTGAGAGAATCCTAGCTCCTCAGCGAAGCCACATACTAATGGACCGACTTTTTCGGAGCCGACGATGGCTCCATACTGTTCTGGGTAGACCGGATAAATGCCCATGCTAACAGGGATTTCGACTGGAAATCCCGAAGTCACCCATGCCAAGCGACCTTCTTGTTGTGCAGTTTTAGCTCCGAAATAGTGGAGTGTCATTATTTCGCGGTGTTGTACACGTGTGTGGAGTTTTCTGTAGGCTTTTTGATCCTCCCGTGAAGTCTCTAATGTCGGGCTGTGAGCCATCTTCATCATCTCATTGTCAGTGTTTCAAGGAAGCTCTGGATCTTGCTCTCTAATCTTGCTCTATCGGAAAATTCTGCATCTAGGTAAAGCCTTGTGGTAGGGATTCCCGCTTTCTCTGCAATCGAAGTAGTCGCGGGTGCCTCAAAACCGTCAGGGTCACAGAAGGATTGCTCGCAAATAATCAGCCCATCGATTGCGAACTTTGCTAATATCTTCTCAAGGAAAATAAGACGTTCAGACAGACCCTCTTGGGTTGGTTCAGTGAAGTGGCTAAGTAGGCTCTTCGCAATTTCTTCGAAGGGGTTTCCTTGGAGGCGGGGGGGATGGGCGAATACCGTTCTGAAGCTAAAGGAAAGCAGATCAACAACGATCTCTGCGTTAGGAGCGGTCTCGGAGGCGGCTTTGTAAAACAGTGCGGCAAAAGCCGCAGGGTCAACCATACCACCAATTACTGCAATACGCGGGCTAGAGGTATTAGGGGAACTCGTGAAATCATCAAAATCTTGGTGAAGTAGGGCATAGCCTAATGCTTCGGTTGTAGTAATCTGCTGGGTTTCATCAAGGGCTTGACGGATTGTTGCTACTGTATCTTCAAGTTGAGTGAGCGACTCGGGAGTTGGTGTGGTGAGGAACTGGCATATTAGCTCAGCGTATTCACCGTATGGGAGGACTTGGGGCTGGAGTAGCCTAGCAGCAGCAATGAATTGGGTGGATGCACGAAACTGTGCAGTAAGACCTACAGCACGGCTAAACTCCTTCTGGGAGAATGGATGACCAAAGAATCCTTCAATGGCGCGGCTTAATAACTGCAATTCCTCTGCGAGATACTTTATTGCAGCTTCGCTCTTCTTGGAGGAGGGATAGTTCAAACGAAGGACTTTGTCCTCGGGAAAACGAAAACGCCAAATATCTCCAAGATTCTGTAAGGAATCGCATCGGTTTCCAGGGAAGAAGAGCGCAGAAAGTGGTTCAAGTAGGTTATCTGATCGCTGGCTGAAGAGGTTCCGCGCGAAACCGCAACAGAAGGTCTGTAGACTCCCCTCAAAAGCGGAGGGAACACTTGGATCTGCCCAAAGCACACTGGGTAACAACTTGTGGGCTAGAAAAAGCTCCACTGGAAAGGATGGATATACACAACCAATAATACGATGCCCACCATCTGCAACTCGTCTAAGGCTTTGTCGACGTTGATCGATTAACGCTTCAAATCCAACTTCACTCAAGGGCACAATCACCAGAATCTATTCTACTCTTTCGGGGCTTCTCGTATTAATAATAAGACTCACACCCTTTTGTTAACTGATTTGGAGATGCAAGACTCTCGGATAACCCGCTTCAATGCTTACGCAGCAATTTGTCAATTGGCTACAAGTTGCGGAGAAGGCGACTAACCTGAACAGCACCTGCTCGGCGAGCAGGCAAATAGGCTCCTATCAGCATACCAAGAATCACCACTCCTAGCACTACAAACAATAGAGTGATAGGCCAAATCATTTGGAACGGGAGGATAAACGGTTGGGGATACAGGTTTATGAGAGTGTTTATCAATAGCACCGAAAAGCCTGCCCCAAGGATGAGGCTGAACAGGAAAGCGGAGAGTATGAGACCACTAAA
>JAEOSX010000046.1 GCA_016840135.1 Candidatus Hermodarchaeota archaeon
CCATGGTAGTCCGAGAGTTTGGGCTGATGATCAATGGAATTACAATCATCAGTAGAGACTATCGAACTGAGGATAAAAGGGATGACTCCTTCCGGGTGATCAGGGACGGTTTAATCTCGGCGATTCAGACAATCGCCCTAAGAGCTCTTCAGGAGCAAGTTGAATCCTTCAAGATGAGTGGAACCAATATAATCATTAGTTGTAAACCGGTTGTTTTGAAGGGAAGGGAGGAGATGCTTTGTGCCTTCGCTATCTGCGACCGTGATGCCCCTGAGAAACTGGTCAATGAAGCCCTTAATGATATACTAGCTGTTTTTGTTAGAACCCAGGTTATACGCTCTTATGGGAGTAGTCAAATGTATTCGAGGTTCAACAAACAGATTGACGATATTCTCGGAGACCTCTTACTTACTCCTGAGGATCGGGTTGCCCTGCTCTTCTAGGATAGCTAGGGGACATCTCCGAAAAAGGCGGCAATCTTTAGCCTGCTGTTTTCTCGCCAGCCAATGCATTTTCCGTAATGTGTTTCTTTCAACCTGAATTCCTCTCTGTTCACTGGCTCAACTAGCTCTCTCAGTTTCTCTTCGCTCCCCGGCTTCAAGGGATATTCGAGGTGTAAGTGTTGTGCTCCAATCATGTTGAAGAGGTTTTGGAGGAGGAACTCGTGGAAGAATTCTTTGCGCAGCTTTGGCCACTCTATTCGGAGCAGCTTCACGATTGATTCGCTGAGGTTTTCCAGCCAGGAGATTTTTGCGTCCCAGAGCTCCCAGCAGGCATCCTGTACATCCTCTGAGTATCCCTGCTTATCAAGGCGGATTTTCATTGCGCCCTCTGAGAAATCAAAGGCGTTATGCCTTAGATCCATCGAGTATTCCAGGACAAGTCCGTCTGTCTTCATCTTCGAGGCAGCACTTTCTGTTTGGGCTTTTATGAATTCGAAGTGTTCAGGAACGGGTTTCAGCCTAATCTGAATTCTCAGTGGTTTTCCTAGTGTGTGTTCTGTCCTGAAATGCCAAGTTGATAACATGTTCTGGGCTTTGAAAGCGTCTAAAGTTTCCGTGAAGTTGAGTAGTACGTGTCGAAAATCCTGCGTTTCATGGCAGGAAAGCCTAACAAAGACCCAGTTTTCCGGCGAATCGACCATGTCAGTAATCCCCGAATTGTAGCTCGTATAATCGTTTATAAAATTTCTTTACGAAACTTAAGTACTCTCTCTTCTTATGTCAGACCAGTTGAAGGTATTAGCCGCTTTTCTCCAAACAGAGTCAGGGATAATCTCTTGCCCTGCAAAGCCCATTTCAACAGCCAAACCGTAAGCGTGTTTGAGAAAGTCATCAGCGATGTTCTGACCAGTTTCGATGCTGAGCAGAAATGCACGAGCTAGTGCACCACCCTCTGTAAGCAACCCGCTATCTTGGAATGCTTTGCGAATCAACCCAAGGTCATAGGGAACTAGATGATGTGTGGGCCGCCACCGATTCTCCTTCCATGTCAGCAAGGCGAACTGTGCGCCGAAATCCCCATTCAGCGGACCACATACAGCGCCAGGATTCAATACTAGGCGATGGTTACGTTCTAGCTTCCAAGGAATGTGTGTATGTCCACATATGAGAACTGGTTCTGTTGTTTGCCTTAAGGCAATCTCAACGGCAGCAGGATTATATTCAGGGTAGAGATGCTCAGCGGGGTTTCTTGGGGATCCATGGATAATGCGGATTGCTGAAGTGTTGGGTAGTGCTATCACCTTTTGCTCTGGAAGGCTTTGAAGAAATGTAAGATTGTCCGGGTTGATAGATTGGACTGACCACCGAAGAAGTGCCCATTGTAGACTTGTATACCTGCCTTCAGGGGCCTCGCCTGCAATGTATTGTAACAAGTCAGTGTCAGAGTTCCCTCGAATCATCCAGCAGTCCCTGTCTCGAAGTAAGCGAATTGTTTCGTTGTGATGTGGTCCTCCGGTTAAATCGCCTGCAACGATTAACCCCTCGACTTTGTGTTTCTCAATCTCCTTCAAGACCGCTGTAAGAGCAGGCAGGTTACCATGAGTGTCAGACAGAACTGCTAATCGCATCCCAATCACACTAGACAGGGCAATGGCAAGTTGGTAATCCTCAGGATGTCGTCGATAAAATCCCATAGATTCCCTAGTGATCTATGACTAGACTCACGATTGCCCAAATGATTACGGTGATGAACTGGAGTACAAACATCCCAACAACTGACGCTATCGAGAACGCGTAGAGGTAGAAATGGTCGAGGTCACACCGGAAGAAGAGGTATATGGAGAATCCTGATAGAATGGCAGCGGGGATGAAGAGAAGCCAGAGCAGAAGGGCTCTTCTCCGAAGGTCCTTCAGCGTTGTTCTTGCACTGGTAAATCTGTCAAGAAAGCGGGTAGCAACCCAGGTGCTGAATAATACAAGAATCGCTCCAATTAGCGAGAATAACAAAGCTTGAGTGTCTGCAAGCAATGACAGGGATTCAAAGTCATATACCCACAGATTCAGTCCAAAAAACACTAACACGCAGAGGGCTGCAAGTCCAGCTAGAATGCTGAAACTGCGGGAATAAAAGAGCATCTTAGCATATGTACGGGTGGAAGGCATAGTAGATTCTTTACTCTCAAGCTCTATTTAAGCGCAAGCACTTACCCCCTCCGCCCAGAAGAAACTAAATGCGCCCTTCTTAATCACAAAGAGAGATAGTGGACAAGTTGTTTGGTCATGTTGAGGAGTTCATCAATGCTGATCCATTCATCGGCGGCGTGGGCTTTTGATAAATTCTCAAAGGTTGCTGGACCCACCATGACAAAGTGGAATCCCTCTAGGACCTCAGCGACGAATCCCATGTCTGAGGAGCCGGAGATACCAGCATAGATTATTTCATCATCCTTGTATCCCTTTACGGCTTGGAGGGCTTCTCGCATCCGCTTCAGGTAGGGACTCTGGAGGTCTAATTTGAGGGCTGGATAGCAGTGAGAGTATGTGACCTCGACATCGAGTGCCTTACTCTTGGCTTTGCCTCGCTCCACCGCCTCCCGGATTTCCTCCACCACATCTTCATAATTCTCTTCGGGGATGTAGCGGCGGTTTATTACAACCTCACACTCTGCAGGAACAATGTTAGATTTTGTACCTCCTTTTATGATATCGAGGTTGAACATGGGAGTCATCTTGTCTGAGGGAGCGCCCACCGATTTAAGAAGGGGAATAGAAGGAACAGAGGATTCTCGCTGCTCCACTTCTGCCTTGAGGGTGAGTAGTTCGTTGAGAATGGGCACCATGGCTTCCACAGCGTTTACTCCGAGGAAGTTCATTCCCGAGTGGCAGCTCCGCCCCAAGGTTTTAATTGAAACGTCTACGTCACCAGCTAGCCCCACGATCATGAGGGGGTGTTGAGTTCCGAGCTCAGTGTTTAGGAAGTGTCCCTTCACGTAGCCCTCCTTGGCTAGGTGATAGATTCCCGGGTAAACCCCAATCTCCTCATCGGTGCAGAGAGTGCAGACGAGGTTGAAGTGGGGGGTTAGTCTCAACTCATCCATTACTTCAATAGCAACTAGCATCCCGGCTATACCTGACTTCATATCCAATGTTCCACGCCCGTAGATCTTGCCGTCCTCCACGACACCAGCGAAGGGGTCCTTGGTCCAGGGCTCCTCTATAGGTACGACATCCATGTGGGCGTAGATTGTAACGTACTCTTCGCAGCCATGGTCCCGGGTCGCGACCAGATTTACCCTAGGACCCTCCAGAGGAAGCGGGATAGTTTTGACAAGTTTTTCGGGGATGATGACCCTCTCGGTTTGAAACCCCATTTTCCTGAACAGTGGTTCAGCATAATCGACCAGCTCCTCATAGTTGCTGCCAGGTGGCACTACTGTTGGTATCTGGATTAGGTTACGAAGGATTGTTATTATTCGGTCCC
>JAEOSX010000047.1 GCA_016840135.1 Candidatus Hermodarchaeota archaeon
CGACTTGCCTCGTCAAGCCGTTGAGTAAACTCGTCGATGACATGTAGGGGGCTTTTGGCGAGCGTATGGAGTGCAAGGATGAATGTCTGTGTGCCCAGAATTCGTTCACCGCCAGACATGTTTTCGTAGGTCCGCCAAGCGTCTTCCTTGTTGATTGCCATCTGAATGAAGAGTTCGGCGCGGCTAGGCTCATTGGGATGTCTTACGGTAAGACGTACCTGTTTGAGGAAATGGCTGAGGAGCTGGTTCATCCTCTGGTTTAGGCTTTCTATGGTGTCCTCTAGGCGCCGTCGCCATTCAATAATTCGTCTTTGGACATCCCCCATCAGGTTGTCAAGGTGGCGCTTACGCTCTGCAAGGTATTCTTGGAGCTGACGTACCAGCTTCTCTTGTTCCTCATAGGCCTCTCTGTCCTTTGAGGTAGCACGAATCGTTTCTATCATCGCTTGAACTTGGATTTGTTCTTCACGAACTGGATTGGGGAGTCTAACATTTTCGGGTCTTGGACCTTGGGTCTCGGCAGCTAGCCGCTGCTCCTTTGTCTGATTGATGAGGTGGTTGTGTTCCTCCTCTCGGTCTCGAAGCTCTTGTGTGAGCCGGTCAATCTCGGATTCGAGCCGGTACCTTCGGCTATCCAAACGCTGTAACTGTTCTTCAACCCTGTTTAATCGTGGGATGACCTTTGCCAGTGTTATATCAGATTGTCGGTATTCCTCATCAAGGTCACCAAGGTTATTATCAATTTCAGCGATTTGCCGTTCCACATCATCGATGTGCTGCTGTAAATCTGCCACCAGAATATCTCGGTCATCACCAGGTAAACGGGTTGTTTCCGTTTGACGAAGTTCTTGAAGCCGGATCTTGATTTGGCTGATGTCTGAGTTTACCTTCATGCGGTCTAATCCGAGTACTTGTTCCTGACGACGAAGCGCTGCCAGCTTGTTTATCACACTACTTGTGTCATCGCCGAGATGAATCGCACCAAGTTCCCCGCCCAGAGACACTGTTACTGGCGCAGGTGGTCTTGTGAACGCACCAATGCGCAGGTAGTGACTAGTGCCATCGCTTGTGATGATATTCCCACGCAATGTATGGGCTGCATCAGCTAGAAGATTAGGATCTGATGCTTCAGCTACAGCGGTGTTGATAACACGGCTAAGGAACACCAGCACTCTAGGCTCACCCTGAATTAGGTCAGCTGCCCAACCATGAACCGGGGGAGAGACTGATGGTCTGCGGCGAGGTTCCGTTTCCTCTGAGCGGGCTCTAGCAACCAGCAGGTTTGGCTTCCGCTCAGGCCAAAGACGGTCAAAAATCTCTTTGGCGCCACTAAAGGCTTCACGGTTTAATGCGAGAAATGAATAAGCGTAACGTCCAAGAGCCAACTTCACGGCAAGTTCGAATTTCTCCTGCCCCCTCTTCATCCTGATTAAAGTGAATAGAGGTCCTAGCACTTGACGTCCTATTGCGGTAGCATCGAGTTCACGGCGGAATTGTTTACATGCACGTAGTATTTCTTCTTCGCGGCGTGAATGCTTCTGTGGCTCAACGGTTAATTCCTCCTCCATAACTGCTATTCGTTGCCTTAGTGCAAGCTGCCTTTTATCCAGTAGGTCTCGCTCTGTGATAAGTTCTGCTAGCCCTGATCTGAGGGTGTCCTCCTTCAAGGAGGGAGCTTGCGAAAGTTCTGGTTGAGATGAGCGATACCGGGATATCCTCGAAATAGCTTCTTTGAGCTCGCTGTCAAGAGCACTCCTCTTACCTCGTGCCTCCATCTGTTGGTCTCTAAGTGCTGTCATTGTGTCACGCAGTGTTGCCCGCTGAGAGAATAGGTCACGACGCTTCCCACTGAGTTCTGTCCGTCGTTGGTCCAGCTTCTCCATCTTGCCGCGTTCATCTGCTAAAGCATTCTTAATTTCACCAATGGATGTTTCCATTTGGCTGATGAGCTGCTCACGGTGAACGACTTCAGCCCAAGCAGCTTCCACTGACAATGCGAGGAACCGTTTTTGCAACTTCTGCTTTTGCTCAAAAGCCTCGAAGGCGGTTTTCAGAATTTGGAGCCGTTGTTCCTCTCCTCGGATTCGCTGCTGAAGAGGCGTTACATTGGACCGTGCCTGAATCACAAGTAAGCGTGCTTCCTCTAGTTTTTCCATCCAGTCATTGAGGCCTGTCTCGTTCAAGAGCGTTTCAAACTTCTTGCGTGGTGTCTGGGAAGCAAACTGGTCCAGAGTTTCCGCTTCTGTAACAGCAAGAGGTGAGTCACCAAACAGTCCAGCTGCTTGGAATAGTTGACGAATGTCTTGACGACTAATTCGGCGCCCCTTGATGGTCCGCTGGTTGTTAACCCAGATAGAAATCGTGTTGCTTGGGAGGATGCGAAGGCGGATTGTAACACTATCCCGGTCGAGGAGCCGGTTCATTTCTTTATCTGGACTACGTAATAGACGCCGTTCTGAGAGGGTTGGATTATTTAGTTCAAGAACCACTTCAGCGTACTTATCGAAGGGCCCGATGAACTTGATGTTCCGCTGGCGCTGTGCCCGTTTGGACTCTAATCCGATAACGAGTAACAAAGCATCCAGGATGAGGGTCTTTCCACTACCGTTTGAGCCAGTTATCAGTGTTATAGGGGAGCGATTGAGAGGAATTGTGGTGTCTCGATGAATTACAAAATTAACCAGTCTAATGCTTCGAAAAACCATACGAGTAGCGGGCGGGGATTCCGCTGCTGGAGAGGATGCCACCGCTTCTTTGCTGGTCATTTTATCTTAGAAACCCCTTCTGCCTTTACAACCCGCTAATTAGTAATTTAGTCGCCTTCTACTTTAGTTCCCGTAGATTGTTCCTCTTTAACTTTCTTGTTACCACCTTGGAACAACTACAAGCAGTGTCTCAAGCGATTTCCTTTTTTTATAAGCCTTTCCGAGATACACCTTGTACAAATCGCCTCTACAGACAACTCACCAAAGAGATATTTCAGTTATATTAGGCTCAAGAAAACTAAAAAGGATGAGCTGCGCCAACTTGCTAGGTGAATACTTGTGACAAGCGATGAAGGATTTTGGAGATCAATCATAGTTGATGTTGAACCGCGCCACAAAGAGTTCCGCATCGGCATAGACGAAGATACAAGCATCGGAGAAGTTATCCGGACCCTAGTCACCCAAGCCCGAGATGAGGGGATAAGTGTGGATGAGTGGGCAAAGGCGAAGATTGGTGAACAACGAGCCGAGTTCGTGCTTATCCGTAAGGCTCCTGAACCCACTAGACTCAGCCCCGCCGCTACCTTTGGCGACTTGGAGCCTAAAGTTGTTGATGACGAATTCTTCCTCCTAGATGTCGTGCCTGAGGTAGGCGACTAAACAATCTCCACCATATTTGGATACGAGAAATACATGACTCAAGCAGTTTTTTCTACAGAGCTATTCAACGCCCGTGTAGAAACACAGATTCAAACCTTCTTTGATACTATGAACAACCTCTACGGGCAGCGAGGTTGGCATCCTGATCCCCCTCGTCATCGGGATTTGAAATGGGAAAATGAAGACTTCACCGTTGAAGTCATAGGTCGCTACCGTGATGGAGCCTATAAGAGGATTCGTTTCACGATGCGTAACCTACCAGGATATGTGCGCTGTCCCGGATCTCTCACCGACCCGAATGCTATCCGGTGGGAACACCGATTTTCCTTCGATCTGCCCCGAGAGTATCCGCGAAATATCGGTTCTATCCGTCCCTC
>JAEOSX010000217.1 GCA_016840135.1 Candidatus Hermodarchaeota archaeon
AGGAAACGTGATGTTTTCATTACATCTCCACTCACAAATTAAGTGTCGATAGTGGACTCTAGGAACGCATCCAAATAAAGGTAATGATACAGAGCGACACAGAGAGAATTAGATGTTTTGTATCTCTCAAGGGGTCTTGTTGGGGTGTTTGGTAGCAAGTCTTTGAAGAAGAACATGATGGACTAGGGTTAAAGAAAAAAGGAGGGGCGGGGAGCCGCGCTATCAAGCCCGGGTCCCTCACAGCTAGGCTTATAGTTCTTCGCCGCAAACGGAGCAGTGCTTTGCTCTAGAGGAAACGACGGAGAAGCACTTCTGGCATTGTACTCGTTTTCCAGGCGATGGAATAGTCCTGACAGCAGTCCTCCGCTTAACGACGATGGTTCTTCGGCGACGTCGAAGTAAGCAGATGAGTACAATGATAACCAATATTAGAATGCCGACGATTGCTGCGATGAGGAGAAGGAAAGGATCAATGGGTAATGGTTGAAGGAACATACCCTTACCGCAACTCCCTTGAATTTAGGTGTTTGGCTTTGCTCAACAGACCCTTTACTTTCTGTGGAATCGAAAGTCGCACAGGTCTGCGCCTTCGGCGATGGTTTTAGTACGCTCAAAGCTTACCCACTCTTCCAGGGAATCAGTAAAAAGGCCGTCATAGGCGCAAAGAACAGGCGCTAGTTCGGAGTAGCCCCACTCTCTGAAGAACTCGCAGTATAAGCAACGGTGGAGATCGAATCCAAAGACCTCATCCGTATCAAACACTACTTTGAGACGGAAGTAATCGTTATCATAGTACTGGCGGTTCCCCGCCTTGATGCCTTCAACGATGCTAGCCCAGGAGTCAGTGCTGGCGGCAACCTCCTGGCGGTGCCTATCATAGAACGGTTGGAGCATGACTCGATAGATGTCAACCACTTGCTCCTCCAGGGATGAAACAGAGATTTCCTGAACCTCCTTCAGGGCAATCACGAAGCAGGGGTTCACTACATGGTGCTTCCAAAGAGGGTCAATGGGTCTTGCCATGACGTCTCCTGACCGCTTGGCAAATTGCTCCTGAAAGCGTTTGATGGTCTCTGAGCCGTGTACCTTGCCATAGATGGTCTCAAGATGAGAAACTGCTAGCCCTTCAAGATACTGGACTAGCTCTCTGACCGAGTTGTCATCCACCATGTCTTCAGTCACCAAGACACTAGTTGGCAACGACTAATAAAAGACTTATCCGCTAGAAACAAGAAAAGGTGTCGATATGAAGCAAGAACACAAACCCGCCACCGTCCTTGTCCCCTGCCCAGCAGTATTGGTAAGCGTAGGAAACGAAATGAGTGCCAACATCATCACCCTATCCTGGGTTGCCAACGTCTGCTCCAAGCCACCCCAAATCGCCATCGGTGTTCGACCACAACGCCACAGCTTCGGACTGCTTGAGCAAATCGGCGACTTTGTAGTAAACGTCCCCTCCGAGGACCTCATAGAAGCCGTGGTCACCTGCGGCACCAAGTCAGGACGATCCCTCGACAAATTCACCACCTGTAACTTGACACCCGAACCCTCTAGCAAAGTCACCTCACCAAGGATAAAGGAATGCCCCCTCAACATCGAATGCAAAACCCGTCAGGTTGTAGAACTGGGTGCCCACCACCTCTTCGTCGGCGAAGTCCTCGCCTGGCACATCGACGAAGCGGTCCTCGATGCAGAAGGTGAACCAGACCTCACCAAACTCCGACTGTTCACCTACAATCCCCTAGTCGGTCAGTACTGGTCACTCGGCAGCCATCTCCGAGGAAGGTAGCAACACCAAGCCGTCGAGCCTCACTGCTTTCTCTGACCCCAGATAAACATCCACGCCACATTGGATTTCACGTGACGCAGCTGGAAAGGTGTGTCTTGGAGAAAGGCATGGACCTCCTCAGGAGTATAGGCTGAGAGTAGCGAACCGAAGGGTTCATTGACTAATCGGAGCGGTTTGGGGGCAATACGTTGTGTGATAAACCGAAGGAACCAGAGCACCACTCCCTTCGCATCGCGACGGAAGTCAAAGATGAGACACTGACCCCCCGGTTTCAAGACACGATGAATCTCTCGAAAAGCCAGAGTAGGATGTTCCCAGTGATGAAGAGCCAACGTGGACACGACAAAGTCCAAGGACTTAGCTTTGAAGGGAAGCTTGTGGATATCCCCCTGACGACACACCACCCTCGTATCGAGACCCCTCGCTGCCATATTATGCGACGCCGCCTTCACCATACTCTCGGCGATGTCTATTCCAATAATCTGGAGGTCAGGGAACTGCTTAGCAATGAGCAGAATCAGATAGCCCGGACCACACCCCGCATCCACGAGGGCTCCCTGTGGATTGTAGCGTTTAAGTTCATTGATGAACAGGCGACGGATAATCTTGAATGGCGGAAGCCGGCTCATAAAATCAAAGGCCTGCACCACCCCCGGCGGCTCAATCCCTTCAAAGCTCAGCGTGCGGCGTACCGATATGCTTCGACACATTATATTAAGAACGAGCAGAACAAAGAGCAGGAATCCAGCCATGATCCA
>JAEOSX010000048.1 GCA_016840135.1 Candidatus Hermodarchaeota archaeon
GAGATGCCCCTTGATTCACCGTGCATCTCTTCGATTAGACAGGTTGTGCCGCGCCGCAGCCCCCCACCTAAAAGAGCGTTAATTGATTTAGATTCAGTACTAATTAGATTCTCTGTATCTGCCATTACCAAACCTGCCTTAATTAATTACAAATATCTTCGTCGAATATTTTTTAACCCTTCTTCTAGCAGAAAACACGAATCAGTTTTTAGATAACCTCTTTTTAAATATAGCATATCTGCGACTGGTGGCCCAGCCAGATTTGAGGTAAAATGGTGCATCCGCCCAGCCAGCAGTTATAGTGGACATGCCTTCCATCTTCATCATAATCATCGACTCTAAGAGGAGAGCAGTACCGATTCCGTTTCGTCTGAATTCTTGAAGCACTGCGATTGGTCCAAAAAACCCCTCATAGAAAACGGGATTGTACATCGCCCAGCCAATGATTTCACCATCCTTTATTGCGACTAGGTGGGTTCCTTGGTACGGAAAGTCTTTCTCCCATCCAGATGGAAACCAGCTAATGTATTGTAAACGTTTTACAAACCGCTTCATCTCTGCTAGAAAGTCGTCCTGATAAGGCTGAATTTGCACTCTTAATTCTGCGACACGTTGTTGAACTGCAATGTGATAAGATGAAGGAGTAAAATTGGTGAGATTGATTGAGACGTCTTCCTCATAATCAACTTCGTCGAAACCATGTCTCCGATAGAATTGCCGTTCATTAGTATAGCGAACATCAATGCCAGGATTAAGGAAGGAACCAGTGTAATGACCTACCTTGACTAATGACTTCCCCTCAGACTTGATGAATGTGAGGGCATGTTTTAGCAAAGCCTGTTTGAGGATAATAGGCTCCGAATAGTTTCTAAGTACAAACAGTCCCTTGATGTATCCGTATTCCTTCTCCGCTGGTGTTCCCTTCCCATCTTGACCAAGTACTCCCCTTCTTGCCACAGCCGATACAAACCCCACAACCCGCTTACCATGAACTGCTACAAGATGACCATCAGCCACATAGTTAGGATCGTTAAGGGTTGCATTTTCGAAACGCTCCCGAGGGATGTCGTCAAAGGGAAAAGCCGCTTTCCACCCCGAAAGCACCTTGCCAATATCGGATTTCTCAAGAGCCCGTATCTTCGCATTCATCGTTATAATCTCGGTAGATATCACAAGATACCGCGGCATTAGTAGCTTTATCGCGTTAATTAATAGGGATTTGTGTTTCCATTTCGACAAATGCCTTATCGTCTTCTAGCCAGAGCCTGTGGTAAACCTGGCGAACAGGTCCAACCTGCCTGTAGCCGTTTTGCTTCATCCATTTAGCGACCTCTACGACAAGAGAGATATCCTTCTCTGCCGACTGCGGACCTTCATATGTGGTAAAGGCAACTTTGACCTCAGGCAGTGTCCTCCGAGTAACCAGTTCATCTGGCTCTTGTGGGGGATTGGCGGCAACACAAGCCTCGCATCGGATTTCTTCAACTGGTGGAGCCTCATCAGGTGTGGCGTGGAATAGGGCAATAGGGTCGCTAGCAGTAACAGCGCCTTTTCTCCGCAGCCACTCCATTAGTCTACTCAGCAACTCGCCTAGATTTGGAGGTATGCCTTCAACGCAGTAAACCGTCACTGGTTTGACCGTCTTTACTGCTACTTCAACCATCATTGGTACCTTCGTTTTTCTTCGCATTTCTAGGAGGGCCTGTAGACCGTTCCGACAACATCCTCCATAAAGTCACTCTTGAATTCTAGTAGTTTCTGCGCATCATCCACAAAAATAGTGAACGCGTAGGAGAAAGCGACATGAGTGACATCGGCTAGCGCATAAACTGGTGTGAAGCCGAATCTATCAGCCCACCTTTCGCATACCAAGTCAAATGCCTTGTCATATGAGACAATATCATCTGTCCGTGGGAAAGCCATCCTGAAGGAGTACTGGATGAGTGATAGTGGATCAATAACTGAGCTGCTGATAGTCCTGAGCAGCCGCTTTGGAATTGAACCCTCATCAGAGCTCTTTCCCCGCTTACTTTCTCGGTGCTTCTGTTTAAACCGGAAATTCTCCACAGTTGAAGAAAGAACGCTATTATTCGGTATAAGAGCGATTGACCCATCCGCCTGACGAATCTTGGTATAGTTCATGCTAATTTCTAAAACGATTCCCTCGCTATCCCCAATACGGACATAATCCCTGACGTTGAACGGGTTGGTCAGCATTACGTACACCCCTGCTACAATGTTTTTGACAGCTTGACCGACAGCGAGTCCGATTGCTGTGCCTAGGAGGAGTGATGAGCTTCCGATTACTGTTGTAGCCAGCTCTCCTAGTGGGGGTACGATTATGAATAGCGCAATGAATGCTGCGTAAACTGCCAAGAGCCTTAGTGCGAGTACGATACCGTTCACAGCATCTGCTGGTATCCCGATCCTTGTTGCTCGCCTTCTGAAGAGTCGTGTGATGATGCTCATCGCTATCATTATGATGAACCAGATGGCGATTACTTCGAGGATGGGAATTGCCCATATGCCCCATTGGCTCCACCAAACTATCACTTGAAATAATACGTGTAGGAGTGGGTCTAGTAGTTGCATTTTGATTACCTAATCCCATATTGGCGTGATGCCTGCTTTAAAAGATTAGGAAGAACAGATGCTAGAGCTTGGGGATTTCCAACTTGTGTACCGCCTTTTCTAGGAGAGCTAATAGGTTGGTTAGATCGTCTAGGTGACATATCTCTACCATTGAGTGGAGGTACCGTACTGCCACTGATATTGCCATCATATGGGCGCCTGATCCACTCATTTGTATGGCTCCACCATCTGTTCCTCCGCCTGTAGCACCCACTTGTAGGGGAATCTTGTGCTCGGTTGCCAAGATTTCCAGCTGGCGTCGTAGCTCTGTTGAGGCGATGGCACGGTTGTCGACGAGTCGTAATACGGGTCCATCACCGAGACGGGCGGGTGCTAAATGAAAAGGTACATCAGGCGAGTCGCCTGTAGCGTAGGAGTCAACTGCAAGTACAATATCGGGCGTTAACCGGTTCCCAATTACCGTTGCCCCACGGAGACCTATCTCTTCTTGAACACTCCATACCAGTGTTACTTTTCTATCGAGTTTTTGTCCTTTAAGACGTTCAAGGAGCTTGACTAGTATAGCGCATCCAAATCTGTCGTCAATAGACCGGCAGCAAAGATATTTTTTCTGCATCAGGAATGCGTCTTTGCGGAGCGTTACAGGGTCCATCAACCGTACACCCAAAGCTTCAGTTTCGGAGCGGCTGCGTGTGCAGAGGTCAATCTGCATTTTGTTCCAGGGCACAACTTGCTTCATCTGAGCGCGGTCTAGCATAAGATGCGGAGGCACCATACCAATGACTCCTTGAACAGGCCCCTCACGAGTGTGGACGATGACTGAGCGACTGGGAAGAACCC
>JAEOSX010000049.1 GCA_016840135.1 Candidatus Hermodarchaeota archaeon
ACACTGACTGAGAATCCACTTAGTACCGGTGCGTATGAGTTCCTCGAACCCAAGGGGGTCACACTACATCACTGCCCAGTGATTGACCACACAGCTCCCACTCTGGAACAACTCCACTGGTTTGTTAGGCTGGTCGAAAAGTACCGTGCTAAGAATCAACCAGTTCTAGTCCACTGCAAGGCAGGGTGTGGGCGTGCTGGTACATTCCTTACAGCCTATCTCATTTTCAGTGAGAAACTTACCGCCGCTTACGCTTATACCGAGATGCGCAGTAAAATCCGTGGCATCAATCGCTTCATCTGCTGGAGAGAACCCAACAAGGAACAGCGAGCCCGGCTCAAGGAATTCGCTCAATCGCTCCACACTCGCTGAAAATGGAACCTCCTC
The DNA here is from genome assembly GCA_016840135.1 of Candidatus Hermodarchaeota archaeon. Lineage (GTDB taxonomy): Archaea > Asgardarchaeota > Hermodarchaeia > Hermodarchaeales > Hermodarchaeaceae > YT-063. Next base: position 388 of record JAEOSX010000049.1, read on the forward strand.
ACCGTAAGCGTCATGGCTAAACACTGATAAAGAATCTCCCAATAGAGGTCACTACTTTGCACAACTTCAGTTACCTTATTCCCGATGTCTTAGCAGGTACCAACCTACCCCGGGGAAGCGTTGATCTAAAATTCCTCTTTGACAAGGGTATCCGTGTCCTCGTCACCGCTATGGATGAATCCCTTGACGAAGCCCTCGTTACCGCTGCTGGGTTCACCTATCACTTCTTCGATGTACCCCCTTATGGAACCCCCAAGGTCCAGCAGCTCCAACAGTTCGTCAAACTCGTCGATGACTACCGCAGCAAGAACCTGCCTGTGGCGGTCCACTGCTATTTGGGGTGCGGCAGGACGGGAACATTCCTCACCGCCTACATCATCCATAGTGAGAAGATGGACGCTGAAAAGGCTATACGAGTGATTCGCCACCATCGCCCCTGTTCCCTCGAAACCAGTGGGCAGGAACGTGTGCTAGAAGAATTCTTCCAGCACCTACAGCTCCAAAAACCTTAGGTGAGTGTTAGGGTGATTTTTCGCTGGCTTATTCCCGATGTCCTGGCAGGCATGGAACGCCCTAGCGGCGCCGCTGATCTGTTGCAGATTGTTGAGAAAGAGGGTGTCAGAGTCCTTGTCACCCTCACCGAGAAGTGCCTATTTTCGACACATGAAGAAGTGATTGGGTCTCTTGGGATCACTTATTTTCACATCCCTGTCAAAGACTTTCATCCACCCACCACTGAACAACTCAAGGTCTTTGTCGACCTCGTGGACATCCACCGTGCGGTTGGGCGACCTGTCGTGGCCCATTGCGCAGCAGGATGTGGCAGGACCGGAACCTTTCTTGCCGCCTATCTAATACACCATGAACACCTTATGTCTAAGGAGGCTATAATCCAACTTCGCCGCCGATACCGTGACGACTGTGGAGACGAACCAAATATGGAGCAACAGGCAAGGCTAGCCGAGTTCGCCACATTCTACTACTCACGAAAATAGCGTTAGCCTGAATCCTCAAAAGACTTAAGCGGAACCCTCCCATCTACTAGCTCAACCATCAAAATAAGGTGGAAAAAACTATTTCTAACAATCAATCAAGTCCAACAGAAAGACCTACTCTAAGAATCTCAATGCCACGAAAACTCTTCGTAGTTGTTATCGTCATCGCAGTAATCGCAGCCATTGTCATTGGCGGCATCTTTGCCGTACAGAACCTTCTCCTTGATTGGAAGATGCTCGACGCGATGTACACCAACAAAGCTGGTGTGTCATGGTGGGCGACCTTCACAATCAATGGGCTTCTTTTCTCGGTGGGCGTACCCATCGCAGCTATAGTCACCATAGCGGGGATGCCCTGGGAATCAAAGGTTCTCAATCTCCTCTGGTTCGGGGGAACCCAAAGGACGAGTCGGAAGCCACACAAGCTCTTGGTAGCAGGATACAAGCTAGGCCTCTTCGGAGCCACCTATCTAGTGGTCACCTTCATCTTCACCGACCAGATGCGGCTTCTAGCCCTTCTAACCCAAGCAGCCAGCTCAGGCGTGGGCAACTGGGGCAGCATCCCACAAGCCCTCACACTCATATTCACTCCCGGTGCAACCACAGCAGCAGTGGCAAACCTAGTGGCGACCATCGAAGTCCAATACACCGTCTTCATGATTTTCATGACCCTCCTCCTCGCGGTCATTGGTGTACGTGTGGCTCTTGACATGGCTCACTATATCGCCCGTATCGGTCGAGCCACCCAACGCCCCTCGGTCAGACTCCTTGCCTCCATCTTCTTCCTAGTTGTACTGGGGCTCTTCTGGGGACTCCTCAACGTTCCCTACCTCGAAGTCGACCTCGGAACACAGTTCTACGTCCTGTGGCTTCTAATAATGTTTGTCTTCTTCTGCGGCCTCACTGTCATCACCTTCGGATTAACCGTCTTTGGTAAATACGGACGGGCAGGTGATGTCCCCCGCCTAAACCCCAAGATCGGCGCAATCCTAGGAATCGCAACCGCAGTGCTCATCATAGGACCCGGCCTCTACACAGGATACCTGGTATCTGGTCCCCTACAAGGGGCAATGTGGCAAGAGGGTCATTGGGATCCACTGATGACCAAGGAGCTCTACTTCTCAAACTGGGCGGGAGGCCTGGATGTAGAAGAAGTTCCCTATGAAGCAATGATCAACGATACTGGAGTCTCAGACGGTGATGTGCTAGGGCATGCAAGGCTCTGGGACTTCACAGCAAGCAGAAACAAAATGCGGTCGCAAACTCTAGCCAACTGGATGGCACTCGCAGACTCGGATATAGTCTACATGCAAGAACGCGAATACTGGATGGCACCCTACTCGCTGTCACCACCCACCCAAGACGACTTCCACAGCAAATACATCCTTTACACCCACGCAGAAGGAGCAACAGCACTGGATGCTAGTAGCCAGAATGGAGAGTTCCTCACACCAGGCCAGTTTCAGAGCACCTTTGGCGTAAACGCTAACTTCCCCATCTATTACGGGGAGGCAGCCCCTGATGCCTACGAAGACGGCTTCGACGAGTTTGTCATCGTTGACACCAGCATCGCACCAGAAACCGGTGCCTACAGCTGGGAGGGCGAACCCGACTACATCCTTTCAGGTGCAGAACTAGCACTGAAGAAGATTGCCTGGTCAATCGGGGACCTAAGCTTTGCTTGGCTCTCATTCCCTGATCCAACCGCCAATGTCCTAATGCACCGCAACATCGTTGAACGGGTGCAAACAGTTCTGCTTCCCTTCCTATACACCGACTATGATCCCTACCTTGTCTTCGACAGGCTCAGCCAAGAAGCCTACTATTGTGTACCTATCTTCAGCGCCTTCGACCTCCAACTCCAATACGCCCAAACAGATTACCTGCGGCTCCTCGGTTTTGCCATCGTGAACTGTGCTGACGGTGAAATCACTTGGGTCCGCAATCCTAACGCTGACCCAGCTAGCTTCTTCATCGAGACAATGTACGAAGACTGGTATCCATGGACAGACGCTCCCACCTGGCTCACCGAGCAACTCCGATACCCCGAAGACCTCATTGACGCCCAGCTAGACGTAGACTTCCAGTATCACGTAACCGACCCTTGGATTTGGAGGAGTCAAGCAGACTTCTTCGAGAAACCCCACTCACAACCCGATGTCCACTACGTCCTCTACCCCGAGGATGGAAACCTCAAGTGGGTCGGCTACCAGGCATGCCGTTATATCCGCCACGAGGCGCAAAAACTGGCCGGGTACTACCTGTTCTTCAATGGACCAGAGGTGGGACGAACCGTCTTTGCCAGGGCTGGCTCCGTCGACCCTGTCACCCAGACACCCATCAGCCC
>JAEOSX010000050.1 GCA_016840135.1 Candidatus Hermodarchaeota archaeon
GAGAATGTAACAGCCATAAAAAGCGTAGTTCGTGGGTCAAGGCGGTGCATAAAGGTGTTTTTCTGATGGAATCGGAATGCCTCAAATAATGACGACATCGTATCTTTACCTCTTTGCGAGCAGCCTGCTTGTGGCTGTGACAGCCTCCTTTAATGTGATGATATCCCGGGGAAAGGAAGGTAGTCTATCGGCAAGCTTGTGGGCTAGCTGTGTTATCTGAGGAGGTAATAATCGAGCTCGCCTAAGCAAATCATGATTTCCCAGTATTTGGCGTGGTGAACCATCAGCAAGTAGGCGCCCCTGTGAGATGAGGAGGAGACGGTCAACGACTTGAACGGCGAATTCTACGTCATGAGTCACTAGGAAAACAATTGAACCGGAACCACGGAAGGAGTCGATGAGTTGAGCTAGTTTGAGTTTTTGTATGGCATCCTGAGCTTGGGTTGGCTCGTCCAGAATTAGAACCTCTGGTTCCACGCAGAGCACCGAGGCTAGTGCGAGACGTTTTCTTTCGCCGCCACTGAGCAGAAAGGGAGACCGTTCCTTGTAACGAGTCAGATCAAATTTTTCTAGGTATCTTGTAACTCGCTCATCAATTTCATCATTCGGAAAGCCTAAGTTTCGGAGTGCAAATGCGACTTCTCCTTCAAGTGTATCAGCGAAAAGTTGGTGATCCGCATTTTGGAATACAAAACCAACCTTGCGTGCTAGAGCTGCTGTCGAAGTAGTGCGCGTATCAACCCCGTCGATGAAGACTGTACCTTGGCTAGGTTTTAGAAGCCCATTGATGTGTTTGACCAAAGTCGTTTTACCTGCTCCATTTTCACCCATTAAGGCTACTACTTCACCTGGTGATATCTCAACAGAAATATCTTGGAGAACGTGGCGACCAGGAGTATAACTGAACCAAACGCCATCAAAGAGAATCATCTTTCTACCTCCTCTAGAATTGCCTTCACAGCCGAGTCGACGGAAAGGGGGCATGCTGCCTGTAGCCTAGGATGGTTGAGCTGTTTGACAAGTTGTACAACTTTGGGGATGGCAACACCTACTTCGGCTACTTTTTCATCCATGAGAACTTCACGGGTGGGCCCCTTAGCAATAACGCAGCCCTCATCTAGCACGACAAGTTCCTGCGCAAGAGGTGCCACTAATTCAAGTCGGTGTTCTATGAGGATTATAGTCAGCTTGTTTTCTCGGTTGAGCCGGTGAAGCAGCTGGAGTACCTCATATGCGGAAAGTGGGTCAAGGTTTGATGTTGGTTCATCAAGCACAAGAATCTCAGGTTCGAGTGCAAGAGTGGCTGCTATTGCTACTCGTTGCTGTTCCCCTCCTGAGAGTTCAAATGGTGCCTTGTCACGGATTTCTTCCAAGCGGATGCTTTGAATTAAGTCTTCGACGCGGCGGCGTATCTCTTGGCGTGGTACACCAAGGTTTTCAGGACCAAAGGCAATTTCCCTCTCCACATTTGGTGCTACTAATTGATTTTCAGGATTCTGAAAGACTAGTCCTACCTTCTGCGCCAATTCATGTGCTGCATGCTCGCTAGTGTTCCATTCGTTTATGATTACCTCTCCTGTCATCTTTCCTGGATAGAAATGTGGGATAAGCCCATTTAGGCATCGTGCTAGTGTTGTTTTTCCACAGCCACTTGGTCCGACAAGGCCAATAAACCCTCCCTGAGGAAATGATAGAGTGACATCATCTAGCACCTTTGTTTTTGAGCCTCTGTAAGAGAAAGAGAGGCTGTTTATTTCGATGCTCACAGACTATCACCCATTTGATGGTTTATCACTTGATGGGTTCGTCTTGAGTCGAGCTTTAAGTTCTTTACGCAAGAGTTGCACTGCCAATCCAAGAGCATGTTCACTATCCGCTCTCCCATTCGCCCCTGCTGCGGTTGGATGACCACCGCCAGAACCGCCTATTATTTCGCCGAGGGGTTCCATTACATGTTTTGCGAGGTCCAAGCCATAATCATTCTCTACACTAGGCTTACAGCGGGCACTCAATCGTACTTCGTCCTTTTTCATAGCACAGACTATAGCTATATCCGCACCTACGCTGATGAGCGCCCGACATACACTAGCCTCGTATGAGCCTATCTTGGTAACAGCGATTAGTAGATTGAACTCGTCGTATACAACGGTTCGCCGGGTCGCTTTCAATCTAGCAATGCGTTCAGACTTATCCAGGGGTGCGTGGAGCAGGCTGCGCACATATAAGTAATCTGCACCGTTCTTCAATAGAATGATGAAATGTTCAAATGTACTGCTGAGGGCATTCCCAAAATGCCTGCTGTCATATACAACCGCGCATGCTAGAAGATTAGCAACATTCGTAGGCATCGATATACCACTTTCTAACCAAACCTTGAGTACAAGTTCTGCTGTCGATCGGACCTTGTCATCGTGTAGAACAAAATCTGCTATCTGAGATAACTTAGGATGGAAAACATGGTGATCTACACAGAAAACAACACAATCATCTTTTGGAAAATGCTCGGCCAATGTACCTATTTGATCTAAGTTATTCAGGTCAACCAGTATCACTGTAGAGAAAGCTGTTAATTGCTCAGGAGGAGCGATAACCAAGTTGAATGTTTCGACAATCTTTTTTGCGCTTCGATTAAGGCTCTCTGCGAAAAGCGTACAATTCACACCTGTCTTTGTCTTAAGAAGTGTAGAAAGAGCCGCCGCGCTGCCGACTGCGTCTGGATCCGCACTCTGGTGAAGAATCAAGGCGATTGGCGTCTTTGCTCTGTTAAGCAGTTCAGCGAGAAATTGAGAAGAATCGAGCAATATCAACGGGTGTTCACAACTCAATGACTCTGAATGGAAACTCCGTTTTCTACAACTCATCCTGCTGGACCGGGACCTCCGCTAACGCCCAGCATTCCACGAAGGGTTTCTTGGAGTGTCTCGAATTGTTTACTGAGTGTCTTTTCCTGCTTTTCAAGCGATTTCTGACGTACGGTTAGCGACTCCGCCTGTTCTTCCAAGGTTTTTGTAGCCTTATCCTTGGTTGTTTTAAACAGGAGGGAGCCTGCCATCTGATAAATGA
>JAEOSX010000051.1 GCA_016840135.1 Candidatus Hermodarchaeota archaeon
GATGTCAGCCGTGTTGACTGGAACACTCTTCTTCTCATTGGGGGAGGTCTCAGTCTTGGTGCAGCTTTACAGGGTTCTGGGCTAGCATCTCTTTTGACAGCCAACATTTTAGCTTTGCAGCCCTTCGTTGGTTTTGTGGGAATTGTTGTTTTGCTGAGTGTAGGAACATTAGCATTCAGCATGGTTGCTAGTAATACTGTGAGTGCGGCGCTCTTCATACCTATCGCGATGAACTTGGCGGTGGCTGTGGGTGGTAGTGCGGATACGCCGCTTCTTGTGGTGTTCACTGTTCTGGTGGCAATCAGTTCAGGCATCGACTTCATGCTGCCCATGGGCACTCCGCCCAACGCCATCGCCTACAGCACTGACCGAGTGTCCATGCGGGACATGATTACCACGGGCTTTGTCCTGAACCTTCTCAGCCTCTTCCTAACTCTGCTACTCGCTTTCTATGTGTGGCCTTGGATTCCTGTTTTGTAGTCTCCAATCAAGAAGCCCTGAAAGAAGTGGAGCATCTAGCTTCAGAATGATCTGGTCCTTTCTAGAAATGGAATCGTTCTTCACGGGTACCGACTGGCAATGTTGTTTGGTGGAGGGGTGTTAGTTCCTTGCGGTCAGCGCTAAGATTGCACCAATTATCATCAAGATGCAGCCGATTAATGGAATTAGCGAAAAGCCAGTTCTATATATTATAATGACAGCAACTATGATGAGGAGTAGGGGGAAATATGACCCTCGTACTGCGCGCATTCGTAAGGCGAGAATTATAGAGATAATCGCCAAGACTATGAGGAAGAGGAGGTTAATCAATGGGGCTATGTCCGGGTGTACGGGATGAGTTAGATGGTTTAAAGCGCCTGGTAAACCAAGGGCTTCTTCTAGGAGAACTAGAATGGCGCCAATGACGCAAAGCAGAAAGCCAACAAAGATCATCGAGCGACCCGAGCTACGTTTTGGCATATTGAATCACCAGGCTCCCCTACTACATTCTCCCTTAAACTCTTGCGTATATAATTACAAGAAAAAGGGAAAGCCTCTATTACACACTGCCTGTTCTAACCGCCTTGGCGGAATATAAGGTAGGATTGATAGAGGCTACCTCTACTTTTGTGGGCGGGAGATTAGGACCGTGCTGCTAGGAACAAGATGGATCCGATGAGGAGTAGGAATCCACCCAAACAACCAAGCGTGAGGCCAAATTCAATGTAGATGATGATGAGGCTGAAGATTAAGAGCAGGATTGGCGGAAGTACATCTCGACGAACCCTTCTTGCTCGTAGAGTGAATACAATCGAGATGACACCTAAAACGAGGAGAATAATACCGTACATTAGCGGGTTCACATTGCTTAGGTTGATTGGGGGCGTTGCCCAATTCACTATATCGAGAACTCCAGCGAAGAGTGCGGCGACTGCGCCGATGATACATAGTAAAAATCCAGCAAAGATTAAATCACGATTTGACATGGTGTAAACACCTGAAGTCCACTTATTCACCCTAGGTTGCCTTAAAGGCTTGTGTTATTCGGTGACTGCTTTTGACTCAAAGGGGCTGAGGTGAGAATCAGGCACCATATTTTGGTGTGTGACCGATATAGTTCATTAGGATTGGCATCAAATCCTTCCCAATTAAATGCCCGAGACCACCGTTAGCGCAGCTGGATTCGGAGAATTGGGTAACTTTATCTTTGCGGACTCTGGGTCCATTGATGAGGAGCGGAACAGGGTCACCGGTATGTTTTCCACTCAAGCTAGATGTACTGTGATCTGCGGTGACTGCGATGAAGGTTTTATCCCTATCAATGCCTGCTTGTAGTGTAGAAAGAAGATAGTCTAGCTTTTCTATCATCTCGACTTTCTTCTGGGGGTTTTTATCGTGGGCTGCGCTGTCAGTGGGTTTGAAATGAAGAAATACGAAATCATGTTTGCCCAGCGTTTGTGCGGCGGCCTGCGCTTTAGCCTCCGCATCGGTATCGTACCCAGCGGTTGCACCAGGAACAGAGAGTATGTCCATTCCAGCGCTTCGTGCTACTCCTTTATAGAGTGCACCCCCTGCAACACAGGCTGCTCGAATTCCGTAGAGGTCTTTGAGAGAGGTGAATTCTGGTAGTGTTCCCGCCCCTCGTAGGAGCACGATATTCGCTTCAGGTAGACCTGCCTTACGGCGTTCAGTGTTGATTCGGCTAGTTGAGAGAATACGGTGAAATTCCTGGGTTAACTCGTTCAAGATGGAGGCAGTGCGCTGCGCACCTTCAGAGGAATCAAGGGGGATTGACTGCTGCACATTAATGCTGCGCCCGTGGGTATCTGTGTCGCTGATTCTTCGGGAAAGGTTAGCTCCTCGCAATACAACTACGCACCTGTGTTCAGCGGTGCGTTTTACGATTACCTCAATATCTGGAGAGTTGGGAAGGGAAAGCCCATCTATGAGTTTAGCTAGCTTATCGCCTTCAGGAACGTGGCGACCAGCTCTACGATCCAGTACTCGTAATTCTCTGCCATGTGCTTTTACGGTAGCGAAGTTACCGCGAAAGGCAATATCGCTAGGTTGGAGGCTGATTCCAGCCCCTAGGGCTTCGAATGCTCCGCGTCCAGTGTAGCAGTTTTTAGGGTCATAGCCTAGAAGTGCTACATGACCTGCATCACTTCCAGGTGGTACACCAGGAGAGATGACGTGAACTAGCCCTGTCGCGCCCTCAGCTGCCAGCTTGTCAAGAGTTGGCGTACGTGCAGCCTGCAAGGGAGTTTTTCCGCTCAGAGCAGGAATCGGATGGTCACCTAATCCATCGCTAACCACAAGTATGGCTTTCAACGAGGCATTAATTGAGCTAGGCAAAGTAAACAGCAACCACTCCTCCATCATTAAACTATCTTAAAAAATGTGCACACCGAAACACCAAAAAACACGAACATAAACAGACTTCATTACAACTTGCCCAGCCCTAACCAAAATCGACCGCCGAGGTGGCAGAGTGGCTATGCGTCAGCCTGCAGAGCTGATCTATCAGGGTTCAAATCCCTGCCTCGGCTCCATTTTTCACTCCTTTTAGATGCCCTCCCTTGCTGCATTGACTAATTTTTACTTTGATTTCATTCAGAATCTGTTCCCAAATCTTCAGAGTTTGGTTCAGCGGGAGGTTGGGTTTCACCATTTTCTTGTGTTTCCTTCTCTGGTTGTTGTTCTGGTGGGGCGGGTTCGGTAGTTGGAGGTGCAGGTAGTAAAACATCATCGGGTAGAGTATCAGTAACTGGAGTATCAGGGAAGGGTAGTTCTCCTTGGATTGATAGTTTGATTTTCCAGGGGAGAAGGAGGCTTTTTTGGCGCAGTACAAAAAGAGCCATGAAGACTTCTAGTTTGTCTTCTTTTGCGGCAGCCAAGTATGTGTCTGCTATTTGTCCGAGGAAGAGGTATTCGCGGTCTTTGGTGAGTTCCTTTGCAATCTTGTAGAGGCGGCTCTCAAGATCTGATAAGGAGACCCCTCTGGGACGCCTCGGCGCCACTCGGTGGGGGAGCCGAAGTGATACTACAAAAATCTCTTCAACAAGATGACTTGCACTATTGAATTGGTCTATACGTCCGGTCCAGTGATCAAAGTAGCCCTTGTATTGTTCTTCGAATTTTACGGTAAAGGTTTCCAAGCGCTCTCGAAGCTGAGGACTGGGATCGCCGCTGAGAACTAGAGCCGTTCGTACAAACAATCCATCGTGCAGGAGGATTCGAAATCCTTGGTAGGTTATGTCCCGAAGCTCAGATGCTGACTCACCCTTTTCGACAAGGCCTCCAGTTTGACCTAGATCAGCACCAAAGGTGGAGATGGCTTGGAGAAATCCAGCCATAAGAGTTGCATCCATAGCCTCGTCGACGAAGGGTTCGAAAATGCAGACACCGCTCTCCTTGTGGACAACTAATAGTCTCGAGAGATTCGCTACATCGCTGAATGCATCAGAGATTGATTGAAGCCTCTTACGGCGGTCCTGACGCTTTGGAAGAACCACAAACTGTCGATACCCAACAACGCTGCCTATCGAGACAGCGGCAACCAATCCAATCCAAGGCAGGTAGCCTACAAAAGTGGTGAAGGGATGGA
>JAEOSX010000052.1 GCA_016840135.1 Candidatus Hermodarchaeota archaeon
AAATCGTAGGATTTCCCATAGTATCGCTCAGGCAGGGATATTACATCAAAGATGTCATTCCTGTATTTTTCTAGGAAACTTGCCGGCAGATTCCCACTCTTGAAAGGGAAATCCTTGATAAAGAGCATGGTAAGGTGGTCCTCTAGGAGGTCCCGGTCCTCCAGTGGAATCTTCTCTCCAAGAATTCCGCGTAACCTCTCCTTGATCAGAGAAAGCAGGGTCACAGTCTTACCCCGTCTAGCCTTGACCTCCACTTTGTCCAGGAAGCAGATGTCGATAAGGTCTCGCTTGGAGACATCTGTAAGTCCTTTCAGCCAGAGCTGGTAGATGGCTATACCCGCATCGAAGATTGTCAGGTAGGGTTTTACCTGAACTTCTCGGGTCTTCCCCTCCTTTATTAGGGTCAAAGAGAAGTCCTGGAGGTCGATTCGACAGAAGCGTTTGAGCTTCAAATAAGTCTTATCAAAGTATTCGATGTCACTCTCGTAGAAGATTCTCAGGTCTTCGGTAAGGAGTTCGGGGTCATCTACTTCAATTGGTGTGTAGTGATGCTCGATGGCATCGCTTCTCCTCTGACACCGCTGAACAATTTTTTCAAATTCCTCTGTCTTCTCCGAAGATTCAGCGATCCTGATAGGTACTAGAAATACAACATTAAGTTCTGGAGCAGTTAATTCATCGGCAGACACTCTTTGTGACCCCAAACATGATTCAATTCGTGAAGTATCCCTTCTCGAATAAAAGCCTTCTAGTTCAGATAGCCTTGAAGGCCTGGTCCAGATCTGCGATGATATCCTCCACATATTCGATGCCAATAGACAGCCGCACCAGCTGGTCGGTGATGCCAGCTTTCACACGTTCCTCGACCTTCATGAAGTAATGAGAGCTTGTGACAGGTTGAGTGACAAGGGTTTCAGTACCGCCAAGGCTTGGAGCCATCAGGCAAAGTTTGAGGTTCTCCACAAAGCGCCTGGTAGTATCATAGTCGCCATCGACCTCGAAGCTGACAACTCCTCCAAATCCCCACATCTGGTCATTGGCCAGCCCGTTCTGGGGGTGGCTCTCCAGTCCTGGGTAATAGACCCGGTTCACCTTCGAGTGCTTCTCGAGCCATTGAGCAACCTTCATCGTGTTCGCGTTATGCCGTTGCATACGAACATCAAGGGTTTTGAGCCCTCGTAGGAGGAGCCAGGCAGCCATCGGGTCCAGCGTACCACCCAACATCTTCCGCGTACCCTTGAGCTTCTGAATGAAATCTGTCTTGCCACAGACCACACCAGCGGTCACGTCATTGTGACCCCCAAGATATTTGGTTGCACTATGCACAATCACATCCACTCCGAAGAGTGCGGGTCTCATGTTGTGGGGTGTGGCAAAGGTGCTATCAACGATGACAGGAATACCCTTCTCCTCTCCTAGCTTAGACAACTGGGCTAAATCCACCAGCTTCAGAGTTGGGTTAGTTGGAGTTTCCACATAGATTGCCTTTGTCCTAGAACACACAGCGTCAGCAAAGGCATCAACATCGGTCGCCTCCACCCACGATACATCAACGCCGAATCTCGTCGACATCTCTGTAAACAGACTAATGGTCCCACCATAGATATCTTGGGTAGTAACTATGTGATCACCTGAAGAAACTAGGGTAAAGAGGGTAGAGGCAATGGCAGCCATTCCTGATGAGAATGCAGCCGATGCTTTGACTCCCTCTAGCTCAGACATCTTCTTCTCCACGGCAGTGACCGTGGGATTATCAAAACGGGTATACAGGTATCCCTCCTTTCGCTGGCTTACCACATCAATAAGCTCTTGAGTGCTACTAAAAACAAAGACCGAAGTCTCATAGATTGGGGTCGAAACGGGTCCGATGGGAGGGTCCCGCCGCTCACCAGCATGGACTGCCTTTGTTGCTAACCATCTATCCTTCAAATTCATCACAGCTCCTCATACAACAAATGGAATTTCCGGGTGCAGTAGGGTGTGTGTTTATTGTTCTGGGTTCTTGGGCTTTTTAGCTGGTTCGCAGGAGAAACATAACGGTGAAAATAGATGGGTCGAACCGTGCCAACCTACCGGCGGCAGCTGGAAAAGGAGCATCAGCGCTGGCAAATCTTCCGGGCAGCCCTTCGCGCCGAGGACCAACCAATCTTCGATGCCCTCTTCAAGCACAGCCGGGAATACGCAGACGCAGGGAGCTCCGCAGCCCGAGCCTGCCCCTCCGAAGCCCTCTTCATGTCCATGCTAGTCGGCCTCTGCAAGGAGGTACTAAGGCTCCGCCAAGTCCTCAAGCCCCGAGAAGAATCAGATGAAAAGCGGGAACGAGAAGATGCTCGCCAGCTAACAGATTCAGCGATCATCGCGCCCCGCAGCATGCTCACCATGCTGCCCTACCCCCACCTCAAACGCTAAGGTAAGGAGAATCCGTGACGGCTCCATGTAGAAGTACTATTAAGAAAGTAGCAGACAAGCACAGTCCATGAAGGAGCCTGTGAACGTCCTCTTCATCCGAGAATTCTCCGAGCCCCTCAGGCAACACATCACCGAAAGGCTCAACGACCTCCCCCGCTTGAACCTCATCTTCCCAGAGGAAGCAACAGAGGAGCGTTTTCTCGAACATGCACCCGAAGCCCACGTCATCTTGGGCTGGCGACCCACAAAAGAGCTCCTTGAGAGAGCCCAGAAACTCAAGCTCTTCATCAACCCCGGCACAGGCGTCCAACACCTCCTACCCCTCTTCAGAGAACTGGATCCCTCAAGGGGAGTCGTACTAGTTAACGGGCACGGCCACTCCTATTTTGTCGCCCAGCATGCTGTTGCCCTTCTATTGACTCTCTTGAACAAGGTTATACCTCATCACCAAAAGATGGTAGCCGGGGAATGGCGGCAATGGAGCGACGCCCTCGCCGCGACAACACCCCTCCGCGACCGACAGATTGGGCTCCTCGGCTATGGAGCGATTAACCGATGGGTCCACCGCTTCCTCTCAGGCTTCAGTGTCGAGTTCCACATCCTTCGACGCAGTTGGGAGGGCAAACCCGAGCCACAGCCAACCCCCGCCAAGAAGTATTCACCCGACCAGCTTCACGAGTTCATACAAGTAGTTGACACTCTAATCGTTGCTGTACCCCAAACAGAAGAAACCACCGGGATGCTTGGCAAAGTGGAGCTACAGCTCCTAGGCTCTGAGGGGGTACTAGTGAATGTGGCACGGGGTGCGGTCATCGACCAAGAAGCCCTCTATAAGGCGCTGGCAGAGAAGGCGATAACAGGGGCAGCCATAGACGTATGGTACGAGTACCAGCCAGAGCCCGACGAGCAGGGACGCCGCTACCCCACAGCTTTTCCTTTCCATGAATTAGATAATGTGGTATTATCCCCTCACCGGGCTGGTTCGCCTTTCAGCGATCTCAAACGCTGGGACGAAATCATCGAGAACATCCGCCGCTTCGCCCAAGGCAGAATCGACTTCCTAAACGTCGTGGATTTGGTACGTGGCTACTAGACAGCTACTGAAGATGCACTCCAATAGAACCGATTTGATTATCCTATTACTGCTCTTCAAGGAAGAACACCTGTAGTCCGTGAGCAGGACATCATCAAACGCTAAGAAGAAGCGGTTTGCCTACATGGGAAACGAGATAAGGAGAACTACTTCAGGGAAGGTACAGCTACAGGGTGGTGCAAGTCCTGAATCATACTCGGCTGACTCTCGTAGTTCTTATTCTCCTGTCTTTCAACGTAATCCCATTCAACTCCATAACAGAGTCACTAGCACTGGAACCCGATTACTGGCCTACAACCGAGTGGCGGATTTCACCACCTGAAGACCAGGGAATGAACACCCAGCTGATAGACGAAATGGACGACTACATTAACACCAATAGCTGGCCCCTCCACTCCTTCTTGGTCATACGGAACGGATACATTGTCTACGAGTACTATAGCGCCTCCTATGACCAGGATACTCTCCACTACCTTGCCTCCGCGACCAAGAGCTTTGTCTCCACCCTTATTGGCATCGCCCTCGACGAGGGGCACCTTGGGAGCCTCAGTGACTTTGTAGTGGATATCTTCGACGATCGCACTATAGCCAACATGGAAGCACGTAAACAAGCGATGACCGTCGAGCATCTGTTGACCATGACTGCAGGGCTTACTTGGGATGACACATCTGGTTTCCCACAAATGGCTGCCAGCCCCGACTGGGTACAATATGTCCTTGACCTACCCATGGCAGAAGACCCTGGAGAGACCTGGGTATATAATTCGGGAGCATCACATCTCCTATCAGCCATCATCCAGCAACTCAGCGGCACAACTACGATTGACTTTTTGGAAACCGGTCTCTTCCAGCCGTTGGGCATCAGCAGTTACTGGTGGGAGCTAGACCCTGACGGTATACCAAACGGAGGAGCAGGACTCCTGCTAATCCCACGGGATATGGCAAAACTCGGTCTTCTATATCTAGAGAATGGACGATGGGACAATCAACTAATCATACCCGCAGAATACGTGGTAGCTTCTAGCGTGATATCTGCGAATCTCGTCCTCACTCCAGAAGGGACTCCCGAGTCAGGGTATGGATATCAGTTCTGGATCTATCCATTACTCGACGGTTATGCTGCTCACGGCGGGGGTGGTCAGATAATATTGGTGGTTCCCGAGCGTGAACTGGTGATTGTGACCACTGGTAACGACTTCTCCTCCCAAGTTCCTTTGACCGACCTGCTCCTCGACTATGTTTATCCTTCCATTGACGGAGCCACCACTCCATCTCCTGTGACACAATGGCTTAATGGGGTACTACTTGTACTAGTATTCGGAATACCCTCAGTAACGCTAGTAGTTTATTCCGTCAAGAAACGAAGGAAACTCGATGTACAAGGGTGAAAGGAGAGTGAAGAAGATGAAATATGGCATATTCCTTCCTGCAGTTCTACTCTTACTCGCACTGAGCGCCTCCTCCTTCTTTGCAATCACACCAGCTCAAGGCCGGATTCCTGATTACTGGCCGACTACTGGTTGGCGCACCTCTACACCAGAGATGCAGGGAGTGAATTCAACTATGCTCCAGGAGATGGAAGACTACATAGAAACACTAGGCTTGGACTTTCACTCGGTGCTGATAATCCGGAATAGCTACATCGTCTATGAGTACTATCCTAATTCCCTCTATGATGTCAATCGCAAACACATTCTCCACTCCGTAACAAAGAGCTTTACGTCTTCCCTCATCGGTATCGCAATAGAAGAGGGGTACATCGGAAGCATTACGGACACGGTGCTCAGTTACTTCCCCGACCGTACAATCCAGAACATGAGTGCGTACAAGCAAGCTATGACCATCGAGCACCTTCTCACTATGACCGCAGGTTATCAATGGGACGAATGGACCTACCCATTCACGGATCCCCGCAATGACCTTGTACGGATGATTCTCAGCGGCGAATGCACCCAATTCATGCTAGACCTTCCCGTTGTGAATGAGCCGGGGACCGTCTGGCTCTACAATACGGGGGTCTCCTATCTCCTTGGTGCCCTCATCTACGAGACATCAGGGTTAACGCCCCTCGAGTTCGCTAATCAATACTTGTTTGAGCCTCTAGGTATCGATGATGTCTACTGGACCCAAGGTCCTGAAGGATTAGAGATGGGTGGCAGCGAACTCCACCTCACACCACGGGATTTAGCCAAATTTGGCTTCCTCTTCCTCCAGAATGGAATTTGGGAGGGACAGCAAGTAGTACCGGAAGCTTGGGTTTCTGAATCCACCGAGATAACAGTATACCTAGGAGCTAGCTTAAGCTATGGGTACCAATGGTGGGTGAATTCCCTGCTCCAGAGTTATGAGGCGCACGGGCTTTATGCGCAGCGTCTAGTGGCCATTCCCGAATATGATCTTATCGTTGTCTTTACGGCTGAAATCGAAGGCGAACCACCCTATACCAACCTCATTTTAGAATACATCATCCCCGCTTGCGGCGAAATCCCTCCTAGAGGGCTTGACCCACTAATTATAGTAGCACTCACCGCTGGTCTCGTCTGTACACCTATAGTCATTGGAATAATCTATTTACGGGTCAGGAAAAGCCCCACTAGCGGAAAACGAATTCGTGGAATCTAGAAACCAAATAGACTCTTCTTAGTTTGGGACACCAGTTCCTACTCCTTTCGACCCACGACGAAGACAAGTGCTTGTTTCACTCCCTGCCTAAACTGGAAGAGCCCGTTATTCAGTTTGACAAAGTCTTGGTCTCGAATTCGCCGAATTTCTCCAGGGAGCACCTCCTCCCAAACCCCTTTCTTATGACGCTTCAACATCGTCTCCGCAGAAGTGAAGCCCTCCTTGATGTAAAAGGAACGGGCATGTCGCTTCGACTTGATATCCCTAGCAAACAAGTACAGTTGAGTAGGAGCAGCAGGGTCTGGTTCTAGTAGGTATTGTGGTAACACGATATCACTACCCTCGCCACCAATTCTGACGAAGGCTCTTCGCGGGAGGTTGCTGACATCGTGGACATAAAGGGTCTTATCCTCGTCACGAATTGTTTCAACAGGCTTGACCAGTTTCGCCTCCGGTAGGACAAGATAGCGGCTCTGCGTTTCCTGTACTTGGTACTGCAGGACGATCTCAAAGACTTCTTTAACACTGTCCATTAACGCGGCTACGGATGGAAACCGTTTACGCGGAGAAGGATTTGTAGCTCGGACTACAGCTCTCGTCAGCCGCTGGGCAACCATATCCCTGATATCCTGAGACTCGATGATTTTATGTAACTGGGCAACCACGAAGGGGTACGCAGGTTCAGCAGCCAAGCCATAATCCGAGCTCACCGTTGGCATCATCTCGGGCCTTTCCTTCCCAGTCAACAGGAAATAGAGCAAGAGCCCCAGACTGTATTGATCCGTTTGCTTGGACACTCCCTCCAATATCAAACCACGTTGTTCGGGACTTTCCCATCCAGGTGTGTAGAGGTCTGTGACTTTTGAAATGACATACAGGGGTGCACGGCACTTCTCATCGGCACAAAACCTGTCCATCCTGCTGTTGGGCTTGCCACAGCGTGGACACGTAACGGGAACTGGTGTCCCACACTTCAGACAGTTCGGCTCTTGGATTGAAAGCGTGGTCTTGCACACCGTGTTCGAACAGGTTACCTGAACTTCAGAGATATCCCGGGCCCCATCTAGGTCCAGCAAGATAGGATCATGGGGTTGGATTTTGCTTTTACGGATCATGACGTGATGGGATTTGATGTCCCGATGAACCACATCTACGCTGTGGAGGTACTTGACGATGCTGGCTACGTTCAGGAAGACAAAGATGCGCTCCTGAAAATTGAGTTCATCGATACAATGTGGTAGAAGCTCTCCATGCACAAACTCTTGCACCAGGAACAGAGGCTTCGCAGCATAAGCTAGTCGCTCTGCTTCTTTCTGTAATCGGGCAAGCTCTTGCTGACGAAGCTGAGGATTATAATCACGGCTATAAGACAGGAGCTTGGAAATGGGAATAGAACAGGTCACGATTTTTGTAACGCTAGGATGGTGAACCAATCTGGTGAGGTTGTTAATCTCACGCATATAATACTTGGCTCGCTGTTCGGGATGACGGTCTACAAATTGCTTAAGAAAGAATAGCTTGGAAGACTTCGTTGCTTTACCTTTTGTGAGCTTGACTCCAGCGTAGGTGTATGTGTGTGCAGCACTTCCCAGTGGGATACGTACCTGCCGTTTGATCTTGAATTTGGTACGACCGATTTGGGCTATTTTTCCTTCCGATAGGATAGCCCCCCACTTCATGAATCCTAGTCTCCATAATCAAATAACACTAGTTGAAAAACTGGTGGCTCTACGTATGCCCTCGGATAGTCGTTCCATCGACATCAGGATCAGAGAGGGCGTCTGTCAAATCAACTAGAATAATCGAGACGTTATCCGTCGTCCTGTTCTTCATAGCTAGTTTGTACAATTTCAGGCAATTGTCTTCGAGGCGTTTTCTTCTCTCGGTTAAATCGGTTGGTCGACCTTTACCCTTTCCGAAAACAGCATCCCACATAGCCTTCTCGTAAACAACGTCAGATAAGCCATCCGAACAGAGAAGAAGATACGTGGGCGGAGCACTCCGTTTCCTCCTGGTTTTCTCGATTCGTGTATGCTGCTCCCCAAGTATCAAGGTCTTGATATCTGGGCTAACAACTTTATTGATACCAACACCCTGAGTGATGATATTCTTCTGTGGGTGGGTTCTTGCCTGCTCATAGGTAATCTCACCAGCACGAACCATCGCCATCACCTTTGAATGATCAAGGGTGACTGGACGGGAGGGAGGTCCACCGGATTCAAAGAGGTAGCAGCGGCTGTCGCCAACATTTCCTACAATACCCCAATTACCAATGGTGAACACAGCAACCAAGGTAGTTGCCATATTTCCAGAGGCTCCACATCGTTTGGCTTCTTCGAAGACAGCTTCATTGGCCTTTTGAAATGCAACCTTCATGGCCTTATTCGCAGTAGCTCGAATCTCATCATAGCTAGTAGAAGTATTACTATCGAGGACATATCCCAGAAACTCCTTCACAAAAACCCTGATTGCCAAGCTGCTGGCAATTTCACCGTAATCGCCTCCACCCATTCCATCAGCGACTATGGCAAGAACACCTCGAAACCAATAGGCAGGATTGATACTGCACATCATCAGGATGTCGGTTTCCATAACGAAAATACTGTCCTCGTTCGCCTTTCGACCACCGGTCCTTGTTAGCCCAGCGATAGTGTAGGTGGGCAGAATGGGGCCTTTGTGATATTCTGGCATCTCGTTCTTCTCCCAGTTTAGTCAACAAGTTCTTTCTTACGAACTTTTCTCTCGAGGATGAACTTCATGTCAATACGGTTCTCTCCAGCGACAACCGCGATACTGCTTCCGTCATGAATTGCAATCCATTGCTGCTTGGGGATAACCTTGCCATCAACGACAAGGGGATTAGTATTTCTCGAGGCTGTTCCCAGATCCTTTATCCAATACAGAGCAGTGTCCGCTTTATCCGGGGCAATGGTGAAATTCCCGCCGGATTCTTCCCTTGAAAGAATCGTGAAAATCTTGAGACCAATATCCTCCAAGAGTCCTGCGCGAGAATCCATAATTGTCCCACGGTGAATCACAGCATGAGGTTTAATTCGAACCTCTCCGCCGATAAAGGGGATTTGAAGAACGGGGACAATGTCCACGTCAACTCGCATGGAGGAGCCACATTTCGAGCATTTCTTGGTCTTGGGGACTATCTCGTGACAATGCGGGCATTCAACTCCCTTGTACTTGTCTCGGGAATCCTCAAGGACCTTGATTAGCTTTTCAACTGAGGGATAACGGTCTGTGGAATCCTCCTTGGTACACCTGCTTACGATATCATCAAAGATCTTGGGAATCTCAGATTGATAGTCTCTAGGGTGGAGCTCAAAGGCGATTGCCTGAGAGGTGTGTAATGGGTTCAGGGGGTCGATTCGTGTCTGCGAGGTTAGCAAGAAGTTGAAAAGAACACCCAGCATGTAAATGTCAGTTTGTGGTGTTACAGTGCTACCGTCCTTGCACTCTGGGGCAAAAATCCCTGGCGCACCAATGATTGTATATTCACCTTGGGCACCAGAAGAAGAAACATGTTCCCTGGCAGCACCCCAGTCGATGACAACGGGGGTGTTGTCTGGTGTGATGATGACGTTTCTCGGTGAGAGGTCCCTGTGAATCCAGTCCTGTTTGTGCATGAAATCGATTTGCTTACTTATCGCAATCATCATGTCAATGGCTAGCTCATATGGGATGGGGAAATTAGCTGGCACCCAATCCTTTAACAGGACTCCAGGGATGAATTCGATGGCTAGAAGATACTCCTCAACCCCATCTCTTTCGACACTGAAGGCACTGATGAAATTCATGACCCTGGTCGTTTTACATTGAGTTAGTGCCTGTAGGGAGGCAGCTTCACGTGACCAATACTGCTTACGCTTGTGTATCGAATGCTGCGTGAAATGCTTGATGACACATTCTTTACCAGCCATGTCCTTTGCTAGATAGGCAGTGCAGAATCCTCCGCCACCCAGTCGCTTCTCGATTGTGAAGTCTCCTTCAGGACTGGAGATGACATCTCCGGGCTGGTAATCTGGAATAGACATAACTGAACCCATGAGTAGATCCCTTCTAGATCTGGATTGATCTCTGTGCTATAGTGTTCTGAAAGTTGCTTCGAAGCTGGCGAAGACGAGTTTGTCTCCGTCTCGGAGTGGCTGTCGTCCCTTCCCTCGTATCTGTTGACCATTGAGTTGAGTTCCGTTAGAACTTCCTCTATCCTCTATGAAGAATTGGTCACCTTCTCGAAAGATTCGGAACTGCTCCTTGTCTGCCTTTACGCGAGTGATGTATTCATACTGGGTCTCTGGTACTGGCTGCTTTGCAGCATCACGGATTTCATTGCGTCCTAGACGGGTTTCGTCAGTGTCAATGATTATCTCGCCGCCATTCGTTGTAATCTCCAAAACACCTCGCACCGCGGCTTCAGCTGCGGGGCTAGGTTCAGGTTCTACTGTTGGCTCTGGTGTTGGCTCGGGTTCTGTTTCAGGCTCTGTGGGGCCACTTCCAGGGAAGGGTCTGCCACAATTAGCACAGAACGCGTTGGTGCCGATACGTTCTGCTCCACAATTAGCGCAGCTCTCAACGTCTTCGCTTGGTTCGGGAGCAGGTTCTGGTTCGCTTGGTTCAGGTACTAGTTCTGGTCCACTCGGAGCGGCTGATGGTAGCTCTTCTCCGCATTTCTCGCACGTAGCACTACCTGCGATGTTTTCTTCTCCACATTTTGGACATTTCATTTTTTCTTCCTCATTATAGATTTTGTATCTTCAATTGACGCAGAGTTTAACCAACCCTTGTTTCTCTACCTTGGATTTTGGTTAGTCTCTCTGCTGCTTCATGACCATCATATATTGTTGATTCTCTATCACGTGTGTCGATTATTTGTTTGGCTCGGTCGCAGATTTTAGCTATCGCGATGTTGTAATGGTTACCGGTGGGAACAACATCGATTAGGAGGTCTTGTTCGAAGTGGGTCTCTCCCTTTGAGGAGATTCGAACACTACCGATTTTCACACCGTTTTCTGGATTACCATAACTTGGGTTCGAGCACTTTAGTTTCACAGCAACACGGAAGGTTTTCTCAGGCTCAACACCACGCAGGTTCACCACAAACTTACCATCCGAACCAGTTACAACCAAGCCTACACCTGTGGGTTCATATTGGGCTGCGAACTCCACATTATCAGCTGGGTTAGTCAAGGCAATCTCGAGTTCAGGTTGTGTTATTATCTGGGTGGCTGCAGACTGGGTAAGCTCTAACACTGCTGGTTTGAGAGCACTCGATTGCCCGCTCTTCAAATAGACGTACTTACCGACGGACCACTCAGCTAGTTTTGACATTAGCTTCACGTCGTGGTCGCCGCCAACACCAATTGCGTCTATACTAATACCTGCTTCACGGAATTTTGTCGCTAACGTAAGGTAGGCATCCAGATTAGTACCTGTGACGTCTGTGGGTTGTCCATCGCTAATCAGAATCGCCCTCGGAATAAGGTCCCCATGACTAGCAGTTAAATCATAGGCTTTCTCCAAAGATTCGTGAAGGGGAGTGCCTCCGCTCACACGCTGCTTTTCGACAATCTTGATGATTTTTTCCTTATCCTTTTCTGATCGAATCTTTCTCTTTGACACTAGAATCTCGACAAAGTGACCAAATACTACTAGGCTCACAACACTGTTCAGGGGTAAGCCTTCGGTAACTTGGCTGATCGCTGCGTCCTGTGCATCTCTGAATTTCTGGCCCTCCATCGACTGGCTAGCATCTAGTACTAGCACCATCTCTAGGGGCTGCTCCACTACTGCGGCTTGTGTACCCGCATAGGCTAACATGAAGTCAAGGCAGTTGAAGAAGACTTCTTCGTTCTGGTTTAGTGCCGTCAAAGATTGCTGTAGCTGTATATTCACGCTAGAGTTCAAGATGTACCCTCCTGGGGGCAGAAAGTGCTTGCTAATTCACCCTTTTTATTGTTAACCTCTCTGAGTTTCCTGTCCAAAGTCTTGGATGAGAGTTCCAACATCGCCGCGCTGAGTCACGTCAACACGGTGCTTGCGTAGCTCTGCTGCCATCTCGAAGACTTGGTTGACACCACGATTGATTTCATTCTGTCCTGCAACGATGTCTACAAGAATGTCCTGCTTGAAATGCTCTGTTCCTCCTTCGACGAGGGAAATAGAGCAGATTCTCTGCTGAGGTGCTGCAGCTCCTTTGCTGGGATTGTTGCAAAGCAGTCGTACGCAGGCTCGAAAGGCCTTCCCCGCTTCGATTGCACGAATCGGGGCCTCAAGACGTTGTCCACTTTTCTCAAACTTGTACAAAATCCCCTTGGTAGGCTCATATTGGTACAAGTCAGAGCTTTCATCTTCAGGATTTGTCAGCTCAATTACTAGTGTTGGGTTGGGGGCGATGGAGGTGGCTGCCGCCTCTGTAAGTTCATCCACGATTTCCGGGAGATAACCTGAATGCTCTGCGTAACAGTACTTGCCCGTTGTCATTTCTGCAATCAGAGCAAGCAATTCAACGGCGTGTTTCGGTCCGAGCCCAACAGTGTCTACTGGAACCCGGTTTGCTAGTAGCAGGGTCGAAACATCCTCGTAATCCCCGACATCCTTGGTATCGGTTGGTTGACCATCAGTGAACAGGATAATACGTACCAGCCGTCCTTCTTTCCTGCTTTTCTTCGCAATCTTGTGGACGTGAAGAAGAGCTGTATGCATTTTACTCCAGCCTTCTGCCTCGATTGCTTCGATTTTCTTCCTTATCTTGGCCAGGTCCTTCTCGGACTCGAGAACCTTTCTTCGAACCAGGTTCCTGACCTCAGTACCAAAGGTGACAACCGCTACACTGCTTCCAGGTGGAAGTTCTTTATCCAATACTTTGAGGGCGGCTGCCTTTGCGTCGGCTAGTTTTTGCCCACGCATCGACCGGCTTTTATCAAATACGAACATAAGATCAATCGCTCGGTGGGAAATAATCCTCGTTGGCTGGGAAGCTGTAACGCCCACATCGAGGACCTGGTAGAACTTGGGCTCATCTTTGTTGAGCTTCACAAGCGATTGTTTCAAGAATACATTTAGCGAAATATTACTCACCACGTTGTAATGAAATTACATAGAATTTACGGGTTTTTAAACTTCTTGCTTCTCCCTAACATAGCAGTTTTGGTTTGGGTGGATTCCTTGCACGCTCTCATGACAGACTATTGCCTATTAGGTAAACGAAATAAAGGCTAAGATTTCAGGGAATATTCAACAAGGATGGTGTAGATTCTGAACCATACTCGGCTGATTCTCGCAGCGTTCATTATCACAGCAGCTGCTCTAGTTCCCTTCAGTGGGAATATAGAGGTGCAGGCGGTAGAGCCTGATTACTGGCCAACCACTGGCTGGAGAACCTCAGATCCCGAGGATCAAGGAATGAACTCCTCAATTATTGACGAGATGGATGCCTTCATCGGAGACGGCGTAGAGAACTTCTCCTGGCCCCTCCACTCCTTCCTAGTAATAAGAAACGGCTACATAGTCTACGAGTTCTACAACCCTCCCTATGACCAAGAAACACTCCATTACCTTGCCTCCGCGAGCAAGACCTTCACTGCAGCCCTGATAGGCATCGCCCTCCAGGAAGGCATCATCGATAGCCTTGACGACACAGTAGTCGACATTTTCGAAGACTACACCATCGCCAACATGGACGCCCGTAAACAAGCCATCACCGTGGAGCATCTGCTCACGATGACACCTGGGTTCCAATGGGACAACAATAATGGTTACGTGAACTTGATTAACAGCCCCGACTGGGTTCAGCATGTCCTCGATTTACCCATGACCGATGACCCCGGCGAGACCTGGGCCTACAACAGCGGCGCCTCACACCTCCTCTCTGCTATCATCCAACAGCTCAGCGGCACAACCACCCTCGCCTTCGCCGAGAACCGACTTTTCCAAACGCTCGGTATCGACGAGTACACCTGGGAGACAGACCCTCAGGGAATTCCCAGCGGTGGGGCGGGAATGGAACTGGCCCCGAGGAATATGGCAAAGCTAGGCCTCCTCTACCTTGAGAACGGGAGATGGGAGGATCAACAGCTGCTCCCCGCAGACTTCGTGGCAGCCTCTGGAGAAATCCAATCCCACCTAACAACCGACCAGGAAGGAAACCCGGTATCTGGATACGGCTACCAGACCTGGATTTATCCGCTAATATACGCCTACGGAGCCCGGGGATCCGGTGGACAACGTATTCTGGTTGCCCCCGACCACGAGATAGTCATCGTCACCACAGCTGCTGACCAACAACTGGTCCCACTCGCAGAGCTAGTCCTCGATTATGTTTATGCGAGCATCTACCAAACTCCCGCCCCGCCACTGGTACCCTGGCAGGGTATAGCAGTAGTCGCACTCGCCATCGGCGCTCCCCTAACCATTGGAGTAGTATACCTGATTCGAAAATCAAGATGAAGGACGCATTAACCCTAGAAAGTTAGAAGGAAGATGAAAGAAATGGAAAACAAACACCTGATCATGGTCGCTCTCCTAGTATTCTCACTCACTGCACCCTCCCTGATGAACATCAGCTTGGCCCAGGCAGCCAGCCCCGCTCAGGATAGGGTTCCCGCCTATTGGCCAACTCATGGCTGGCTGAGTGCAACACCCGAGTCCCAGGGGATGAGCACTGCAATATTTCAAGAGATGCAACACTCCTACATGGAGAATAATCTACCCCTCGATTCGATGCTTGTGATTCGGAACGGATACATCGTGTACGAGGACTACCCCAATCCGAACTATGGTCAAGAGACGATTCATGTAATGTATTCGTGTACCAAGAGTGTGACCTCCGCCCTCACAGGCATCGCCACAAACCTCGGCTTATACAACATCGACGACCTCGCCCTCAGCTTCTTCCCCGGGCGAACCATCGATAACCTCAATCCCTGGAAAGAAGCCATCACCGTTGAGAATATGCTCATGATGCGCTCTGGGCTATCCTGGGACGAGACAACATACCCGTATGGCAATATCAACAACGATGTTACCGCGATGACAAGCAGTGCCGACGCCGTGCAATATGTTCTCGACCTCCCGATGGTAAGTGAACCCGGCACCGCGTGGCTCTACAATACTGGGGCGTCGCACCTGTTGTCAGCAATCATCACAGAAGAGTCAGAAACCTCTACTGTAGCCTTTGCGGACCAGCACCTCTTTGGACCCCTAGGTATAACCACTAGGCTATGGGGTACCGACCAATCAGGTGTATGCTACGGAGGCCATGACCTCTATCTCAGACCCCGAGATATGGCCAAGTTTGGCTTCCTCTACCTCAACAACGGCAGCTGGGATGGACAACAGATTGTACCTGCCAACTGGGTTGCCACATCAACAGACGCGCTGACCCAACTTTCACCCAGGCAATCCTATGGCTATCAGTGGTGGATAGACCAAGGCGTCTCGTCATACTCTGCTCGCGGATACCAGGGCCAATACATCTTTGTCTACCCAGAATCCAGCCTAATAGTAGTTATCACCGCCTCCGACATCGACGGTATAATCAGCTACTATGATATCGCCGACTTCATCGACATTCTCATAGACTCCATCGTAGATGTCCCTCCCGGCATCGATCCCCTGGTGCTAGGTGTCATCGCCCTCGCCATCGGCATCCCAGCAGCCGTTGCAGTCATCTACTTTGTGCGAAAACGAAAGTAGA
Source organism: Candidatus Hermodarchaeota archaeon (assembly GCA_016840135.1). Classification (GTDB taxonomy): domain Archaea; phylum Asgardarchaeota; class Hermodarchaeia; order Hermodarchaeales; family Hermodarchaeaceae; genus YT-063. The sequence goes on from JAEOSX010000052.1 coordinate 15,828, forward strand.
CATGCAGTAATGGCTTGCGAATATGAGCTTGAAGCATGGGTTGAAAGCCTTTTATCATTCAACAATATTGGTAGGGTTATAATTCCCGTGGGGACTCTTATGCGGAAATTCGTTGTATGTTTTTTGCTCCTCTCCTTGTTAACCCTCTCTGCACTACTTGCAGTTCCTGGTGCACCACCTGCTCTGCAATCTACCAAGACCGACCGACAGCCTACTGGGCAGTATTCACCTGCGAACTGGACCACTAACCGGATCACGAACCCCGGCTTCGAAGACTGGACCTCACCCACCAACGCCGAAGAGTGGTCCGAAACAACGTCAGGGGAAACCGACATATGGTACGCCGAAGCGCCTGAGCCGGTCAAATCAGGCACTCGTTCCATTGGCTTCAGTGCTAAAAGCTCCCCTACTGGCAACGTCATAGTCAACTATGTAAGCGCATCCTCAAGCCTTCAATCCAATATGGGGAAGCTCAACCTCACCTTCGACTGGTACAGTGACCAGATCCAGAACAACGGGAGCGATACCTTCTTTGTAGGGGTGGGCGTCTACGACGTCACTGGTCCCCATTTAATTACTTACTACCTCAACGGAACCTCCCAGGGGGCAGCCAATCACTCCTACGCGGCATACTTCGATTTGGGGGGTCCGGTACAAACTTGGAATCGATTCAGCCGGAACCTCACCGCCGACTATGAAGCCGTCGCGGAATTTCCCAGCCTCACCCCCGCTGCTTACATATTTTTCTTGCGCTTCATATTGTACTCTTTTCCGGATACCCCGCAGGTAAACCAGGCCTACCTTGATAACGTGGTCCTGGAGAATGATACGACGACCTGGATTAACAGCACCGTCCATGATGGGGGCTTCGAGACAGGAGAGTCGTGGGAGTTCAACCTCGGCACTGAAAACAGCTACATCAGCCGTAGCACCACCGCCCACTCGGGCAGCTCTAGCTGTAACATCACCGCCCAATCCAGTCTCCACATCAGCCAAGCAAGTTTGTCTATCTTTCCTTATACCCGGATTACCGCGCTAAACCCGGGGAACATCAGCTTCTGGTGGTGTCTAGATTATGAAAACCTCGCTCAAAACAGCTACGCATCACTGGACATTGGCTTCTATAATGGAACCGGCTATCAGAACCTCAATTATTACTTTTGTTCTGGCGGGGGTACCTTCGGCATTACTAACTCGTCTACCGGGCTCTACCTTCATGTGGAGGAGTTAAACACGAGTGGTAGCTGGGTCTACTTCCATCGCGATATATGGGCGGAAGCTGGTGCTTACTTTGGTGTTGATGAACTGTACATCTCGTCAGTCTATTTCAGGGTCCTTAACGTTGAAAACCTGTCTGGAGACTCCCGGATTACATTTCTCCTAGATGATGTGGAGCAGATCTCGGGGGCAGTCAATGGTGCCGGGTTTGAAGACCAGCAGGCGGTGGATAGCCGCGTCCGCGGCTGGGGATCAGCCTATGCAGCATATGATAGGCTGCGGGTGACAGACACCGCCTACGCGGGCAGCAAAGCAGCCAACCTTACTCTCCCCACCAGCGGAACCGTTAGCGTATCTCAGAATCTACGGAGTCGTCCGATTCGTGGGAGCCGTAACACCTCCCTAGACCTGGCCTGGCGCCTTGATGACTTCAGCGTCACCTCCAATGATTACGCCCGCATCTATGTATATTTCGGGAACTACAAATACCTCTACTACTACTTCGGCCTCCGGAGCGGAGAGCTCCCTGATAACACCTCCAGTAGTGGGTACTTCAACGTCACCGGGGTCAACACGCTTGGCACGTGGCATCTCCTGCACCGGAACCTGAGCAGCGACTACGCCGCCGTCTTCGGAACCCGCCCCAACACCACCCTCACTTACCTATATCTCAGCGCCCGCACCTACGGTGCAGACCGGCTAGTGTTACTCATCGACGACCTCTACCTCTACGACACCGACGACACACCCCCCATCAACCCCTGGCTGCTGCTGTTCCCCGTCTTTGTCGCAGTCATCGTCATCATCGTCGTTGTCCTCGTGGTCCTCTTCGTCGTCATAGTATGGCAGCGTGGACGCAAACGCTAGCTCTCAAAACCCCAACTAGTTCTAACGTCGCGCAAAGGTTGCCCGGCATCCCAGCTGGGTACATCTCCCATTTTTTAAGCTTGTGAGGAAGCGAATAAAGGTTTTTAATCCAAGACGACCCTTAGTTAGTTCTGCGGGGATTTTTCATGCGAAAGTGGCTTGTATGTTTGATGTTGCTCTCACTCGTCAGTCTCTCGGTACTACCTGCAGTATCCGGTGCACTACCCACACCACAGGTCCCTCCGATAAATCGGCAGCCCTCATCACCGGGCGGGGTACCAGCGAACTGGACCTCCAACCGAGTTGAGAACTCTGGCTTCGAAAACTGGACCACACCCGGCGACGCCGCCGCATGGGCCGAGGACAGGTCAGGAGACTTGGGCACCTGGTATGCGGAAGCCCCCGACCCGGTCCAATCAGGCACCTACTCTGCCGGGATGCAGGTCGAAAGCCCCTCAACCGGCGGCAATGAATTCACCTACTTCTCACAAGGCGATCCTTACCTCAATATAGGGCTTGGAGATGTGTCGAGTAACCTCACATTCTGGTGGTACTCGGATCAAACCCAGAACATCGGAAGCGACGCCTTGTATCTTAGTGTACTCATCAACAACAGTAAAACTCTCATGATTATGAGATACTACCTCAACGGAACCACTTCGTTTTCCAATATGTCATACGCAGCCTTCTTTAATTTAGGAGGTCCCACGCAGCAGTGGAATCGGTTTAGCCGAAACCTCACTGCCGACTACGAGGCAGTCGCTGAATTTCCAGTCCTCAGCCCCTCTGCTGAAGTCTGTGTTTTCATGTTTGTTCTCGAGTCTGCTGCGGATACGACGCAAGTGAATCGGGCATTCATCGACAACTTGGTTTTTGAGAACGCTACAACGGTATTCGTTAACAGCAGCATCAGAAACGGGGACTTCGAGACCAACACAGAATGGGGTATCGGTTACCATGGTAATGAGGAAGGCTATGTCACCCGCAGCCCCACCGCCCACCTAGGCAGCTACAGCTGTAATTTGACCGCTGCATCCAACCAACGTGTAAGCAACGCTTACATTGCTAGCAATCCGTGCTCGCGACTTACTAGTTTGAATCCGGGGACCCTCAGCTTCTGGTGGTACCTGGACTTTGAAAACCTCCCTTCCTACAGCTTCGCATGGGTATACGTCAGCCTCAACAACGGTACAGCCGGTCATACTATCCGTTACATGTTGGGGGGTCGTAGTACATTTACGAACCAGGTCGATGTTCTCTACCTGAATGTGGAGAACTTCAATACGACGGGCTCCTGGTTTTACTTCAACCGAAGCATTTGGCAGGATGCCTGGGACTACTTTGGCTCCGACGAAGTACGTATCCAGAATCTAAGATTCCAAGTCGAAGGTCGTGGGGACTCTGTGGACTCCCGAGTAACCCTCCTGGTAGACGAGGTTGAACAAATCGCAGGAGCCGTCAACGGCGCTGGGTTTGAGGACCAACCAGCGGTAGGCAGTCATATTCGGGGTTGGGGTGGATACTACTATACTACAGATGATAGTCTCCGCGTGACCAGCACTGCTTACGCAGGCAACAAGGCGGCGCATCTCTCCGTTAATTCCAGTAGTGTCTTCGGCGATTATCAACCACTTGGTGGTCGTCCAATCCGGGGGAGCCGCAACACCTACTTGGATGTAGCTTGGCGGCTCGTGAAGTACACTCCTGCCGAGTCTGATTTCGCGTGTTTATACGTGCGATTCGGCGATGGAAAATACTTGTACTACTACTTCGCCATCACCAGCGATAAAGTGCTGTACAATGGCACCATCTATGGATACTTCAACGTCACAGGAGTCAACACTGGACAGACGTGGCACCTGATGCAGCGTTGCCTGAGCACTGACTACGAAGCGGTTTTCGGCCATCGACCAGACACACTTCTTCACACTTTGCATCTCTACGCGAATGCATCAGGCGGACACCTAGTTGAGCTACTCTTCGATGACCTCTACATCTACGATGTCGGAGGACCTATCAATCCCCTTCTGCTGCTACTACCCATCATCGTTGCAGTTGTGGTCATCATTATCGTCGTCGTGGCCCTCATCATCTTTGTTTGGTATCGACGACGGTCGAAATAGCCCTCACAACCTCTACCGTCCTTATCCTTCAACACAAGGTTGCTCAGCATACTCGCTGGGCACCCACTCTATTTTTCAATCCTGGAATCGTCCCAGAAGGTTTACCTGCAAATAGTTCTATGAAGCGGTAGGCTTTGGCTTCCAAGGTCCACGTGTGGACCAAGACACCCGAAAGGTTTAATTCAGGTGGCTTTCTATCAGCTTACTGAGGTGATGGAGGTTGTATAGTGAGGAAACGCCCACCCCACGTACCACGTATGAAGCGGCTGAGGATTCTCGCCTCGTAGGTACTGAGGCAGGTGAGGAACCAGCACTCCCACGAGCGGAAAGGCACCCCAGCACAATCGCGAGGAACGTGGCCTTAGGATTTGGCTGGCTTATTGTATTGATGGCGGGAACCTCCTATACCATCATGAAAGTCATCTTAGGCGAATGGTTCGCCACCTACAGCCAGGTCGCCTTGGTGTTTTTCTTCGATTTGCGAGTAATATTCGGCACTTGGATTATCATGATAATCCTGTCTATTATTCTCTATTTTGGGTCCAACCTCCATGGGGCAATCAAGTGGTTTCTCCTTACCCTCCTTGGTCTCGTCACTGGGGGCTTCATGGGACCGGTCACCGCCATTGCCGCATTATTAGGCGTGAACTTCAATGTGGCTCTGGCCATCACTGGGGCGATTTTCGTCGTACCAATTCTGATCGGCTGGATGACCAAAAGGGACCTCACCGATTGGCTTCCATGGATTGCGGGGCTACTCCTAATCGTATTGGCTGCCACTATGGTCAATGTATTCTACACCGCCTCGTGGTACACCATTTTAGCTGCCATCGTTGTCATCTTGCTCTTTGTCCCGATCATTATCTACGACATCAACCTCATCAAATATCGGTTAGCTGACAATCAATGGCAGGTTGGCGTCGTTGACCTCTTCCTAGACTTCCTGAACATCCTCCTTCGCGTTATTATGCTGCTCATTGAGATAGTGGGTGCTAGTCAGTGACACGCTACTCTAGGTTGGGCTACTACTGACATCACTGACGCGCTACAACCAGTTCTAGCATCACCTTATCCTTTTCCTTCACAGTCTCAGCACTGCTGCCGCGCAGATTCCTCTCCAATCTAGGAACCAAGGATAGGTTAGTCTCTCAGCTTTGTCTTGATTAAGAGGTATCGCGGCGTGTTTTCTAGGTATTCTCGGTAGGCGTCTCCGTATCGTTCGAGACAGGCTTTTTCCTCTTCGATAAGGCGAGCCCGACCGAAGATGACTGAGAGAAGGCAGATAAGGACGAAGGTCCACGAACCTACAGCCAATGCAATACCAAGTATAGTGATGAGCATAGTGAGGGCCTGTGGATTGCGGGAAATACGGTAAAACCCTTTGTTGACATGTTGATCCAATGGGGTGTTTCGAAAATTAATCACGGCTATCGCGAAGCCAATAAGCCCGAGGAGGTATAGGGTAAGACCCAGATAGAAGGCGGGTGTTCCAAGGCTTAAGGGAGTTAAGAAGAGGAGAATGATGAGCACCAGCGAGAAGGTTTTAGCTATGATGAGGTAGGCGCGGTGTCGTTTGCGCCACTTGGAACGGTCATACTCGAACAACCGCCCTCTCTGCCCTTTCGGAAAGGATAGCACAAGTAGCAGCTCTACGAGATAGAATATTATGAGGAGTAAGCCACCATTGAACAATCCAATTTGTAGGGCAGGAAACAATTGCATACCGGGGAGGAGTTGCGTTTTCATTGTCTACACACCACCTAATATTTAGGCATGCCTAAATTAATATCTTCTGGTGAAAACATCGATTCTCTAATAAACATCTTCAGAGAACACAGGGACTGTATGTCTATGCTGAACTGTGAATCCTGTGGAAAGGTGCTAGATGCTTCGGAGGTTCCCAGCGAGTTAACCCACCACGTCACCAAGGCTCGACGCTTATCCGTGGATGCACAACATCAGAGCATCCGCGTCATCTACTATTTCTGCAGCCCTGAATGCAAGGAGCTATTCCTAACCTCAGACGAGCCTAGGCAATGGTGCGCGGTGTGTGATAAAACCATCAAGGAGCCCCAGGAAGACCTAACCCACAGGACGCGAATAGACCGTCGCCTGCCTGGTGAAACCTCCCACTTTAAGCATATCCATGTAACCTACTACTTCTGTAATAAAGCCTGCAGAGAGAAATTCTTCTCATCAAAAGAAGATGGTCCAGTTTTCTCTGACGAATAATATCTTCTCGCTCGACCTCAAGACTAAAGTCATTATCGGAGTATTGAAGAAGAAAAATAGTCCACGCGCATCTCCAGGTATGTTACAATATGTCGACACCAATCAAAATTTCCAAACAAGCTATAGGACAGATAGTCACCTTGTACCTTAAGGACAAACGGGTAGTACGAGGACGACTACTATTGATATTACCAAAATCGTCAGTACTTCTAGATGAAGCATATGCGGTTTTAGAGGGGCACTCTCCACAAGAAAAGCGTCGGATTATCGTGAAAGGCACCAGTATCATGAAAATCGAGTTCTCTCCCAAAGAGGACAAGCCTCTGAGCAAAGAGAATAGGTGAACTAGTGTGAGTAGCGCATTCTCCTGTCAGCAGAAACTTGATAATAGCTGAATTGGATAGTTACCTACAACTAGGAGGTCTTGACCGAATGATCTATGATGTACTAATTATCCATCGACAGAGTGAAGTACCCCTCTATCATCAGGTTGTGGGGGATTCCAGCAAACTCCCCGCCATGGGGCTCGACGCATCTATCTTCGCCCAGCTAGCTATGACGGTTGTGCTAGCACTCAAACAAGCAGGAGCTCTTGAGCGACTCATCGTCCGTGACGTCAAAGTTGCCCTCCTCCTCTATGAAGACCTCCTCTTCGCCCTCATCACCTCCCAGGACCATGACGAGTTCGAAACCCAAAACGCCCTCGAGCGGCTGAGCTCCCTCTTCCTCCAGTCCTACACCAAAGAGGTCATCACCCAGTATCAGAGTCAAGCCTTGAGCTTCCATGCCTTCGATGTCAGCACCATCTTCCGCAGCGGACGCGTAGTCATCAGTGAAAGCAATGTTCTGATGAAGTCGATGATTCAGCGCCTCGCCAATATGGTACAGGTTGCGACCAGGCTGGAACAAGACGCCTCCATGCTCGCTCAGAAACAAAGCGTGGACGGCACCGTCGTCCTCAGCATCACCGCGATGCAGCAGGAACTAGATCGAAAGCTCCAAATGCTAAAGGATAAAATGGGGCAACTCCCTGGAGCTGACCTATCCTACCCTAGATGAAGTGCTGAAACGCCATTCTAGAGGGGCTAGACACCTTCTCATATATCACTTCTTCTTGACGAAATAACTCACAATAGTGACTAAGCCAAGTATCATGACCGCGAACAGCACACCGGCAACGAAGGTGTAAAAGGTCAGGTTGAAGGGGTTGATGTGGACTTCGTGTGGCTGGGCAAGAAACTCGATGATGAATGCCCTAAGTACGAGTCCCAGGGGGATAGCGAGGAGTACCACGATGAAGGAGGGAAAGAGCCTTTTCAGAAGACCGATTGCGCTCTTCTCGTCTTTCTCTGGCGCAAAGATCAGGGCACGCTTGACCGTTGCATAATACTTCATTTCACGCATTTTTCGGCTTAATCGCACATACTCAACTTTGACCAGTTCAGCGGCTAATAATTCATCAATGTTATACTTGACCGTCGTCAAAGGAAGGCCCAAGTGGTCGGATAACTCCTTGGCTGACATCGGCTTCTCAGCCAGCACCTGAAGCAGCTTCACAGCTGTCTCATTCGAAAGGGCTTGGGCTATCGCCTTGATTTTGGTGCTCGAAAGGGGAATTATCAAAACCCCTTCGTCGCTTCCCCGGTTATCTGGCAAAGTACATCCTCCTTCACTCTTTTACTCCTCTCCTTTATTTATTCTGATAACTACGGTTTCACCCGTAGCTTACGTTAGACTTTTATTAATAAAGTCAAGAACATTGCACAGTAAAATTAGAATGGGAACCAAGATGGAAAAACGGACAATAATGGCAATAATCCCTCTGGCACTTGGCCTGTTATTCTTAACCTATTTCACTTTCAGGCTCTGGTACTCCTGGGTGACCTTGCCCCCCTGGTCCTTCGAAACCGAAGGTCGACACGTAGGCTTTGGCCTGCTGCTACTCATGTACGTTTACATCGCCCCCACCAGTTGCACCTTCTGCCTTGCAGGTTTCCTCGTTCACCCCGCCCTCTTCAAGCGAATCTACATTCTCGTACGAGCAATTTCCGTTCTACTCTTCGTAGGCGGGATCGGGCTTGTCATTCTTCTAATAGGCTACATCGTTCTCCGTGGATCCCTCCTCCTAATTCTGCTATTGGGGATCACACCAATCTGGACCCTACCCCTTCTCGCCTATCTAGCCTACACCCGCGCAAACGAATACTCCACAATAGAGAAGGAGACATGGAAAATACGGGAAATAAAGGAAATCAAAACAGGTAGCCTTCTAAGCCTAATCGGGGGCGTCTTGATGATAATATCACAGATAGGGTTCCTCCCCATGTTCATCATGTTGTTACTGTCGTTGTTCACAAACCCTCTACAACAATTCATATTCCTAGAAGGGACCTTGTTCATCCTCATGTTCAGCGCTTTACCCATAGCTGTTGGAGTCATTGTCCTCATAGCAAGCTTTACTACCTCCAAGTTTGACAGCAGGATTGGCAGTATTCTTGCCATTGTCTTTGGTCTGCCCTCCTTCTTCGGGATATCTTCAATAATCGGTTCAATCCTTGCCCTTGTGGGAGGCAGCATCGGACTGCGTGCAACTCAGAATCAAGTCTGAATTGATTCATCACACCTAGTAACAAGACCTTTTCCGCACTGGAGAAAGGGACGAGTTCGATATAATTACTGGCTGTTCAGGTTCGGTTTAATCTAGGGGTACACCGCAGCGGTTGCAGTATATGTCATCAGGAGCTAGTAGGGCACCGCAGGAGGAGCAGTATCCCTCCGTCTTTTCTAGCTTTGACGAGGAAACAACCTGAACAGTAGAACGTGGGGCAACCTTTGGCTCAGGCTTGTAAGCAGGGCTTGGGCGGACCCGAGGAGCAGGACGTGGTCGTGTAACTCGAATGTCGCTCCAATGGAGTATGGAGAAGATACCGGCAAAGATTATCAAAAGACCACCAAAACCCCAGCAGCAACCCGCAACAACACCGCCACAAACGATGAGGCCGATACCAGCACTCTTGGGCTCGGTCCTGATTGCTACACGTCGAGACATACAGATCAGTGTGAATAAGGTGCCGACGATTCCAATGATTAGGGGAACAAAGACATAGAGAAACCACCAAATACTTCCCGGGAATATGAAAGCCATGAACATGGGCCACTCGAGAAACCGGAAGGGCAGGGGAATCCCGAGGAAGTGAAGGGCACCAATGGCTATGTTCGCCAATCCACCAAGTAGACCGAAGATTCCGCCAAACATTAGAAGGCCATCAGCGGTCTTGGCTCGTCCACCAACATCAGCAGGTTCTTGATATCGCATTAAATAATAACCCTCTAAGATGAACAACAAAAAATGGAGTTATAAATTTTAGTGTACAGAACAACATTTACCAGAACTTGAAGCTGCTCTCGTGCACAAGAGTGTTCTCTAGATGCGTCTCCCACAGGAAGCACAGTACCGTTCATCTGGAGAAACTGCAGCCCCACACTGCCTGCAAAACTGTTGAGGTAGACCGCTCTCAGCTGGAAGGTCAGTTCCTCTAATTGATACAGAGCGCCGAATTATGCGCGCTTCACTTACTTCCACCCAATGATAATGAGTAAAAATGCCCGCTGCCATGATTATCACTCCACCAACAACCCAGGTGCCAATGCTCGCGAAGCTGCCCAAGATTAGAAGGAGTGTGCGGGTCTGTTCCGGGTTACTAGTAATTCTCCCTAAAAATCCCAAAGAGGCAAGGGCAACGATACACCCACTAGCTCCAATTGAAAAAGGGATAATCCCGTTAACGAAAAAATAGTTCGCGTAGGGAAAGTATACACCAATTAACCAATTAATAGGTGTGTCTATTCCCATGATATGCAAGAGACCAATGCTAACATTGGTTAGCCCCCCTATAACGCTCAGCGCAACACCAACTACGAGTAGTGTTTTCGCTTTTTGTAGCCTTGTCAAAGAAAACCTCCAACCAAGAGGGTACTAGTATAGCGACCCTAAAAGCTTGATGGGTCAAGATTAACATCAGAAACAAGAAAAGAGGAGAGTGGAACCCGACGCCCATACACAAGCCCTCGAGTCCCTCTGCGGGAAGCAAAGCTGCCTGGTAAACAGGATTAGCGTGTAGCCGCCAATCGGAAGGCTAGTTCCCGATATACCTTGGCAGTCCGGTTCCCCTGATGATTGCGCTTATCTTTGTTCATGGTTTTGAACTCCAACCTCCACTCTAGCCTCAGCGTTATATAAGGCGGACTCACTTCAGAAGCCCACAAAATGTGGTCACAAGATGTTACTAGCCAGAAACCCTTTGAGACGTCAGAAATACCCGAATTGAAGAGTTTTGTAGGAATGGAAAAGCTGTTAAGATAGAAGCCAGCAAATACTCCAAGGCTCACCAGGAGTTGTGTTCTATTTGCCAGTAATCGTCTATATTCTAATCCGAGTTGAAGCGGGTAAGGTTTGGGATGTCGCTCAGGCCATCGGGAAACTCAAAGGTGTAACTCAGTCGAATGTGGTC
>JAEOSX010000053.1 GCA_016840135.1 Candidatus Hermodarchaeota archaeon
CCATAGTCACCAATCCTCGCACAATCTGGCTTTGTTTATTTACTACTCTTCTCGCGGTTTCTTCGATTTTCAATCCATTCTGCAGTAGTAGTAATACTGTATCATCGAGGATTAGTGATTGAATAGACGTAAGGGACGACGCTAAATCGTAGGCTTTCGTGGTTACGATTAGAAGTGTTTCTGGAAGAATTTCTTCTAGCTTGTTTGTTGCAGCTGGAGAATAGGTTCCAGCATAGTCTCCTTCGATTATTAGTCCACTTGTGTTGATGATTTCAACATGTGTTTGGCGCCCAACAAGTAATACATCATTATCTCTGGACAGGAGAGCACCGTAAGTGGATCCAATTGCCCCTGCTCCAAGAATTACTATTCGCTTAAACGCTATCTCTCATCCTCTCCCTCATGTGTCTCTGCTCAGTTTGGCGAGTCTTTTCAAACGATTATTAATTCGTTCGATGGACTCACACAGATTCTGCTCGTTATTAAAAGCCTTCACGATTTTTTGTAGGTTTTGCTCTGTCTCTGTTTCAAGTTGTTTTGCAGTTTTTATGAGAAGAGGCATTACTCGTACAATATTATCTACAATTGTGATAGTTGACATCTGGGCTGTCCGTGAAAGCGGATTCAAATCGACGGTAATTACTGTTTTCCCTAGCTTAACAAGTGCCTCTGTTCTATCACCATCTTCGAGAGGTACAAATACAGTATCTGCAATCAATATCCCTTTAGGGTCTACACGGCGGCGGTCACTGCAGATTTCAGGTATGGTCGCCGATGCGGCAGATCCTATCCCCAAAATCTCCTTTGCACCTGATTCTCGCAGCACTACCGCTATCGCTTCTTCGCGACCTCCACCTCGGTGGTAGAGATTAACTTCGAGTTTCGCTTCGGATATTTCTGCTAGTTTTACGAGTTCCTGTGGAACTAGCGCTGCAACATTACCATTCACTGAGAGGACGGGGTGGCGTGCTAGTAGGAGGCTGGCTGCCGCTGCTCGGATGGCTCTTGTAGAATTCTTTGTTGTCTCCTCACCAATCAGATAGTCGAAGGCTTCCCCTCTGCCGTGAGCGAATAGCCCAAATGCTGAAGTTATACCGATTTTGAAGCCATGGGCAAGTTTAGCGCGAATTCGTAGTGATGTTGCCCTTGGGTGGTCTAGCGAAACTTCTTCTTCATCCATCTATTACACGGGCTCCTTGAGCGTCAATTTCCATTATCATAAGTTCTTGCCTTTCCGGTAAATGTCGTCTGAAAATCGCATCGGCTTCTTGTATTTGGTCCTTAGGAATAATCGAAAAAACATTTTCACCGAAGATGGCTGTACTGCATATGATTCCTGCTTCCTCGGCTTCTAGAATTAATCTCTTTACTCTTTCTGTTAAGAGCTGTATGTGCTCAGCAAATTGACGGGAAAAAATCAGAAGATTGGATATTGTTGGCTGGCAAAGTAGGGCGTCAGTTAATTCCCCACCAAGTTCGTTGATTCGTCGGCGGTCCTCTTCATTGGTCAGGAATTTTGCAGTTGAAAGAGGGCCGAAGGGTAGGCTGAAAACAACATGTCTTTCATTGAAAGGGAGTGTTTGTATTTCACCGATTCCAGGACCTCCTGGCTTCACTCTAATTTCAATTCCTCCGTAAGTCTCTGCAATGACCGAACCCAACCCGGTCTTACATTCAACTTCAGCGATGTGGGCAATTTGAGATGCTTTTAACCTCGAAAGCCCTAGCTCGAATCCCTCATTCAGTGCTAAAGCTAGACTTAGGGCTCCAGAGCCACTAATTCCAAAACCACAGCCTATCGGAAGCCTGATTTCGTGTTGCACGCTGATTTTGTATGGTTTGTCACCAACTAGCTTGAGAAAGCTGGATACGACCCTCTCTGAAACTTGTGCGGAAGTGGTTGAATGGCCGTTAATTCGTATTTGTATTGATGGTGTACTAGTTTGTGTAATTTCCACTGCTGTAGTGACTCCCCTTTCAACAGTAACTCCTGCTCCACGAGATCCTTTCCATAAGGGATTCTCTGAATCATCACAAATCTGGAAGAAACCTGTTATATGACCGGGGGAGAAAGCCTTTCCTGTTTTCAATCATGCAAGCCTCAGAAATCTCTTCTTCAAGCAAGGCGGAAAGAATATCACAAAATAAATATTTCGCACAAGAAACATATATAATTTAAATTTAGTTTAGATTCACACGATTCTAGGGAATACAATGAGCAGGGTTCTCGCAGCAATCAGTAGAGCCTCTTTTGTTAAATAATCGGCTACCAGATACACTAAATAGATAGTAAAAAAAGGAGGAGAAGGAAGTGAGTATATGGACCAGAAGAGTGATAGTTTTTTCGTTCCTAAAATGCCGGTAGTGCTCTTGATCTCTCTTGGAGCATTGATGGCCGCTCTCTGCTGTGTTACTACGATGATGTTCCAGATTTATGTCCCTGCTACTACGGGTTATTTCAATCTGGGAGAAATTGCTGTTTATATTAGCGCGATTCTCTTTGGGCCAATTATAGGTGGATGGGCTGCTGGAGTTGGCTCCATGTTCGCAGATATTTTCCTGGGTTACCCTCAATATGCTTTCGCAACTCTTGTTATCAAAGGGCTTGAAGGATTCATTGTTGGGTACTTAGGAACTAGCTTGCGGAGCCGCTTCTCAAATACTCAACTACGTTATCTAGGGGTATGTGTGGGATTTGGGCTAGCATTATCTCTCGGAATAATTGGTTGGTTTCTCCTCAGTGGTAACATTGAAGCTTCAGGTGGTTCTGCATTACAAACCTGGTGGTTCGCTACACTTTATGTTCCGCCTTGGCTTTGGTTCGTAATGGCTATCTATATAGGAGTAGTTACTGTTGTGCTGACCTTGCGATATGACCCAGCATCTGCATGGAGTGCCACGGCAATGCTTCTGGGCGGCTGCGTCATGATAACGGGATATTTCCTCTTTCAGAGGTTGGTAATCGGTATGGCTGCTATAATTGAGGTGCCAGTTAATCTCGTCCAAGTAATCGCTGGAATAATGATAGCTCTTCCTGTAAATGAGCGAGTACGAAAGGCATTCTTAGGTCTAGGATGGGTAAAATGAGCATAACGTGGAACATGTTTTTAGCCTATTATTCACTAATATTGCTTTACCAAGAATAGGAATTGGCGTTGTTTTATGGCTGAGCCTAGTCCGTCGGATGATCCGATGAAGGCAATCATGGAGGTGCTTAGAGAAGCCCAAATGAATGTACCAGGGTTACAGGGCGTTGCAATCATCTCGACTGATGGATTACCAATGGCCAGCTCTATCGATGCTAAAATCGGTGAAGGCGAACTAGCTGCGCTCGCCTCTTCAATGTTGGCGATTGGGGCAAACGCTATTGAAAATCTTAAGAAAGGTGGACTTGACTCTCTTTATGTGAAGGCTGAGCGTGGATTCATATTACTTCGTTATAGTGGTCCATTAGCTGTGGTTGTTTTTATTACACGGGAAGAGGCACGCCTTGGTCCTTTGTTACTTGAACTAAAACGAACTGCAGAGAAATTTGAAAAACTTCTTGGTTTTGGTTGAAGTGTATTCAGCACAGATTAAACTCCAAGTTGCTGGATGACCTCGTCTATACCAATTCCTTTTCTGACGCTAGTGCGTAAGACTTTGAGGTTAGGGTTGATTTGTTTTGCGTCTCGTTCTAACTGGCCAACATCAACTTCCATTGCCTCGGCAAGGTCAATTTTGTTGATTACAAGTAACTCTGCATCACGAAACATAATCGGGTGTTTTTGGATCATCCAAGGACCCTC
>JAEOSX010000054.1 GCA_016840135.1 Candidatus Hermodarchaeota archaeon
ATAGGGAATCGCACATTGAGACTTCAGATATGGGACACGGCAGGCCAAGAACAGTTTGGTCCCTTACGTCGCCGCTACTATGTAGGGTCGAAGGGAGCAATCCTAGTCTATGACAAGTCCAGCTCTAACTCTTACTGGCAGCTTGATCGCTGGGTTCAGGAAATCAAGGAGAGCGCAGGGGAGGTTCCCATAGTGTTGGTGGGGAATAAGGCTGATCTTGCTGAGGCAATCGGCTACGAGTTCGGACAGCAATTCGCCAATGCTCATCAGCTCAGTTTCATCGAAACCAGTGCCAAGACTGGGATGAATATCTCACAAGTTTTCACCACTCTCGCACCCCAAGTCATCGACTACATCAGAAAAGAATCTCTTTCCCACAAGTAATCGGGCTTTGGTTCTGCTGGTTTTCAAGGCTGGAAGTGTCTCTTCCGACGGCGCCTTAACCTTTGTGTTCTGCCCCCAGCCTCTCCTGCCTCCATATACCCAAAACTGATTTCAGAAATTATGAAGAGGATTAGAACAAAGCCGGCTACAAAAGCGATAACGCCGCTGAGGTCCCAGCCAATCCAATAACCAAAAATTCCCCAGATACTATCAAGGACAGGGCAAAGATGGACTAGGGCTATAGCACCGACCAGGATGCCCAAGAAAATGGCAGCGATGAAAGCCGTTAGGGCTGTGATGACATCTAGGCGTTGGTACCGCCTCTTGAATAGTAGAGGATCTTTGAGTGAAGACTGGACTAGCCAGGTTGAAACCAAGAAAAGAATGCCACTAATGATGAGGACAAATCCACAGATAAGTGAAAAGGAGGGGAGCCAGACAAATTGCAGAGTACTCGGAGATGGAGGGGGTGCAGGGAAACGTGCAACCCAGAAGGCGGCTAGCTGGGACGTGTACGGTGGTCCTAGGAAAGCGATAAGCCCTCCAATTACTAGCAAGATCTGCCCAGCTAGAAGACCTGCCTTGATTGTTCCGCTGAGATAACGATGAACTTGAGTCTCCAGCTGCCGGGAACCTTTAGACCTTGTATCTTCATTGGCACTAGGCACAAATACAAACTCCATCAAATGTATAATGTGAAAGGGTGGCTAGATTGTAAAGGAATCTTCGCTGATGTGGTGAACTATTCATCCTTCCTATAGGAGTCTATCTTCATCCCTTAAGAACCTTAAGAATAATGTTGGTGAATTGACTTCGTAGCAATGATGAAAACCTTCCTGAGAAGGGGAGTTCTAACCGAATCTGAAAAAAATCAGTGATTCAGCCTACCCTCCTCTCCTAAACATTATTGTTAATGGGCACGTTTTATTAACGAGTTTGATAATAATCTAAATAGGGAAAAACGAGGTACAGAAACAGATGGTTGTTCACAGCTTTCACATAACCACCTGGCAAGAAGGGGCCCATCTCTTCAGTAAAACATGGTCAGGTACTGAAATTGATTCTATTCTTCTCTCGCGCCTGCTTGTCAGCTTAGAAGGTTTGGCAAAGGGTCTGACCTCCCGGTTTGTGAATCACGTCGCCTTGAGAGACCTACGGATTATTTTTCGCGTTGATGAAGAAAATGGTTTGCTCTTTGTCTTTGTTACTGGCGAAAGTGCAAAGGCAGAGCGATGGAGCGAATACCTAGCGATGCTAAATAAACGCTTCCTCGAAATGTTCAGAAACCTCCTACCCACCATATCCGAATCAGAGCGAGATGAGTACCAGTTCAGTACCTTCGAAAAAGTCGTAGAGAAATATGTGGCAAACTGGGAAAAAGCAGAAACCAGTCTATTATCCGCAAAGGTAATTGATACATTAGACCTTTTTACCCTCTTCTTCAACACGATTCTTCAGAAAATTCTTAACGACGTTCTTCGCCAAAACAACTGGGAAGAAATAGGTTTGATCTTCAAGGCACAAATTGACTCCCATTCCCCCCTCGAAGGGCTTGCACTTCATCCAGAGGGGAACGTGTTCTTCGAGAAAATCAAAGCGGAAAACATAGACTACCCCCGCATGCTAAAAACTCTGGGTAGAATTCTTCGAAGCCTGTTCTCTCTTACACAGCGTCTACTCCCAACGGAAGCCTTTCAGAGCCTATTCTTCAGGCACCTTATCCCCCTTATCAGTGCTGAGAGGGACCGCCTGATAGCTTGGCAACTAACTGATCACCTGGTGATGGAGATACTATGAATCCACAAACAATGGATACAGAAGAAAGCAATCCACTCACACCCTATGACTACCGGGTAAAAATAATCGTGATTGGTGATGCAGCAGTGGGAAAAACCAGCATCGCAGTCAGATTCACAAAAGGCTTCTTCAGTCCCAGCTACATCGCTACACTGGGTGTGAATTTCTTCGTCCAGAATATAACCGTCAACGACAAGGTACTCCGATGCCAACTCTGGGACACAGCCGGGCAGGAACGGTTTGGTCCGGTTCTTGAGAAATACTATGTTGGAGCGAAGGGGGCAGTTGTCGTATTTGATAAATCTGTTCCCCAGACCCTTGCCAATGTTAGGGGCTGGCTTGACCGTGTTAAGAGTATCTGCGGCATCATACCAACCATACTGGTGGGTAACAAGGCAGATCTAAAGGAGGCAGTGACGTCTAGCCAGGGTGAAGGCTTAGCAGAAATGCTCCAGCTCCCCTACCTTGAAACTAGTGCCAAAACTGGAATGAATATAATGAGGGTCTTTTCCCTCCTTGCCTTAGAGGTCATCAAATCCCTTGAGCGAAGCGAACAATACGACCTTTAAGGAAGTATGTTCAGAGAAAAAAAATGTTAAAATTCATTCTTTTAAAAGAGTAAGTCAAAATTTGAAGTAACGAAGGAAATAGATGAAAGTTAAGGCTTTTTAAGTTGAAAGATACCAGAACCTCTTTAGCAAGACATTCTCTGACCTTATCAGGGTCCAGCCAGACCTGGGGAAGTGTCAGAATCCTTTGAGATGACCTATATGCCTCGACTAGCAGCCTGGGATCAAGAAGATTATGATAAAGCCACTCACCAAATCCGTCAGCTCCGCCGTCTCAAGCTCGAGATTAGTTTTGTAACGGGTACCTCCCCCCTCGCTGGTCAACACGTTCGTGTATATACTGCACGTAGCATGTTAGGAGAGAGCATGGAAGAGTATCAAGATCTCAAATTAGATACCTCTGGTAAACTTGCAATGGAGCTAGAATATAACGAGAGCCTTATCGATGTGGAGCTCACTGGCAAGTCGTTGCCCTCAGGTTGCGGCCTAGACAAACTGACTCTACACTGGTTCCACCCCGGTCAATGGTTTGAGAAACTCGTCATCGAAAGGGATGTTCAGCCTTGGCAGCTCACGCAAGGAAAACCTGGTGATGGTGTCCTAGAGTTTGAACTCAGTTACGACCCCAAGCTGAAGCCCATTTCAGGCTATATTGGCTTTGGAGGTCTTCTTGGCCACACCTTTGAGAGCGCTGATGGCAGCTGGCCTGAATGCGAAATAAAAGGCACTGGTGCTGGGAAAGCCCATATCTTAGTTAAAATGCGTGAATTCTTCAAGGGTTGGATGAAGAACTATTCCAAGCCTTTCGAAGCTGGCGATGACTATCCCTTGGATTTTCTATTCACCTTTGATGCCTCCTTCAGCGTAAACCCCTCCAGCCAGAAGGATCCGGACTTTGTACCCAAACACTATGACGGGCGAGTCGACCACAAGAACGGCGACCCCTACTTGGGTGTTCCTTCCCTAGATCCAGAAAGCACCATCCAGATAGCCGCAAAGCGGAAAATCAAGATAAGCCCTGACATGCTCTCC
>JAEOSX010000055.1 GCA_016840135.1 Candidatus Hermodarchaeota archaeon
ACGCTTGACTAAAACCACCAACAGCAAAGACGTGGGAGGAAGAGAAGGCTACAACTTCTGAGCCATTATAAGTCCAGTCAACGTCACCGATGACCACACCCTCTGCTCCAGGAAAGGGGAAGTGACCGGTTCTGTCTCTTTCCCGGACCCCAAACCAGTTGATTAAAGTCAACACTAGTAACAGGAATGCGAAAACGCACCACAACCTTTTCCTCCTAAGACGCACCATAACTCTCATCTCACACTGCCAACAACAGGCAATAAAGAGAAGTGCAGCCTAAAATATTTGCTTGTTTCACCTGATTTATAAGCCAATTCACAAATTGGCAGATTAACAAAAGGCTGAACCAATGTGACTTGTCATGGCACAAGACATGAAAACCCCAATCACCTGGAAATACACAATCACATTCACCGTGCTCTTGGCACTTCTCTATATTGGACTAGACTGGCTCCACCTCTTCTTCTATGGTACAAAGTTCACCTACCTCATCAACTACCTAAGCCCAACAGCAGCATCAGATTTCTGGTTCTACATAGGAATGTTCGCCGGTATCTCCTTCCTGGTCGGGCTCCTCATGAACTTTGAAACAAAGGACGTTGTGGTTTCAGGTATATTTGCCCCCTTCCTTTTCCTAGCTCTCAATGGACTCGTCATTCATGTGCTCCTCATCCAGAACCCTGCCTATGCTACTAGCCTTATCCCCCAGTGGCAAGACATCTACGGGATTAGCCCAAACTGGTCTGCCATCCTCCCTGAACTCATCCTTGGCTTCTGGATCATCTATGGGACCAGCCTCTGGGTCTTCTTCGTACTGGCCTTCCCCTTCATCCTCGTGTGCACCTTCAGTGGTCACGTCATCCGCGTGATGTCTGGATGGAACCACCCTAGATGAAATATGAACACATCTCCGCACTTGTTATGATGAAAAGGTTGTGAACTATGGCCCAGGACATGAAATCCACTGTGACGTGGAAGCATACCCTCTTCTTATCATGTTTGATATGCCTAATATTCACCGGCATCGACTGGCTCCACCTCTTCTTGTTCGGCACAAAGTTCACTTATCTCATCAACTACCTTTCTCCAACTTCTACCGCTGATTTCATCTTCTACGAACTGGTATTTGCAGGACTTAGCTTCCTCGTGGGGCTTCTTGCAAACTTTGATACAAAAGATGTGGTCGTGGCTGGCATCATTGGGCCCTTCCTATTCTTGGGGATTAACGGGCTTATCATTCATTTTCTTCTTGTTCAGAATCCGGCTTATGCCTCCAATCTCATACTACACTGGCAGGCAATATACGGAACAGCCCCTGACTGGTCTGCCCTGCTCCCGCTCAATCTCCAAACGTTTTGGATGCTCTACGCTCAAAGCCTCCTCCTGTTCTTCATCCTAGCTTTCCCCTTAATCCTAGTCTGCTGCTTCTCCGGTCACGTCATCCGCGTGATGAGCGGTTGGAACCGCCCCAGTTAGAACATGAACAGGTATGCAAGGCAGACCGACATCCTCGTCTTTAGTGAATTTAGAGAGTCTATTAGGTTCTCTCCATTATGATATAACTGTGATACGCGGCTACAGGTCGCCAGCCATATTTTGCCATTAGATTGATCGCATTCACGAGTCGCCCTGGTCTCCTGTCCCTCAGCATCATATAGGGAGTTGTGAAGTCTTCGGGGTTAACCAGGCCTTTAACTATCTTGTCCGCATGTACAATGGAATTCTCAGTCAAAATAATCCCTATCCCTGTTTGTGTGTTCTGTAGAGAAAAATCTGGTGCACACTTACCCTACCAGAGCATGTATCCATGATACCTTGGCTTTGAGTGTGCAAAGATAGTAGAGAAAGAGTTAAGTTGAATTCCGTTTTGAGACCTCTACTAGGAAACAGAGGTGTACTTGTCTTGTTGAAGGGAAAGCGCGTGACACTCCGAGGCCTCGAAATAGCTGACGCTGAAGAAATCCTAAAACACTTCAATGACATGGAACTCCGCCGCTTCCTCGGAGGACCCATACCCGTCGCGAAGGAAGAAGAGGAGGAATGGATACGAAGCTCATGGGCACAACGCAAGAGTGGGAGGA
>JAEOSX010000056.1 GCA_016840135.1 Candidatus Hermodarchaeota archaeon
ACACTATGACGGGCGAGTCGACCACAAGAACGGCGACCCCTACTTGGGTGTTCCTTCCCTAGATCCAGAAAGCACCATCCAGATAGCCGCAAAGCGGAAAATCAAGATAAGCCCTGACATGCTCTCCGGATAAGCCGCTCAAACGGTCGCAAAGTCTTCTAGCCTTTTTGAAGAAAAGGTTTTGAGTAACCCCTTATCTATCACTCATTTGGTAGGCTCATCAATGACCGAGTTAGCCATTATTCCTGACAAACAGATTGAACAAAAAGAACCCTTGCTCTCCGTCACCGTGACTGCCGATGGGCATCATGTTATTGCTGGGTCCACTCAGGGCAAGGTCTTGGTCTGGGAGTTTGCCACCTCTCAGTTGCTCCACCAGATAAAGGCGCACACAGCAGCCGTGGAGGCTGTGATCTCCTCTCCGGATTGTCGCTTCATTGTTTCCTGTTCACTTGATAAGACTATCAAGGTGTCAGACCTCACCACAGGTAAAGCCGTTCACACCCTAAAGAACCATACCGCATCTGCAAGCGCTGTGGCAGTGACAAGCGACAGCAAATTTCTGGTCTCAGGCTCAAGGGACAAAACTGTCTGCATCTATGACCTGCAGTCAGGGAAACTCCTCCACACCTGCAAGGGTCACGACGGGACAATCCGCAGCATAGCGATCACCGCAGACGATCGGTATATAGTGAGCGTTAGCCACGAAGACCATTTAATCAGAGTATGGGGAGCAGCCACAGGAGAGGCGCTCCGCACAATTGAGGGTGACTCGGAGTCTCAGGAATCCGTTGTAGTTACCCCTGACTCCCGTTATATCGTCGTTGGGTCAAGGGACCGAAGAGTTCGTGTCTATGATTTCCGGAGTGGCGAGTTAGTCTTTGTCTTGGAAGGACACGAAAGACCAGTCCTGTCTGTAACATTGACTAAGGACGGGCAGAATATTATATCGACATCAGAGGACAAGACCACAAGAGTATGGAGTCTCCAAACCGGTGAGCAGCTCCGCCTCCTCAGAGGACACCTAGGAGGCGTTTACGGGGCAGCAGTCACAAGTGACGGAAAACGGCTCCTAACCTGCTCCTTTGATGGGCAAATCCACATCTGGAACATCCTGACCAGCGAGATGCTCCGCACCCTCCCCCACACAGGTAGAGTAGGTGTGCTATGCGAGTCACCCGATGGTCAACAACTGGCCACAGGAACCGACGACGACAAAATCCTGGTCTGGGATCTTAGCACAGGAGAGCTAGTCTACACACTGGAAGGACACAAGAACGCGATAGATGACCTAGTCATTACCCCTGATGGATGCCACGTGATTTCCGCTTCTTCAGACAAGTCAGTAAGGGTCTGGGACCTGAGCTCTGGAGAACAGATTCATCTCCTCAAAGGACACACCGACGCTGTGGGATCCGTGGTGATTACACCAGACTCCCGCTTCATCCTAAGTGGTGGCAGGGATGATGCTATACGCGTATGGGATGCTAAAACCGGAGCCCCTGTCAAAGTCCTAAAGGGACATTCAGGCAGAGTCCACGGCATCACAGTAGCACCCGACGGACAACACATACTCTCTGGAGCCTGGGACGAAACTGTCCGTGTCTGGGACCTTGAGGAAGGCAAGCTAGTACGAACCCTACCACGCCACACAAAGTCAGTCGGACCCGTTGCCACAACCCAGGATGGCCGCCACATAATTTCGGGTGCCCGTGAAGACAAAGTCGTAATATGGGACCCTGCCACAGGCGAGGTGCTGCGCTCTCTGAAGGGACACCGCAACCGAGTACTCTCTGTAGCAGTATCTCCCTGCGGGAAGTACATCGTTTCCGGTGGTCACGACAACACCATCAAGGTATGGGACCTAAAAAGGGGCATTCTGCTTCGAGTCCTCCGAGGACATGAAGCAGCAGTGGGTGCAGTTACAGTTACAAAGGATTGCAGGCGCATCATCTCTGGTTCTTCGGACAAAACAGCAGCCATCTGGGACTTCGAAGGCTGCGTCCTAGACCTCTACCTGCTAACACTTCTACCTGACGAGCTTCAGGACCGGATGCTGGGGGGTGGAGCCGGGCTCTGGAACTTGGTCAAGAACTACAGGAAAGAGGGACGAAAGGTCTTCAATTGCCTCTACTGGGGAGGTGCCCATCTAGAGCACCTAGAGGGCGGTTTCCTGCCTCAGCTAATCCCTTATCTCTCAACTGAGCACCAGAAGGAATACATCCGCAGAATCCAAACCACCTGCCGCGAAATTCCCCTCCGTTATGCAGTCTTCCGAAAACAGCTTGGGTACATCATGCTCCCCTGGCAACTACGCCTTTGGTTTTCACCCATGAACCCGGCAGAATTCCCCCGAGAACAAGAAATCACTGAGATTCCCTTGACCAAAGAAACACAAACAGAGGGCAAAGTCACCGTCCAGCTACCCGACAGAAAAGAGACCGCTATCCACTTCAAGCTCGCCGTCGAGGGACTCCCCATAGAGTATGGTCCTTGGATAGAAGCGGTTGTACTCATCATGGAGAGCGACAGGGGCGACAAGGCAGAGGTCCGGTTCACCGAATTTTCCTGGGACAAGGAATGTCAACATTTCGCCGAATGGGCAAGCTTCAAGCTAGATTCTGGGTACAGCGTATCGCCTGAAGCTATACTGACAGTGACAGGATACAGAATCGATTACACCCCTAAAATGAAGCCCCGCGAGTTCAGTCCCCTGGAGATGATGCTCTTCACCGAGCTCCGCCAGATAGTCTCAAGCCGCCTCGCCAAGGTAGACCGCCAAGTCATTGGGCTCTCACACAGCGTTGAAGAAATCCTTCAACACCTAAAGCAGGAAACGCCCAAAGAGGAAAGCACAGGAGGAGCTGGTGGGAACATCCGCCGACGACCAAAACCAAGAAGTATTGAAACCAGCGACAAGGTAGGAACAACAAGAACGACCCAGCCAACTGGGCTACAGAGGCTTCAGGACCCACCCGAGTGGCGGGACGCCTACGAGGAATTCCAAAAAGCCCTAGAACAACCAGACTTCCCTAAGATTATTGTCAAACTAGGGGCTCGTGGCTCTGTGCTTGGGAGGTTTGTAGAAAGCATAGAAGCAAAAATAATTGCCCTTACCTTCCTCCCAGCTATTGCAGGTGTCCTCTCCGATATCATCTTTCCGTTTTTACCTGATCCTTGGCCATTTATTGGTGACATTGTCCCGCTTTTTACCTACTCGTTCGTCGCTATTATTGGTGGGTATGTAATTATACGATACATCCTTGGCGGACTCCAAATACGCCGCCGACGACAAAGAAGGCTTACCGGAAGCCGCTAGGATCAACCCAATCACTAGTCAGTAGGGTTCTGTTGTGGCACTATATCGCACAAGAGGGACACACCTACACCTAACAACACAGGAAGGACTAGTTTAATCCCTGCTTCTTTGAGGAGTTACTGAGTAGATTTACACTTCAGGCAGATTTCTTCTTCGATACTTATCCTTTCACCACAAAACCTGCAGAACTCCCTCACAGGAGCTTCAGAAACAGCGACAAAGCCGCTAGACGCCTCTACACCCGGGAATATTTCACGGTTTTCTTCTCCAAGAAGTCCCCTGATTTTTATTTCTATGCGGCTTCTTCTAGCAGGTTCTAGCCAGCCTATTCGTCCCTGCAAGGCTTGAGCAGCGCTTCTTCGAACCTCAATTGAAGGATCTCGCTCCAGAGAGTCTACTAAGTGACTAAGAGCTTTTAGGTCATCAAACATTCCCAAGGCAAGAGCAGCTCTCTTTCGTGCATATTCTTGGAGTTGACGTAGGACCTGACCTAGCGGTTTGATTGCTCGGGGATCACCAATTCTTCCTAGAGCGACTGCCGCCGCTGTTGTTACTTTCGAACTAATTTCGCCACGTATTTTCAAATCTCGTACTTCGACCATTCCGCGAACGTAAACACCTCTCTTCTCCGAGAAATGACTCTTTATACCCAAGGCCTTTATTAGTGGTTTAACGGCTCGTCTGTCACCGAGTTCACCTAATGCTTGGGCAGCTGCACCCCTTACTGAGCCATCAGGGTCCTTTTCTAAAGCACTAATCAGGGATTTGACGGTCTTTGGGTCTCCCAGCTTTGTCAACGCCTCAACAGCCTTTCGTCTCACATGAGGGTCAGGGTTTTCCTTTAGCAATTTAATCCAATCTTTGACACTACGCTCAAATTCCATAACCATTCCAGCCTAAGATTCAATGAGAATGGATACTTAATATCTAAATCTCACAAATTACTTCTCTTTAGGTCTAATTATTAATACTATGCCTTCTTCTTCGTATTCTTCGCATTTCGGTAATAGTACAAAATCCTCGCCCTGCTTTACGAGGAGCAATAATGCCTTAAGGTCAGCTGGTGTCACTTCCCCGACGATGATTTGGATTTCCTTTTCTGTCCATCCGTTTAACCGGGCCCATCTGATGATTTGTTGGAGGTTGGGTCCCACGGCTGCGTAGAGGCCGAATAGTAGGTCTTCTTCGCAGTATTCCTGCCAGTCATAGAGGCGCTCGGTCCATTCCTCGTCGGATTCCTCAGGAAGTCGGTCTACGGGATGGTAGAATTGGGGTGCATCTCGTGCCCACAGGAACGGCATAACTAATGGTCACCAGTCAGTCAAGCAGATGTTGACACCTATTAAGGATTCCTTAGAGGTTCTGGGTTTCATGTATTTAAGGGATAAATGCTCTAACTACAACTGTAAGGGCTCTACAAAATTTCTTTAAGGAAGGAGAAATTTTCCATGGATTTCTTTAGTCTTCATTACACCGTCAAAGAAGCTGGGAAACAAAGCCAGAAGTTCCCAGCATCTGCTACGAGAATCGACCTATCAAGACATAACATCACTTCAATCGACTTGTCTGGCTTGAAAAAGTGTCGCGGTCTTCGAGCCCTTAATCTTAGCTGGAACCCACTGGCAACAGTGAACCTAGCCCCTTTGAGCTCCTGCCCAGTATTTAGTGAATTGGACCTTAGCTGGACGGGATTAACACAAATCGACCTAAAACCCCTCAAGTCCTGTAAGAGTTTTCGGACACTCACTCTTCGAGAGAACAAGTTATCGAAACTGAGCTTGGGCCCTCTTAAGGTCTGCCGGAAGCTCCGAAGCCTTGACATCTACAGGAACAGGTTGTGGGTGATTAATGTATCACCGCTCTTCTCATCCGAGCTGGAACAATTCGATGTGGATAAGCACGTCGCATTGACAGCCCGTCCAAAACTGGAAGGTACAGAAATGCCTATCGCGTTACAGAAGGTCAAGGACAAGATAACATGGTGGCAGGCTAGCTTAGGAACCACTGGTGTGTGCTTCGTGTCTCGCGAAGGTAAGGAATACTCCATAAAATACCCCAAAACCCTTACCATACTGGAGCTTGAGAAACTGGGAATGATTAACATCAACTTAGAGTGCCTCAAGGA
>JAEOSX010000057.1 GCA_016840135.1 Candidatus Hermodarchaeota archaeon
ATCGCTGAGACAGAGATTGTGGCTGGCTGGGAAACCGAGTACTCTGGTAAGAAATTCGCCTTCTTCCGTCTAGCAAACAACCTTGAAGTCCTGCTTGGAGCAGGATTGGCTAGTGCCATCTTCCTTGGAGGCCCACTTGGACCAGAGATGCTCCTCGTTGCCCTCTCAGGCGGTCCTAACTATGCTACGGTTATTGGAGCTACACCTCTATTCTTCCTCACTGTACCGCTGGCGCTTCCGAATCTCATCTTCAATATCCCTGCAATCCTCTACTATACCTTCTGGTTCTTGCTAAAGACCACTTTCATCGTGCTTTTACTATCTAACATGAAAGCTTTGCTCGCCCGCTGGCGAATTGACCAGGTGGTACGTACTAGCTGGAAATGGGTAATTCCCTTCAGCCTACTGATGGTGGTCCTAGTAGCGCTATGGCCACAGATACTAACCTTAATTGGATGGATTTAATATGCCACGACCAGGTGCAATACAAGGAGAAGCTCTAAGGACTGTTCTAAGACGCAAAACCGCTACAATCCGCTACCCCTTCGAACCGGCTGTAAGACCGGATCGTTTCCGCGGTAAAATGAAGCATGACATCGAAAAATGCAGAGGCTGTGGCCTGTGTAAGAAGGACTGCCCAGCTGCCGCCATCGAGATGATTCCATCGACCAAGACAAAGACCAAGAAGAAGCCAGAGTTCGACCTTAGTCGGTGCATTTTCTGCGGTACTTGCGAAGCCCATTGTCCAGCAAAGGCTATCGAATTCACAACCGAGTTCGAGCTAGCCTGCTTCACTACAAAGGGTCAGATAGTTGTCTCAGAGGATCCTAAGGAGTAGCATTCTCGGATTTGGGGTCAGATAGCCTGCTCATCGATTCCCTAGTGGTTACTATTTCTGGTGAAGTAGTCGTTATTAGGTTGCGGGTATAGGAACGAGAGGTGATGATGAGGTCACGTGTAATTGCCCATCGCGGCTGCGGTTTCGCAGCGCCAGAGAATACGTTGCGGGCTGTTTGCTGTGCCATTGCTTTGGAAGTTGATGGAATCGAACTTGATGTTCACTCCTCTCGCGATGGAGAAATTGTCGTGCTACACGACTTCACTGTGGACCGGACTACAAATGGTTCTGGCTCTGTTGCTGAGTTGACTTTGCGAGAGTTGAAAGAGTTAGATGCTGGGGAAAACCAATCAATTCCAACTTTACAAGAGGTAATCGATGAAGTTAGAGGACGAGGAATCTTACTTAATATTGAAATCAAGCCAACTGGGATTGAGGAACAAGTACTACAGATTATAACTCACAACGACTTTTTTGATCAGGCGATTATTTCATCCTTTTTATGGCCAGTTTTAGAAACTGTAAGGGAGATACACAGCGAGGTCGAAACAGGATTGCTCTACCTTGTTGATCTGGAAGACCCTATTCAAGTCGCTTATGAGCTTGGTGTAAATGCACTGCACCCACATTGTGGATTAGTGACGCCCCAATTGGTTGAAAAGTGCCATGATTCAGGCTTGGATGTTAATCCTTGGACAGTCAATGATAATCAGGAGATGCAGCGTCTCATCGACTTGGCGGTTGACAGCATAATTACCGATTATCCTACTCGCCTCAAAGAGCTACTTCAGAAATGAGGCCTGAATAAAGGCAGAGAAAGCGGGATTTAACCGTAAATGGATTCTTTGGTCTTTGGACCGTGATTTGATACTTCTATTCTATAAGACCTAGTGACCTCATATGCTTGGCTAGGAGAAAGATAGCCTTCCGAGTTATTGACTCCTTATTAGTACCAGCACACACTATTCGGCCACTGCTGAAAATAAGGAAGACTGCCTTGGGGTCCCTCATTCTGTATATGAGACCGGGGAACACTTCGGGTTCATAGAGGCACCGTTCTAGGGACATCTGCGCCATATCTAGATCGACGCGACTATGAAGGTCCCCGCTGGCAACGATGTTTTGTATGGTAATTTTTGGTACACCGGACACGGTTATACCAGCAGCGCGGATTTTTTCAATAACAGTTTCAACAGCCCGCTCCGCCTCACTTTCCCTGCGGAGACCAGTAATCACCATCCGTCCACTATTAAACACAAGAATAGTGGCTTTAGGATTCTTTACTCTAAGCATCAAACCAGGAAATTGTTCTGGATTGTATTCAGCGTCTCGCTGTTTTCGGGCTAACAGATTCAAGTCAATCTTTGCGTCGACTTCAACGCTCGCAACGACATTCTCAATTTTATATTTCGGACGTTTCGGCAAAGGAAGCCCTCCAGGGTTGGCGCGTTACTTCTCGATGCGCTTATAAGCCCTTTAAATCGTTTATAAGGCTGGCTTCATAAGAGAGTTTTGTCTTTATAAACTTTATATAACCACTGGACAGCAGGAGGGCGTCTGAAAAGAAAGGGTGGACCGGCTCTGAACAAGCCGGTTATAGGTTCTCATGTATAGGGACTTGGAGTGGAATCAATGGTGTCTCGCTGGGTGGACATTTTAGAAATCATTTCTACATAGCCTTTCATCATATCTGGCGTGATGCTTGGACGGATTTTTCCAAGAGCGGCATCAAAATGCTTTGCTCTTACCTTTGATAATGGCTTCTCTGTGCGAATTGCTGCCATACCTGCTTCACGAACTAGGTTCGCTAGATCAGCCCCAGAGTAACCATCGGATGCCTTGGCAATTTTTTCCAAGTCGACATCCTTGTCTAATGGCATGTCCCGGGTGTGAACCCGGAGAACCTCTAAGCGAGCTTGCTTATCCGGAGGAGGTACCAGTATGATTATATCAAAACGACCTGGGCGAAGTAACGCTTGGTCAATTATTTCTGGTCTATTCGTGGCTCCGATAACGACTACGTTACGCAGCTCCTCCATTCCGTCTAGCTCTGCTAGAAGCTGGTTGACCGTCGATTCATAAACATGGCTGCCCTGCCATAGACCACGCCTAGGAGCGAGACTGTCTAATTCGTCAAAGAAAACGATACTTGGCGCTACCTGCCGTGCCTTACGGAAAATCTTTCGAATCGCCTTCTCCGATTCGCCAACCCACTTGGAAAAGATTTCAGGTCCACGGATGGCGATGAAGTTTGCCTCACTTTCTGTAGCTGTTGCCTTTGCGAGTAATGTTTTCCCACACCCGGGTGGCCCTATTAGAAGTATTCCCTTTGGAGGTCTAACACCGACTTTATCGAATTTCTCGGGGTATTTTAGGGGCCACTCTACTGCTTCACGAAGTTCTCCTTTGACATCCTCAAGGCCACCAACATCAGACCAAGAAACCTTGGGAATCTCCAAGTATACTTCTCGCATCGCAGAGGGCTCAGACCGACGAAGGGCTTCTTCGAAGTCTTCTGAGGTCACTTCAAGCTCTTCCAACAAATCAGGCGAAAGGGGTACATCTTCATCTAGCTTTATCCTTGGAAGAATTCTGCGTAGTGTGTTCATTGCAGCCTCACGTGCGATTGCTGCTAAATCTGCGCCCACGTGTCCATGGGTCGAATCAGCAAGCTTGTCTAAATCAACATCTTTGGCTAGAGGCATACCTCGGGTGTGAATAAGGAGAATTTCCTTGCGACCACCCCGGTTTGGTACTGGAAGCTCAATTTCCCGGTCAAAACGACCAGGACGTCGCAACGCTGGGTCCAGCGCCTCCGGGCGATTAGTAGCTGCGATGACAATAACCTTCCCCCGGCCTTGGAGTCCATCCATCAAAGCGAGGAGCTGAGCGACCACACGCCGCTCTACTTCGCCTTGAACGTCTTCCCGTTTTGGCGCAATACTGTCGATTTCATCTATGAAAACTATGCTAGGTGCCTGCTGTTCAGCTTTCTGGAAGATTTCACGAAGCCGTTTCTCGGACTCGCCATAGAATTTACTCATGATCTCAGGACCGTTAATGGTTATGAAGTGGGCGTCAGATTCGTTTGCTACAGCCTTTGCTAGAAGTGTTTTTCCAGTTCCAGGAGGACCATAAAGGAGAACTCCCTTAGGTGGGTCAATGCCTAAGCGATCAAAAAGCTCTGGATGCTTTAGGGGAAGTTCAATCATTTCTCTGACTCGCTCAATTGCCTCACCTAATCCGCCAAGGTCTTCGTAAGTGACTAGGGGACCCTTTTGGGCTTCTTCTACTGCTTCAGGGTTGATTTCGATTATTGTTTGTTCACTAATTTTTACAATTCCCTTGGGTGATGTTTGGGTTACAATGAATTTTATCTCACCGAGAGCGAATGGTGCCCCGGCTTGGCGAATTACTGCTTCGAAGAGGGAAAAGCCGCTGCTTCGATAAGGTCCAGCACTTGCTGTACTTATGATGTCTCCCACTATGACTGGGCGTTGATTTAGGCTTGGTCTTACTGCCCTGCCGTCAGCTACAATCCGGACACCTCGTTGGGCGGGTGAAAGTACAACCCGTTTTGCAGGAGATGGTTCTATTCGCCTTATTTCGACAAAATCGCCGATTCCAGCTCCTGCATTGCTCCTTACTAGTCCGTCCATGAATATTTTCCCAGTACCTGATTGGATAGATTGGCCACGCCAGACGCGCGCGCCAGTAGTTTTCTTTCCACGTACCTCTATTATGTCTCCAGAAGTTACACCTAAACGGTCCATGGCTTTAGGATCTATGCGTACAATACCACGTCCCGCTTCATCACTAGGAAGTGAAACGACTCTTAGTTGAATGGGTTTTGTCATTATTCTATCTCCTTCATCAAATGAATTAAGCGCTCACGGACGGACTGAAAATCGGCCATCATCATTTTGAGTAATTCCTCAAAACTTCCAAAATAATGCTCTGCCATTTTGCTGTGTAATAGCTTCCCTTCTTTTGTAAGCCGGTAGTAGCGGCGCATTGGTCCGCGACCTACGCTACGTACGCGGATGTCATTAACTATCCATCCGCTTTTAGCAAGGCGACGGAGAAGTGGGTAGATTGTTCCAGGTTCGATTTGGATGCGCCCTTCCGTTAAATCTTCTAGTAGGTCGGAGATACGAGCGCCGTAGAGGTTTTCTCTTCTGAGAAGTGAAAGGACCCAGAACTCAAGGAAGCCCCGGTTGATTTCTCGTGACCACTCACGCAACTTGACTATTGTTTTGTCAGGTTGTTGGTCCGCCATGTTAAACGCCTAGTTATTATATAGTTATACTATAGATAGCTACGCATTGTAGTGACAATACAGTATTTAAACCCATCGCCATTACAAGCAGATAACTCACCATTCACCGGGGAACCACTTATTGAAGACTGATATTGTAACCTGCCATTTTTTGTCAATGCAGAAAGACTTTAAAATCGCACCAGCAATTGGCACTCCACTCGTAAACAGAACAAGGTGAGTTGCTCGTGAGACCGACCATTCGTACCGCCATCGTGCTGGTCACAGTATTAATGATTATTACAATTTTCGGACCGAGTGGAGGTGCTCAACTTGCTCAGGCACAAACCACACCAATTGAAATCAGCAACGTTGTCGTACCTGATCAAGTACCACAAGCTCATCAAGGCCAAGTAACTGCAACGGTTTATAACTCGGTAAACCAGACCTTTGATGACGGATTTGCTCAGTTCACAGACGATATCAATGAGATTAGTTGTACCATGGTGAATTTCTCAATCGACTTTGAGCAAGAACTTAACATTACAGTGCTATACAGTGTCGATGAAAACGCAACATTGGGATACCATAATGTAACATTCGAGGTAAACATTGGTGGCTATTCGTTCCTCTTTCAACAATACCAGCTTGAGGTAATCCCTGCTGCAGCCATCATCAGTTTATCAACAGGAACAGTGTTTTCCCAAAACCAGGCAAGCATAGTCGTTGCTACTATTGAAAATCGTGTCGACAGCCCTAGAACTGTTCAGCTAGACCTCTTTGGAGCAAACTTTGCGAATGCAACAGAAGAAGTCGAATTAGCCCCAGGCATCAACACGGTAGCGTTTATCATTCAGCACGAAGCATCCCACATCTATGATTTTGGTATGTCCTTAGTGAATCTTTCAATGAGCTACGAAGGAGTCATTATTGGAAGTATTGTTACTGTAATTCCAGTTGACATGTTGTTCTTGAACAAATTGATTGCCATCTTCCTACCAGTTACACTCTTTGAAGCCCTTGTCGTCTTCTATGCCTTACGTAAGAGAAAACGTATGCGTTCAACCACAGGTTAGAATTGCTCTGAGAACAGCCTTCCAACCTGTAAAGCGGAGGATACGCGTAAATGTGTTCAAATGAAGATGCATGGAACACACTACGTCAAGAGATACTAGAATGCCAGCAGTGCCCTCTTTCAAAGTCAAGAACTCATGCAGTGCCAGGTGAAGGTCCTCAGAACGCTGACTTGGTCATCTTAGGCGAAGCACCAGGGCGTAATGAGGACCTTCAAGGACGCCCCTTTGTTGGCGCAGCTGGCAAGCTATTAACAGAGCTGTTGGCTGGAGCAAGCATCGATCGATCAGCTGTCTTTATCACTAATACTGTCAAGTGTCGCCCACCAGAAAACCGTCCACCAGCCCCTAGAGAACGAGAGATATGCTCTCCATTCTTGCAGCGCCAACTATTTCTGATAAGACCCAAAGTTGTATGCCTTGCAGGTCGAGTACCAGCAGAAACAATCCTAGACACCCATGTAAGAATGGCGGCTATGCATGGTAAACAGTTTGAGCGGGAGGAACAAACATACTATGTAATCTACCACCCTGCTGCAGGATTGTATACGAGGAGGCTGATGCCGATTATGGAGCAGGACATGTCAAAGCTGAAATTGCTTCTTGACCAAAAAACTGGACATGGAACACCCAGTGGCGAAGGGCAGCGCCGCTTAACTGATTTTTCCAGCCGCTGAACCTAAGAGGGCGTTTAGGTTGGCTTGGACTGATAGTCTAGTTGCCTATCCACCTTCTTCTTCTTTCATACGTGCTTCAAGGGCTGCCCGGCGACGAGCTAGAAAACCCTTGAGTTCGCCCCGCATCTCAGCCTGAACGCTCAACCCGCTACTCATTGGCGAGGTTGGGGTTCTTTGTTCAACTTCTGTGAGCTTTGGAGCTGTACGAGGGGCCTGGCTGTGGGTCGAACTAGCGTCTGTGGTTTCAGGTGGAAGCGTCGGTGCAGTGGCATCAGCTGGTCCTGGAGCAGTGGAGCGAGACACACCCATTCTGAGAACGGTTTCTACCTGAGTTTCAGCCTTGCTTATTCGGTCATCTAGGCTATTCAGCTGTTCACTCAGCCCCTTTATCTGCTCCTCTAGGGAACCAACACCATTCAGGAAGATTGTGGCGACGCGTTCCACAACATTAGCAAGTTCCTCGATTTTTTTTGCCATATCTTTTTCTTCGGCTATGAAGTCGAATCCTTCAAGTAAGCTCATTCTTATTCAAATCTTTCTTTAGATTCCAAACCTTAAAACCTTGCGGCATAAAATACTTCACTTCAAAAAACCTGGGGCTAAAACTTTCTACTCAATGAGCTGAAGTGGATGTCTAGCATAAAACCACATTCTAGATTCATTCCGTGGGTGTTGGAGGTTCTTCACCGGAGGCTCCACCCCCGAACAGTTATATTGGAAGGTGTTAGAACCCAAATTTGTCCTCATGTTTTTAACCCCCTAGTTAGCGGGACTACACGTTTCTTCATACGTCACATGGTGGTTCCTCAAGACTCAAGGATCCTAGAATTAGGCACAGGAACTGGTGTTATCGCCGCCTTTGCTGCTCGATACACAAAGCGAGTGGTCGCCACCGACATAAACCCATATGCCATAAAGTGCGCTAAAATAACAATGCGCCTAAATCGTCTTGAAGAGGTTGTAGATGTAAAACAAGGAGATCTCTTCCGTCCGGTGAAGGGGCAGCGATTTGACTTAATTCTTTTCAATCCTCCTTATCTAAAGGGAAGCCCTCAAGGATTGTTGGCACAGGCCTGGTATGCTGGGCCTCACTGTGAACTGATTGACCAGTTTCTTGCTGAAGGTCGGCGATATCTAACAAAGGAGGGGACTATCCAAATTCTCTTTAGTTCAGTTGCCCCACTTCAAGAGATAACGCGAATGATACGTTACTCAGGCTTTCAGTTAGAAATCCTAGGAAAGGGGAAGCTCCTAGGTTTTCTTGAAACCCTCTACCTCTTCAAGCTAAGCTAACCCAGTTCAGTCAGAGAATCGACAATCAAAGACTAGCAACTAGGCTAGTCCTTGTGTCCATATTTATGCTTTAGAGCAGCCTGAGCTGCTGCCAGTCGTGCAATAGGAACTCGGAAAGGAGAACAGCTGACATAGTTCAAGCCGATTATATGTGAGAACTCGATTGAGTTCGGTTCTCCAAAGTGTTCACCACAACCGCCAATCTCCAAGTCTGGCTTTGCGCTTCTACCTTTTTCTACTGCCATCCTCATTAGGACTCCGACTCCCTCTCTATCTAGGACTTCAAAGGGATTAGCTTCTAGAATACCTAGACCCACGTACTGTCGGAGGAACTTCCCTTCAGCGTCATCGCGACTCACACCATATGTCATTTGCGTCAAGTCGTTTGTACCAAAGGAAAAGAAGTCGGCATACTGAGCAACTTTCTCTGCTGTGATTGCTGCTCTGGGAATCTCTATCATGGTCCCGAACTTGTAATCCAGTTCTACATCTTTTTCAGCCATGACTTCTTTGGCCACTTTTTCCAGTTTAGAACGTTCTAGTTTGAGTTCGTTGACGTGACTAATTAGGGGAATCATTACTTCAGGATGTGTAGCTATACCTTCTTTGGTTACGTTGCAGGCTGCTTCGAAGATAGCCCGGGTCTGCATTTCAGTTAGACCTTGATACATTATACCGGCGCGGCACCCACGCAGCCCCATCATGGGATTGACCTCCCACATGCTACGCACTACTCGGAGCACACGTTTTTGTTCTTTTAGGGCACTCTTCAGCTCCTTGGTTTTGGTGGGTGAAGGTTTGTTCTTAAGTTCGAGTTCTAGGTGGCTTATAGTTTCTATTAGCTCTTCTAGAGGAGGTAAGAATTCATGCATTGGAGGATCAATAAGTCGGATGATAACTGGAAGACCGTCCATCTCCCGAAATATTTCTTCAAAATCCTTGCGCTGGAAAGGAAGCAGCTTGTTCAATAGATCTTGACGTTCGCATTGGTCCTCCGACATTATCATTTTAACGACAATGGGTCTTCGATCTTCGCCAAAGAACATATGTTCTGTCCTAGCAAGGCCGATTCCTTCGGCTCCGAAGGCGCGAGCACGTGCCGCGTCTTCTGGAGTATCCGCGTTGGTCCAAACACCCAGTTTTCTAACCTTATCAGCCCAGCCAAGCAATTTCACTAGGTCTTGTTCTTTCTCAAAGCTAGCCTCAACCGTAGCGATTTCACCAACGAACACTTCTCCAGTTGTTCCATTAAGGGAGATTTGATCACCTTCTTTTATCACTCTTCCATTCACAGTGAAATGGCGAGAATCAAGATCTATATCAATCGTTTCACAACCCGCTACGCAAGGCTTTCCCCAACCTCTAGCTACAACAGCAGCATGGCTGGTCATCCCTCCCTTTTGGGTTAGAATCCCCTGAGCCTCAACCATGCCGTGGACATCCTCCGGATTGGTTTCAGGACGTACAAGAATAACAGCCTCACCATCCTTACCCCTCTGTTGAGCTGTATCCGCATCAAAGATAACGATACCAGCGGCAGCACCAGGTGAAGCATTTAGACCCTGAGCTAGTAGCCTGCCCTCGGCTTTGGCTTTCTGAATAGCCTTTGGATCAAAGCGAGGGTGAAGAAATTGGTTTATCTGATTGGGATTTATGCGTAGTAATGCTTCTTCCTTTTTGATGAGCTTCTCTTTAACCATATCAACGGCTATTTTTACTGCAGCAAAGGCAGTGCGTTTACCAGTTCGGGTTTGGAGCATCCAAAGCTTTCCCCGTTCAATAGTAAACTCAACATCTTGTGTGTCACGGTAGTGAAGCTCAAGACGTTCGCAAATCTTAAGGAATTCCTTGTAAATTTCAGGCATATCTTCTGATAATTTCGAGATGGGTTGTGGAGTACGGATACCTGCTACTACATCTTCGCCCTGAGCATTAAGTAGATACTCACCCCAGACAACTCTTTCACCGTTAGCTGGATTTCGGGTGAAAGCAACGCCTGTTCCACTCTCCTCCCCCATGTTCCCAAAGACCATGGTTTGTACATTAACGGCAGTCCCCCAATCGTGAGGAATCCCCTCCGCATTACGATAAGCTGTTGCAGGAGCTCCAAACCATGACCCAAAGACGGCGGCAATCGCTTGCTGAATTTGATCAAGCGGCTCATCAGGAAACGCTTCGCCAAGCTCTTTTTCATACAAAGCCTTGAAATCCTTGACCAAATCCTTAAGCATATCTACAGTCAAGTCCGTGTCCTTCCCGCCCTTAGTCTTTGCCTTATACTTGTCAAGAATAGTTTCGAATTCGTGACGATTGATTTCCTTCACGATGTTGCCAAACATTTGGATGAGACGACGGTATGCATCCCACGCAACCCGCGCGTTCCCAGTGAGTTTAACGAAACCCTCTAAAACAATGGGATTCAATCCGATATTCAGGACTGTATCCATCATTCCAGGCATAGAAACTCTCGCTCCTGAGCGGCAGGATACAAGTAATGGGTTGGACGGGTCTCCTAGGCGTTTCCCTGTTTGTTTCTCTATTGCTTTTAGAGCGTCTAATACTTGTTCCCACATGCCTTTGGGGAATTGTTTTCTTGCATTGAAGTAAGCGTTGCAAGCTTCTGTTGTTATCGTGAACCCTGGAGGGACTGGGATTCCTGCGTTTGCCATTTCGGCAAGGTTAGCGCCTTTCCCTCCTAGAAGGTTGCGCATATCCTTGTTGCCTTCACTGAATAGGTATACCCATTTTTCTGTCATTAGGTGAACGTCCTTTATTTGCGCTTAGATCTGGAAATCAAGAACCGCTTTGATATACTTAGTGCTCATCGCTAGTCATTTGCTTTATTATGCTTTTCGCCAATTCTATGAGCTAGCGGGTGATTAGCGTAGAGGTGCGCTCAACATATCTGAGTCGACGAATTCGTTCGACAAGAACGTACAAACTGTCCATTGATTCAGATTCGACTGCAGCGATGATGTCCCAAGAGCCAAGAGTAGTTCGGGCCTCTGTAACCTGTTTGAATTCTTTTAAGGCGTCTAAAATTTCGTTTTCTCGACCAGATTTCGCTAAAATTAGGATATAAGCTAGGACAACAGCCAATCTGAGTCACCAAGAAGGAGGGAGATGTATCGCCCTTTAAGAGTTTTTCTGACCAAATTAGTCTAATCGCCGAAAAGCAACTTCCTGATGTGGACTTGCCTCAGTTTGAGAGGGTACGTCTTGAGCGAGTACAGTACCAGGGAGCACAATGGAACGGGTACCAATCTTAACCCCGGGAAAGACTGAGACATTAGGGCTTAGAATAGTGTCGTTGCCAATAACTGCACCAAATTTCTTCCTTGGTACAATTTCTGGTTTGCCTGAAATCGCAGATGTGATGGTTTTACCAGCGAGTGGGTGGTTTACAAGCTGTACTCCAGCGCCGATTTCGACATTTCGACCTACAATGCTATCGCCGACAAAGCTTAAGCGTCCGATCTTTGTGGAATCGTAAATGATGCTTTCTTTGATTTCGCATCCAAAGCCAACAAGAACGTTTGCGCCAAGAGAAGTGTATTCCCGGATTAGTGAGTTATTTCCAATGTAGGTATTAGGACCAATGTAGACTGGTCCCCTAATTGTCGTATGTGGACGAACGACTACACCTTCGGAGATGTGTACTGATCCTTCAATCCGGCTGGGCTGTTGAATATCGGCGGATTCAGCGATGAAGGAGCCTTTCCCTTTCAGCTGTTTGTCCAGTACAAAACGGTTCGCTTGGACCAAATCCCAAGGGTAGGACACTTCTACCCAATCTCGCTCCCAAACAGAACCATAGACCTTATCATCTTCGTCGATTAGACTTTGAATGGTTTTTGTTAAATCACGCGACCTTTCTAGGTGTTCGAAGATTGAGGGCTGGAATACATAGATGCCAGCTATCGCGTACCGGCTCTGGATTTCATCTGGCTGGGGTTTTTCCACAACTCGACGTATTCTAGCACGTTCATCGATTTCAGCGATTCCATAGAACTGCGGTGTGTTCGTGAGGGTGAGGCTAACTACTGCTTCAGCATCAAGCTCTCGATAATGTTTTTGAGCCCGCCGAATTATCTTTGGCCCTGCGAGAATATCAGCATTTACAACAAGAAATGCGTCTTTGCCTTCAAACTCGTCCTTTGCTACAAGAATGGATTCAGCAACCCCTCTTGCTTCTTCTTGGACAGCATATTCAATTTTAACATCAAAGCCATGTCCACGCCCAAGGAAATCACTAATCTGTTCCCCCAGATAGCCCTTAGAGACTGTGATATGACGTATCCCCGCTGCACGAAGGTCTTCTATAACCCACTGAATAATTGGCTTACCACCTATACTGAGCAAGGGCTTTGGACATGTTTCGACAAGTGGCCACATTCTAGGGCTCTGGCTTCCAGCTAAGAGAAGTGCACGCATTATCTTGGAACACCTAACCGTGGAGACTACCCCTTATGTTTTCGTTTGCGGCGTATAACTGTAACTGTAAATGGACTTGTTTCTTTGCGACGCCTTTGACTTGCACCTCTGTACTCTAAATCAACCGAACCTTCATGTACCCCAAGTTTTAAGGCAGTAAGGAAAAGAGGGAATTTCATCTCTTGCTGAGCAGGTAGAGTAATTATGCGTTTTTCTAATGTCCCCGTATGTAGCTTAAGACTGGGAGGCAGTGTAACTCTGAGGGTGATTTCTGATGCATCACCGTGACTTTCATTTTTCACTCGAAGCAGGATTTCAAATTCCTCCCGCAAGTGGATTTCTGAAGAGACCTGCATTTCCATGTAGATACGGGGTTTGGCAGCGGCAACGCGCAAAGGTGTGGAATCGGATTTTAATTGGAAATGTTGATTCTCAAGCTCTAGCAGTACATAGGCTGGTCCAATATCGAATTCCCCAGGGAGGTTTGCTTCAAGAGTGAAAATAGCGTTTAGCTTCGCACCTGATTTCTCTCCGAACTCCAGAGGCTTATGTAAAGATATGCTAGATGGGGTCAGCAGCCTTGCTTCCAAGAGATTGAGGGCTACAGGTGATTTCACCTTACAAAACCCTGTGACATTTCCTTTGATAGAAGTTGTTGCCTTTTGGAGTGAGAGAGATACCATAGTGTCCTCAGTAGCTCTATAAGCGGCAACAAGTTTAGTTATTAGCTGATTAACAGCATCAGATCCCCCTATGTTTTCTGGCAGTTTTAATACGGGAGCAGCATCACCATCAGCGAACCGCTTTACCAAGGCGTTTACCAGCATGTAGAGTGGATTCTTTGAGGCTTTACCTCTTAGCTTTTCTCTGACTTTCTCAGTTGAGTAGAAGGTTTCCTTTGCTTTTGAAAGTTTATTGGCAGCGACCAGTGTCAATGTCTTTAGGACATAGACCCTGAAAAGAAGTCGTCTATCTTTGAGGCGAGTAGCTAGGTGAATCAGGCGATCAAAGACATCGGCTGCCGCTTCGTAATCCTCTTTTTCCAAGGCAAGATCGCTAGCGTGTCTGAGTGATTCTTCTTCACGGGATGTGTCGCCACAAACTTGGTATAGTTGAGCTGATCGTAAATAGCATTCCCGTGCGCGTATCAGATTGGGGATTTTTGCATGGTCTCTTGCAGCAGCGACCCACTCTGATGCAGCTCTTGCTTCTTCTTCCCTCTGCTC
Organism: Candidatus Hermodarchaeota archaeon; assembly: GCA_016840135.1. Classification (GTDB taxonomy): domain Archaea; phylum Asgardarchaeota; class Hermodarchaeia; order Hermodarchaeales; family Hermodarchaeaceae; genus YT-063. Next base: position 13,800 of record JAEOSX010000057.1, read on the forward strand.
AAGTTCAATAGCTCGGGTTTCATGCTTGGCTGCAGATTTTACAGGGTTTCCTCGAAGCCCCTTCAGAAAGGACATAATGCGCTCTGTTCCTCCACTCCAACTAAAATCCTTTCGGGTTATTACCCGCTTTCCTGCTACACCACGTTTTATTTTAATTTGAAAGGAACACTCTGTTTGGGAACTATTACGCGTATGCCACTAGGTTCAATGAAGTGCTTGAAGAGTTCAGGATTCTCGGTGTGAATAGGGTAAACAACTTTCGGTTTCATTTCCTCAAGGGTCTGACGCAATCCAAGAGGATCGACATGACCTGAACAATGGGCGGTATACATTGCTAGGCCAGAAAGGGTTAGCCAGTTTAGTAGTTTATCGAAGCTAATCTCGCTTTCTTCATTGAAGGGTTCTGACGCACTCAGCAAGTAGATTCCTGAGGCGGGTTTCACATGTTGAATAAGAGAGAGGCTGCCAAAGCTAGTGGCTAGTAAATAACGTCGAGGCTTGGCGCGGAGTTCTGCGGATTTTACGGCGCGACCTTCATAATCCGAAAGGGGCGGCTTGGACTCGCTGAGGAGCACTTCATAGGTAGATCGCCGTTTTTTCTCACGGTCATATCGCCGAATCGCCCGGTCCTTTGGGATGCTAGGTGTTGCGAGACTACTGCATTTGTTTAAGGTGCTCAGCATCCACATGCGGCGCGGCTCAATGACAAGTTCACGGTTAGTCGCCTTAGCGACAGCATACATTGTACGGAAGCGGTCAAAATCGACTTCTGAAAAGTCTACAATAGCGAGACCACGACATTTCTCGATAGTTGCCTCAATTTGTTTTCGGACCTCTGCCTCTCTGGTCAGTTCTGCCTTTGCGATATTAGTACCTTCACTTAATACAACATCCGGAGAACCAACTTCCTGAATTGCGTCGATAAAGTCTTGCGTAAGTTGAGGTCGAGTACCGTGTCTACGGAAATCTCCTGTGTAAACCAGTGTACCTTCTGAGCAATGGATGATAAAACCGTAGGCACCGGGGATACTATGATCCACATGAACCGGTTGCACCTCAACCCCGCTTATTTTGAACTTCTTTCCCGTTTTGAACGTCTTTATCTCAAGACCCTCTATGTTTGTGTCGAATCGCTTTCGACTTCCCTGTAACCGGGCTTCGAAGACATAGCGAGTGCATTCACCCATGTGAATCTGGATTGACCTGTTAAGCAAGGGGATGTACCCGCAGTGGTCTGTATGTGCATGGGATAGGAGGACCGCATCAATGTCGGTGGATGGCTGTTCCTTGCTCTCAGGGAGGTGGTAGAGCCCTGGGAGGTCAGGGGTTGCACCAATGCGGAGAAGTTCGTCCAGACTTCCCGGTTGTACTGGAAAGTCGTAATACTGGCGCATGGCTTCGAAGTTCTTACCGAAGTCAAGGAAGAATTTGACATCGTGACCTTTATCCTCAATGAGGATTTTACTTGACCCGATTTCTCCAGCGCCGCCGTGAACCGTTATCGTTACCGTCATCATATTCACTGCCTTTTTCAGTAGTGTGTCGTCATTGTTTATTTGGTCTTCGGACTTTGGGTACAAAGCTTAGGAGAACGCCCTTGGAAAGGCTGCCGCATCCGAGAAACCTGTGACCATCTGAAACAATGACGTAACCGTGCTGATCATCCTTAATTTCAATTGATTGCCCTTGGAGCCAATTGTTTGCTTGTTCTTTTGTGATGATGACTACTCCTTTGGTGGCATAGGGTCCGATTAGTTGAGCACCATCCATCGAAGGACGAATTGCATGGGGTCGATATTCACCGAAGTAAAGGCCGGCAGGTCCTGCACAAGGTACTTGAGTGACTAGCTTAAACGCCTCCTCACTGATAATCCTGATTCGTTTCCGCCCAGAGCGAAGAAGGCGGTAACCTGGTAGTTGAGAGACACCATACTGGTGGTGGAGGAGCCCCCACACCTCCTTTTCCCATTTATCGTCTACAACGAGATTAACTGTTGACTTTGACCTCATTTCAGGACCTCCTAATACTAGCTATGAAAAAACCGTCAGTATCGTTATCTTGTGGATAGACTCGCAGACAGTGTCGCATCATATCATTATAGTGAGTGTTTTCCCATTCAATAAGACCGGGATGGCTCGCTAGACCAATTATTTCATTCTTGGTCAGTCTGGCTTCTGGATTTTGATTCAAGAGGTGTTGGATAACATCTTCATTCTCTTCTGGGTGGAGACTGCATGTAGAATAGACAAGTCGACCACCAGATTTGAGGAGACGGAAACCAGCTTTGATTAATCCTTTCTGAAGTGCCTGAAGTCCTTGAAGTCGTTTGGGATTGGGGGATTCAAATTGGGGTGATTTACCTCTGAGATGACCGGAGGCAGAGCAGGGCGCATCCACAAGAACTCGGTCAAATTTAAGAGAGAGGCTCTGTGGTAGCAGCCGACCATCTTCGTGTAGAACAATGGTATTGGAAACTCCGCAGAGCTGGAGGTTGTGACCTAGACTTGTAATGCGCTGGAAGGTACGGTCGTTCGCGATTATAGCGCCTTGGTTCCCCATCATCTGGGATATCTGAGTGGTTTTTGATCCTGGTGCAGCACACAAATCCAATACAAGATGATTTGGCTTGGGAGCTAATGATATTGGAGGAACCATACTGGCGCCCTCTTGTATATAGAAGTACCCAAGAGCAAAATCAACGGTTCGCGGAATAAGTTCGTGTCCCCTCCTAATTCGTAACCCTGCTGGATAGTAAGGGAGGGGCATCGCCTCGATGTTCATCTCTGCTAGTCGCTCTTGCCCATCCTTAAGGGGGACCTTGAGCGTGTTGACACGTACGAAGTTTTCGCTTGGCTGGGCTAGGTTTCTAAGGAACTGGTCGAATTCATCCCCTAGGAGAGCGCTGAAACGCTCAAGGAATGGTTTTGGAAGCTTGTCAATATCCAACATTGGGTGTAACTCGATTTTAAGGAGCGTTATTCTAAATCTTTTGCATAGCGTTGACGCTGAATTTTCCAAGTCGTTTTTACTTGATCTTTTTCTACAACCATGTATTGATTGAATAGGTTCGCCGTCAAACATGTATGATTAGGTATAATTCGCAGGCGGTCGCCCGGCTTGAATGATTTCAATGCAGATTTGTCTTTATAGTAGACTTTACCGTGTTCTTGCGAAAGAGAGCCTATTTTTACACCAGCAGCTGGTGAGCTGCTGCTGAAATCAATCAAGACTATTCCAAAGGTCCTGTTTGGAATAATATGTGTTGCACCGGCGTCTTGTGATAGAGCGGTAGCTCCTGCGTCTACAACGATATGATTATGTTGGACACTAACAACACTTGCTAGTACCGTAAGGGAACAATCCTGTAGTTTGCACGCGCCAAGAGCTACTTGAGTAGCATCAAAGAACACATAGTTACCTGGACGTACTTCTGTAATGCCCTTCATGAACCCATCTGCTATCATACATGTAGGAGTTGATCCTATAGAAACAATCTCAGACGTAAGACCCTTGTCTTGCAGCATTTCAGCGAAGCTAACCATCGTTTCCTGTTCTTGTAAGGCAACCTGAGCAATCTCTTCAATTGAAGCTGCATCGTAGGCATGACCTGCGTGAGTCAGAATGCCGCGGAATCGTAGATGAGGGGCTTCATCGATGGACTGCGGTAATGTGAGGGCCCCACTCTTGGATGGGTCAATACCGCATCGATGGTAACCACAATCAACCTTCAGTAGTACATCTAGCGTCACTTTTGCTTCTGCACACTTTGCCTCCAGCGCTCTGATGATGTTAGGGTTGTCTACTATGATTTTCAATGACGATTGTCTAGCAATATCAAGAAGAACGGGTATCTTATCAGGTGAAGGTGGAAAAGCCAAGGTTATATCTGAGAATCCTCCTTCGATGAATGCCAGCGCCTCAGCGGGTGTTGACACTGTTATTCCAGTCGCACCTTCCTTCATCTGGAGGCGTCCAATTTCTAGACATTTGTGTGTTTTGATATGAGGACGGAGAGCAACATCGCTCTGGCGCGCTTTTTCTGCCATCATACCAATGTTTCGGAGTAACTTTGTTCTGTCAACTAGCAATGCTGGTGTTACTATCTCGTCAATATGCATCGTTAACTAACCCTGATAGTGCGTCTAGATAGAAGGGAATAATTTGTGAAGATGTGACCCCGCTTCGACTAAACCCACTTTCCTCGCAACTCCGCAACGGAGGCCTCGGTGGATTAAAGATAGCCAAAGGAAACGGGGTCAAATAAGATGTAGGTCAGTTCAGTTGATAAAACCCTTCTCCAAGAGCCTTTACATCATTCCTCGGGTCATAACTCCTACAACTGCAAACTTTTTGTAAGCGATACAGCCAAGTGCTGGCTGCTTGAGGGTTTACAATGGTGAGCCTGAAATCTTATCAAAAGGTCCGGAAAGCCCTACAGAAGATTGGTCTGCCCGGACAAGACGCTTATGATCTCCCGACTAGCGATAAGCGGTTCCCCGACGGCGCGGGATACCGAATCGAGATTTCTGGGGTCGAAAGACCTGAAGTTCTCGAAGCGCTTATTGACGAGTCCGAAAAACGGGATATGCCCGTCCACCGTTTAATTAGCGTAGTAATGGGTGCTACACTCCTAGACGACAAGGAGTTAACCCGCTTCGCCCAACTCGCGCATGATGCCAAAATGGAAGTTATCCTCACGCCGGGTCCCCGTGTCAGCTGGGACGTCGGTCGACAAGTCGCCACTCCAGAAGGTGCACTTTCAGGAATGCGATTCCGTGGCACCGACAAACTCGTCGAAGTCATCACCGATATCAAACGCGGCATCGATCTAGGGTTCAAGGGGTTTCTAGTCATCGACGAAGGACTCCTCTGGGCACTCAACAAACTAAAAGAAATTGGTGAAATCCCCAAAGACATCACATTCAAAGTCAGTATATTCGCAGGACACGCCTCCCCCGCGGGCGGAAAACTACTCGAAGAGCTAGGAGCGGGCAGCTTCAATCCAGTTGCCGATATGTCAATACCCCAGCTCGCATCCATCCGCCAAGCCACCAACATCCCAATAGACATCCATATAATCCTAATGCAAAG